>RDZZ01000043.1 GCA_004293655.1 Polaromonas sp. | reverse complement strand
TTGGCGATGCAGGTCAGCACATCGGGGTTGCGCCCGCGCAGGGTGAAGGACACTTGTTCAAGCATCAAGCGATCCAGGATTTTTGAGTGCTTTTTTGTCTTCTGAGGTCAATCTGCGCTCCACCTTTTTGACGTCTTCAGCTGCTGGCAATGCCTCGGGCCGAATGCCGCGGCTTAGCAGCGTATTGCGCACCGCCTCGTTGTTGGTGATGTGTTCAGACGAGATGGCCCGCTCGGTGCCCAATTGGTGCGCACGGGTGTTGAAAATGGTGATCTCGGTGGCGAAGTCTTTGGCTTTCAGGATGATGGTGGGCGCAAAGTCGGCCAGCGGGCGGTTGTCTGGCACGTTCCAGGTTGACTTCATGGCCTGTGTGGATTTGCCAAACAGCGCGTGGTCACCCTTGCTGCGGATGAGTGCAAAGTCTTGGTTGCCGCCGGTTTGCTCAAAAATAACTTGCGAAAGCTCTTTTTCAGTCTCTGAAAGTTTCTTGCGGGCTGAAACGCGCTCGGCTTCCAACAAGCGCTGCTCGATCAGCTCTGCCTTGCGGGTCTGCACGGCAAAGTAGGTTTGAGCGAAGGCGATTTCCTGCTTGCGCGGGTCGCCGTTTTGGGCAATCAGGTAGCAGGCGTAGCGGGTGAGCATGATGTCGTCAATGTCACGCTGGCTGCCGGAGCCCAGGTCGACCATTTTCCTGACATCAGGAAAATGGTCTGGCACAGGATAACCAGACACATCACACGCGGTTTTGGCCCGGCTAACGACGTTTAAAAAGTTTTCCCATTTTGCATAGCCCAAGAGGTGCTGAATGTCGCGTGCCAGCCAAAATTCAATACCGTTATCGGCCCGCTGCGCATGGGCTTCAAAAGTGCTGGTGAGCGAGTGAACAAGTTCGGTTTTCATAGGCATTCGGAGTGTTCAGGACGGTGACTGTTTGGGGTCAGCTGCAGCATGAAGCCAACTCACGCACCGTCATGGGCGGGTAGGTTTTGATGGGTGTAAAAATATCATGCTTGCCCAGGTCGGCAAACAATGAGCCTTCCTCGCTGTATTTTGACGAGCCGGTGAGCACATCAAACCGGAAGTCGCGCCGTTGGAACTTGCCTTTGCCCAGGTAGCCCCATTCAGCAAAGTGGATGGGCTGGCTGCCCATGTCGCCTACGGCGCGCATGGTCAGCGCGTCGCCGTGCACCAGATTGACTGACAGTACATGCGTTGCGACCAGGTACAGGTCGTCGGTCTCATCAATGTTGAGGTAATCGGCAAACACATCCAGCACGTTGGCGCGGCACTCGGCAATGTTGTCCGCCAGCAGCTCAATGCCGTAGATGCACATCAGCCCCAGCAGGGCGTAATGCTGCCGCTCGAAGTCTGACTTGCCAAATTTGAGTTCCACCGCTGCAAGTTTGCGTTTGAGTATTTGCACGATGAAGTTGCCACTGCCGCATGCTGGCTCCAGAAAACGGGAGTCAATGCGCTCGGTCTCATCCTTCACCAGGTCCAGCATGGCCTCGACCATCCATGCAGGTGTGAATACCTCGCCGTGGTCGGCAACGCGCTGTTTGGACTTGACAAGACTCATGGGTTGGTGAGGGGTTGCTGTCTGGTAGGTGTGGCGGGCAGCATCGATTTGCCCATGAAACCAGACTGTAGCGCAGGCTTGCAGCGCAAACCGCCGCAAGCCTGCGAAGCCCGAAATGATAGACCCCTATCGGTCATGGGCCAACAGTTGCCAGTCAACCCGATCAGTGCCACCTGGGCTTCCCGACGGCCAACTGCTGCTTTCAAGATGGACAGGAATCCAGCCTGACATTGGTAACAAAAAAGGCACCTACGGCAGCAAGCACGTGGGTGATGTGCTACTTTTTTAGTAGCGCCAAGGTTGTTTGATACACTTTTTTGCTACACTTTTGATAGCAAATAACCCTTGTAGAACAAGCCACAGCAGGCTATTTGCTTGTGAAAAACTGCCTGCTGCCATTGCACATGGGCCTGACCCGATCAGAGCGGCCAGCGCACCCCGGCAGACCTCTACACCATGTGATCTACGTCGCCTGCCCAGCCAGGACGAGTCTTGCAAAGCGTTCGGTCTGCTCGCGAATGGCGCGCTCGGTTGGCAGGCGTTCCATGGAGCTGGCACCATAAAACCCGTGGATTTGCGGGCAACGTGCCAGCACGTAGGCTGCGTCTTCAGGCTCGGCAATCGGGCCGCCGTGGCACAGCAAAATGATATCGCTCCGCACAGCAAGCGCGGCTTGCGCAATGGCGTTGATCTCCTCGACTGACTGATCGAGGGTTTTGGCGGTCTTGGCACCGATGGCACCGGACGTCGTCAAGCCCATATGCGCCACCAGAATATCGGCACCGGCCTGCGCCATGGCAACTGCATCGGCTGGGCTGAAGACATACGGCGTGGTCAGCAGACCGCGTTGGTGCGCCAGGCGGATCATCTCCACTTCTTTGCTGTAACCCATGCCGGTTTCTTCCAGGTTGGCGCGGAAATTACCGTCAATCAAACCCACCGTCGGAAAGTTTTGCACGCCCGCAAAGCCTGCCCCTTGGATGGTGTCCAGGAAAGGGCCCATCAAACGCATGGGGTCTGTGCCGCACACGCCAGCCACAACCGGGGTTTGACGCACCACGGGCAGCACTTCACGTGCCATCTCCAAAACAATCGAATTGGCATCACCGTAGGGCATCAGCCCGGCCAGAGAGCCGTGACCAGCCATGCGAAAGCGCCCGGAGTTGTAAATCACAATCAGGTCAATACCGCCAGCCTCTTCGCATTTGGCTGACAAGCCGGTACCCGCCCCGCCGCCGATCAGCGGCTTGCCTTCAGCGATCTTGGCGCGAAATTTTTTCAGTAAGTTCTCTCGTGAATTGCTGGACATATTCAGGTTCCTTGGGAAGTTGTGGTTAAAGGTCAATCTGTGAGGCTGCTTGAGGCATCGCGCCAGGCGGCAACCAGTGCCTGCACGAACGCCGCATCGTTGATGTGGTGGGGCAGCCGCAAAAGTTTGCGGTCAGGGCCTGCGTGGAAGTTGTCTTCAATGGTGGAGAACAAAACGTGGTTGGCCGCCGGGTCGTAGAACGGCTGGCCGGGTTTGTCGATGGCGGACACCCCACCTTCTGGAATCAAAAATCGCACCGGGCCTTTCATGGCATTGAGTTTTTCTGCCAAAAACAAGCCGATGGCGCGGTTTTCATCCTCGGTAGTGCGCATCAATGTCACCGTGGGGTTGTGGCGATACAGGTTTCGCGCCTTGTAGCGTTCAGGTACCGTCTCAAAAGGTCCAAAATTAACCATGTCCAGCGCACCGCAACTGCCTACATACGGTAAGGCATGGCGTGCAAAGACATCCATACGGGTGGGCCCGGCAGACAAAACACCGCCACCGATCTCGTCGGCAACTTCGGTGGTGGTGACATCAATCACCCCGGCCAACAAGCCTGACTCCGCCAGCTTTTCCATGCTCTGCCCGCCCACACCGGTGGCATGAAACACCAGGCAGTCGTAGTCGTTTTGCAAGGACTTGGCCAGTGCTTGCACGCAAACAGTGGTGACACCAAACATTGACATGCCCAGTGCGGGCCGCGTCACTGGACTGAGCTCTATCCGGTGCGAGATCATCCCGACAAGCGCATGAGCGGCATTGGCCAGCACTTTTTCGCTGATGCGGTTGATACCCTCGACATCGGTGACGGAATACATCATGCAAATGTCATTCGGCCCCACGTAGGGACGTGTGTCACCACTGGCCATGGTGCTCACCATGACTTTGGGCACACCGATTGGCAAGGCGCGCATGCCTGCAGTGGCCAAAGAAGTCCCGCCAGAACCGCCAGCAGAAACAATCCCGTCAAGGTCGCCGCAGCTGGCGACAAAACGCGACAGTGCCACAGACATGGCCGCAACTGCCGAGCCACGGTCTCCGGTGAAGACAGCAGACGGGCCTGCCGGGTGACAAGCGGCGACTTGCGCCGACGAAACGTCTGCCAGGGCGTCATGCCTCAAAGTCGATAAATCGACGGTGACCACCCGCACGCCGGTGTTGCGAATACACGTTGCAATAAAGTTCAGTTCGCGCGCCTTGGTGTCGAAAGTACCGACAACGTAAGCGGTCCGAACACTGGGCTGACTTGGGTGCTGTGAAGTCAATTTACTCTCCTTGATTACTAAAATAAACAGGTTCTTGGGCTCGATATCGTTGCGCTGAGCAAGAACAATTTCAACCAGCTGACCTCGCACCGGCTGAATCACGCGACTCTTCGCCGCCGGTGTGCGTAGGCTGTGCATTTACGCCGCCGTCCGAATCTGAATCTGCACTGCGCAAACCCAGCAGTCTTTCTTGCAGGTCGCGGTCGGCGGCCAGCACACTCGCGGGCATCTGGTGCGCAATCTGGCCGTTGACCATGACTCCAATGTCGTCGGACACCCCAAGGGCTACCCCCAGGTTCTGTTCGATCAGCAAAATGGCCAATCCTTTGTCGGCCGCCAGGCTGTGCATGATTTCAACCACATGGTCAACAATCACCGGTGCCAGCCCTTCGGTGGGCTCGTCCATGACCAGGAGCCGGGGCCGCAACAGCAAAGCCCGTGCAATGGCCAGCATTTGCTGCTCGCCACCCGACAGCTGGGTACTGCCATTGCCTTTTCTTTCTGCCAGGCGGGGAAAGAGTTCGTACATTTCCTGCACTTCATGCCTGGTGCGTCCCACCAGGCACAAGGTCTCATCGACGGTCAGACTGGGCCACATCCGACGGCCCTGCGGCACGTAGGCAATGCCGCGCCGGGTGATTTTGTCCGGGCTCAGACCCAGAATTTCTTGCCCTGCAAACCGGATGCTGCCCCGCGCGGGCACCAGACCCGTGATGGCATTGCAAAGTGAGGTTTTCCCCATGCCGTTTCGCCCCACAATGCCCAAAACACCTTCACTCAAACCAAAGCTGATGCTTTGTACGGCATGAGCGCGGCCATAGAAAACGTCCAGACCCTTGACAACAAGAAGCGGCTCGGAGGGGCTGCCCTTGTCCAGCGGCAATGAAGCAGGTTTGTTCATGAATGCCTTCCCCCCATGTAGATCGCCTGGACTTCAGCGTTGTGCTCTATCTCTTGTGGTGCAGCGGTCGTCAAGACACGCCCGTTATGCATCACGGTCACGCGCTCTACCACTTTCAGGGCAATGTCAAGGTCGTGCTCGATGAGCACATAGCCAACATCCGCCGGCACGTTCTTGAGCATCAGCACCAGCTCGCGCCGCTCAACCGGCGACAGACCGGCAGCAGGTTCATCGAACAAAATCAAACGCGGCTGGCCGACCAGCGCCATGCCGATCTCAAGCTGTCTTTGCTGGCCATGCGCCAAGTTGCCGACCAGCTCGTTCTGGATGCCGTCCAGGCGGACGCGCTCAAGAATGTCGTCAACAGCCAGGTGGGATGGGTGCGTAGAGCGGGTGCGTAAAACGCTGAATCTCCCTGCACTGACACCCCGGACGGCCAGAAAAAGGTTGTCCCTGATGCTGAGTTCCTTGAAAAGCAGCGATGACTGGTACGTGCGTCGCAAGCCCATGCGGATGCGGGCCTGAGGCGCCAGTCGCGTCATGTCCTGACCGAACCACCGGATACATCCCCCTGTGGGCAGGATGTCGCCGGTAATTGCATTGAAAAGCGTTGTTTTGCCCGCGCCGTTTGACCCCAGCACAGCGTACTTTTGCCCAGCCCGGACTGACAACGAGACCCCATCGACTGCGCGCAGCGCGCCGAAAGCCATTGAAACGTTCTCCAACGCCAACGCAACCAACGGCTCACTGGACGAGTCCGTGCGAACCTGAGATGGGTGCGCTGCACCTGCAGCGCCCGCCAAGTAAGCGGAAGTGGGCATGTTGTCCGGGCCTTTCAAAGTTCAGGGGCAAGCAGGAACGTCACGCGTGCCGATCTGGAAATCTTCTTTCTTGATGCCCAAGAGCTGATCGACGTTATCGACCTTGCGGAGCATGCGGGTGGTCAGATTGCCCTGCGCGTCCTTGACGACCTCGTTCACAAACCCACCCCCAATGGCTTGCCGGTTTGCATCGAGCCTCACATCACCTGTGGGCGTCTTCAGTACCATCTTGCCCAGTGCTTCACGGTATTTGACTTGTCCGGCCCCGAGGTCACCTTTGACCGCATCAATGCCGTCCAGTGCCGCTTTCATGCTGACGTAGTACACATAGGCGAACAAGCCAGGGCTGGGAAACCCACCTGCAGATACGGGATAGGCCTTGCGGTAGTCGGCCACAAAGGCTCTCCACTCCGCGCCGTCGAAGTTGTCCGACACGGGGCCTGCGCTGATGGTGCCCACCAGGGATTCACGACGCTTTCCCTTGAAATTCAAAACGTCTTGACTGACCGTGATGCTGCCGCCAAGTATGGGCAAGTCACCGCCAGCGTTCTCGTACTGCGACAAGAAATTCACGGCATCGGCCCCGCCCAACACCACCAGCAGTGCGTCCACATCTTTCGGAATGCGGGCAATGACTGAGGCGTAGTCTTTGCCGCCCAGCGGTACCCAGGCCTTGAGCGGAACCTTGCCGCCGGCGCGGCAATACTCCGCCATGAAGCCCTGAATCTGGCTGTATGGGTAGGCGTAATCTTCAGCAATCACCATGACCCGCTTGTAGCCTTTGTCCATAGCGGCTTTTCCCAGACCGGCCATCCATTGCGCGCCATCTGTGTTGAAGCGGAAAAAGTTGGTGCTCTGATTGACCAGGGTAGTGGCCTGAGCAGCTGAAGCACCATTGATGAAGGTGGTCTGGGCCTGCGTCCTGGAGTAGTCTTTGATCGCAATGCCTTCGCCGCCAGACAATGGGCCCACCAAGATATCGACCTTGTCTTGCTCGACGAGTTTGCGTGCCGCATTGACTGCCACGTCTGGGTTTGCATTGCTGCTGCCTTTTACCAGCTCGATTTTCTTTCCGGCAACCATCCCCCCGCGTGCCGCCAGGGCCATCTCTGCGCCCCGCATGGCATCGGCTCCCCCCGAGGCAAACGGCCCTTCAAGCGTGGCGAGCACGCCGATTTTCAAAGTGCTGCCCTGTGCCAAGGCAAGTCCAGTGACTGCAGTCAATGCGGCGGTGCAAATTACCGAACGAAACCATTTGCGCTTATTCATCATTTTTGTCTCCGTAGGTTAAGAAATGGGTGTTTCAAGTGGGTCTTTTATTTCCGATTCGAGCTTTCAGCTTGCCCCAAAGCCCCAGAAGACCGTCTGGGGAAAAAAGTACGATGGCCAGGAAAACACTGCCGATGAGCATGTTGAACCGCTCGCGGTCAACCAGGTCGATGGCAAAGGTCTGGAGCAAGACAAAAACCAGGCCCCCTAAAAACGCCCCGAAGGGATGACGGGTTCCACCCAGGACTGCCATGACCAAAACGTTGATCAGCACGCCTATGCCAATGGAGCCTGGAGAAATCAGGCCGTTGTACCAAACCAGCAATATCCCGCCCACGCCAGCCAACAGACCGGAAACCGCGTAGGCCAGAATGCGAATGGCAATGACGTTAAAGCCCAGTGACGCCATTCGCCGGGAGTTGTCTCGGGTACCTTGCAGGGCGATGCCAAAGGGCGTGCGCGCCAGCCACACGATCCAGGCATAGCTGGCAACCGCCCAGAACAGGCACAGCCCATATAAGTTGGATTTCTGAGTCAGCTGAACCCCGCCGACAGTGGGCGGGTAAACCTTCTGAAAACCCTGAAACCCGTTGAAGACGCTGTAGTTTTGCAGCGCCAGGTAGTAAAAAGCCACGCCGATGGCCAGCGTGATCATGATGGTGTAGACACCGCCTGTGCGTGCTGAAAGCCACCCAATCAGCATGCTGTAGGCCACCGCCACTGTCAGCGCGACTGGCACCACAACCGACCAGTGCCAGCCCAGACTGGACTCGGTGCCACTGTGCCCCAGAATGGCAACCGCATAACCGGCAGCGCCGGCAACTGACATTTGCGCCAGCGACACCATGCCCCCATAACCCGCCAGGAAAGCGGTTGACAGCGCAATGGTTCCCCAGATGAGCGCCTGCGCACCAATTTGGTAGGTGAGAAAGGGCGATGCCACAAATGGAAAAATCAAAAGGCCCAGCAAAATGGCTGCATGGCCTAGCCAAAAGCGTTTTGCTGCGCTACGCATTGCAGGCCCTTTTTGTAACAGTGCCGAATCTCGTGACATGCGCTCGGGTGTCATGCAGACCTCCCCGTAAGACCGGCAGGGCGCACGGCAAGAACACCGATCAAGATCACAAACGTGAACACCACGCTGTAAGTCGGTGCATAAGCCAGGCCAAAGGTTTCTGCAAGTCCCAAAATGGTGGCACCCACTGCAGCACCCAACACGCTACCCATGCCGCCCACAATCACCACAATCAAGGACGCCAGGAGCATCCGGGTGTCTTCGCCCGGAACCAGACTCAACTCCACCGCGCCAATCACCCCACCCAGACCAGCGAGACCTGAGCCCAGCATGAAAGTGAAGGCAAACAGCACGGGCACATTCACGCCAGCTGCGGCCAGCATGGCGCGGTCGTCCACGCCAGCCCTGATCATGGCGCCCAGTTTGGTTCTGTTGAGCAACCACCACAGGAAAACGCCCATCCCGATTCCCAGCCCCAACAAGCCCAGGCGATAACTGGAATACGCTTTGATGATGGGTAAATCGCGTATCGGCCCCTGCAGCAAGGCGGGCGCTTCTATTTGATAGGTCTGCCCCGTGAACAGCCAAAGCAGGCCGTCGGCAATGACGATGGAAATACCGATGGTGACCAGCGTCTGGCGCAGGTCTTGTCCGTGCATGTGCCTCAGGACCAGCACCTGCAGCAGACCGCCTGCTGCGGCGGCAGACAGGAATCCACACAACAGAGCCAACGCCCAGAACCCGGTGACCTGAGCCACTGCATAACCCACATAGCCGCCCAGCAGATACAGCGACCCGTGGGCCAAATTGACGTGACGCATCAGGCCAAACACCAACGTGAACCCGCTAGCCACAATGAAGTACAGCGACGCGAGCGTCAAACTGTTGAGCAACGTCAGCCAATAAAGCCGGGGGTTGTCATGGACGGCCCAGGCAGAAAAAGCCACAGCGACTCCCCCCAGAAGGAGAAAAAGTGCGTTTCCCGGTGAAGACTTCACACAGCCTCCGCCGTGGGCATTGGCCCGTCAGAACGAACAATTCGGGCAGAAAAATCTGCGTTGGCAACAGCGACTTTTTTAAAGCAGCAGCGCTCGAAGGCAATAATGGAACCTGGCATTTCAGATTGTCATTTCATTTTTAGATTGCAGTCTCAAAAAGACACTTGTGTATTATGTCCAAATCATCTGGCGATGCCAGCTGTATTGAAGAAAAAAACGTAGGTAATTACCATGACCCGAGCGACCGAATTTCAAGCAAGTGAAGCAGCTCAGCTGCCTTTGAAGGGTGTGAAGGCTTCAACTTTCAAACTGCTGCTGGACAGCGCCATGCAGTTGATTGCTGACGGACAGATTCCATCCATCGCTGACGTGGCGGCACGTTCTGCTGTCTCCAGAGCCACGGCCTACCGATATTTCCCGACGCGGGGCGCCTTGCTCACTGCGGTCATTGAGGCCTCGCTGGGGCCGGTTCGCGCCCAAGCGTCCAGCACCACAGAAGGCCGAACCCGCGTCTTGGAGCTGTTCGAGAAGACCTTCCCCCGGTTTACCGAATTCGAGCCGCATCTGCGGGCTGCCGCGCAGCTTTCACTGGAGCAAGAAGCGCTGCAGCGTGCCGGGCTGCTGACTGAGGCGCCTTACCGGCGCGGTCACCGCATCCGCATCCTGGATCACGCGCTTGAGCCGCTTTCCAGGCAACTCACCGCGAATGCGCGGCAGCGTCTTCATCACGCACTGTCCATCGTCTATGGCATAGAGCCGTACATCATCCTGAAAGATATTTGGGGTTTGCCCAACACGCAGGTCGAGGAGACCGCGTTGTGGATGGCCAACGCACTGATTGATGCCGCATTGCGAGACACGCAGGCCGCGCAGCCTGAGGCGTGATGCGCCCGCTGAAGGCGGGCCTCACTTTGTATTGAAATAAAGTGATGAAAAAAGGCTCTGCAGCAATATCCGTAAGGAATATGCGCTACTTTTTCAATAGCAAAATACGTGACTGGCGGCTGAGCGGGCTTGCAGACGTGTTGCCGCCGAACGCTACATTTCAGATAGCACGCAGTCCTTATGAAGATTGCCGTAGCGGGCTGTTTACTTCATGCTACTTCATGCCTGTGCGCATGTCCGTCTGCACATGAGAGCCCGGACAGATGCGCGTTTTGAACACGGCAAAAAATGCGTGACGCGACACTGGCAGGAGCCTCATGGAGCCCGCGCCGAGACTGCACCGGCTTTGGATAAACTCGTTGCATGGCTACATCTTCACCTGCGTCTTCACTCTCCAATGCCCCCAAGGGTTCGCCCCGCTCGCTGTCCGGTCTGATTCCATTTCTCAGACCGTATGCGGGCCGCATTGGCGTGGCGGTGTTTTTTCTGGTCATGGCAGCCGTGGCCACGCTGGTTTTTCCGCTGGCTTTGCGCAGTCTGATCGATGGCGGGCTGGTCAGTGGCGACACCAGCGCCACAGGCAAAGGCATGCAACTGGTGGCACTGCGCACCCATTTCTTTGAGTTGTTTGCAGTCGCCGCCGCACTGGGGCTGTTTTCAGCCGGGCGGTTTTACATGGTCAGCTGGCTGGGCGAGCGCGTCACGGCCGACCTGCGCAACGCGGTGTACTCGCATGTGCTCAGGCAAAGCCCAGAGTTTTTTGAAACCACGCAAACCGGTGAAGTCCTGAGCCGTCTGACGGGTGACACCACACTGGTGCAGACCGTGGTGGGCTCCTCACTGAGCATGGGCTTGCGCAACGCCGTGATGGGCGTGGGGGCGGTTTTCATGCTGGTCTATACCAACCCTTACCTGATGTTTCAGGTGCTGGGCGTGCTGGTGCTGATCGTCGCGCCGTCGATCTGGTTTGGCCGCCGTGTGCGCAAACTCTCGCGCGCCAGCCAGGACCGGGTGGCAGATTCAAGCGCCATCGCCGCTGAGGTGCTCAATGCCATTGCCGTGGTGCAAAGCTATGCCGCCGAGGGCCGCGAGGCCACACGTTTCAACGTCTCGACCACCAACGCCTTTAACGTGGCCATACGCCGCACCAAGGCGCGCTCTGTTTTGGTGGCGTTCATCATCATTGCCACGTCTGCCGCCTTGCTGTGGGGCCTGTACCAAGGCACACAGGCGGTCATGCGCGGCGACATCACAGCGGGCCATCTGGGTCAGACCGTGGTGTACGTGATCATTCTGGCCAGCGCGACCGCTGTGCTGGGCGAAGTCTATGGTGACCTGCTGCGCGCTGCCGGTGCCACCGAACGGCTGATGGAGCTGCTGCAGACACGCTCCCCCATTGAATCACCATTAAAACCAACGCCAGCGCCCGTGATTGCTGCTGGCAGTGCTATTGATTTTGAAGCGGTGACGTTTCATTACCCGTCCCGCCCGCTGCAGGCCGCCTTGAGCGACTTCAGCATGCGCGTGGCCCCTGGTGAGACCGTGGCGCTGGTCGGGCCGAGCGGTGCGGGCAAAAGCACGGTGTTTCAGCTGTTGCTGCGGTTTTATGACCCGGTGCAGGGCCGTATTGTGCTGGACGGTGTACACACAGCCGACATGGCACTGCATGCGCTGCGCCAGCGGGTCGGCATCGTGCCGCAAGATGCCGTGATTTTTTCAAACACTGCGCTGGAGAACATCCGCTACGGCAAGCCCGAGGCCACCGACGATGAGGTCAAGGCAGCAGCCAAAGCGGCTTTTGCCCACGAGTTCATCGGGTTGTTGCCTGAAGGCTACAACACCTTTTTGGGCGAGCGCGGCGTGCGCCTGTCCGGCGGGCAGCGCCAGCGTATTGCCATTGCCCGCGCCATGCTGAAAAACGCCCCACTGCTGCTGCTGGACGAAGCCACCAGCGCACTCGACGCCGAAAGTGAACGCATGGTGCAAGCCGCACTTGAGTCTGCCATGAAAGGCCGCACCACACTGGTCATTGCCCACCGCCTGGCCACTGTGCAGCAAGCCAGTCGCATTCTGGTGCTGGAGCATGGCCAGCTGGTCGAGCAAGGCACCCATGCCGAGCTGGTGGCCAAAGGCGGTGTGTATGCGCGTCTGGCAGCGCTGCAGTTCACGACGTGAATCGGCAGCGTGGGCGCAGCACTTTTCAGCCGTAGCCAGCGTGATGAGGTGTGCCAAAACCTTAACTATGCACTTTACGCATAACAATACATCAAGCTGGCCTTGGACTTCCTGAGCATAGGCTTCTAAGCTCTGTGACTGGACTGCTTCTTACCTTTCACCACAGGAGTTTTTTCATGTCACAGGCCCCCACAAGTGCTGCCAACAGTGCAGCTGCCAACCCATCGCAGCACCCGCTACCGTCTTACCTGCAGGCTGACAACCTCGGCCCCTGGGGCAATTACCTGCAGCAGGTTGACCGCGTCATACCGCACCTGGGCAGCCTGGCGCGCTGGGCAGAAACCCTCAAGCGCCCGAAACGGGTGTTGATCGTTGACGTGCCCATCCACATGGACGATGGCACCGTGGCCCACTTTGAAGGCTACCGCGTGCAGCACAACGTCTCACGCGGCCCCGGCAAGGGCGGTGTGCGCTTTCACCAAGACGTCACCTTGTCTGAAGTCATGGCCTTGTCAGCCTGGATGTCGGTTAAAAACGCAGCGGTCAACGTGCCTTACGGCGGTGCAAAAGGCGGCATACGGGTGGACCCGAAAAAACTCTCGCGTGGCGAGCTGGAGCGCATGACGCGCCGCTACACCAGTGAGATCGGCATCATCATTGGCCCGAACAAAGACATTCCTG
This sequence comes from Polaromonas sp., assembly GCA_004293655.1. Classification (GTDB taxonomy): domain Bacteria; phylum Pseudomonadota; class Gammaproteobacteria; order Burkholderiales; family Burkholderiaceae_C; genus Polaromonas. The sequence goes on along the minus strand of RDZZ01000043.1, from coordinate 63,013 downwards.
CGCCTGACGTCAACACCAACGAGCAAATCATGGCGTGGATGATGGACACCTACTCCATGAACACCGGCTCGACCGCCACCGGCGTCGTGACTGGCAAACCCGTGGACTTGGGCGGCTCACTCGGCAGGCGCGAAGCCACCGGGCGCGGCGTCTATACCGTCGGCTGTGAGGCGGCCCAGCATATTGGCCTGGAGATTTCCGGCGCGCGCGTGGCCGTACAAGGCTTTGGCAATGTGGGCGGCGTGGCGGGCAAACTGTTTGCAGAAGCCGGTGCCCGCATTGTGGCGGTGCAAGACCACGGCGGCACAATTTACCGTGAAGCCGGGCTGGATGTACCGAGCCTGCTCAAGCACGTGGAAGAAACCGGCAGCGTGGGCGGCTTTGCACAGGCTGAGGTCATTGCCAGCGACAGCTTTTGGGACGTGGAGTGCGACATATTGATTCCTGCGGCCCTGGAGCAGCAAATCACCGCCGCCAACGCAGGCCGCATCAAGGCCCGCATGGTGATTGAAGGCGCCAACGGCCCGACCACGCCAGCGGCCGACGATATTTTGCAGTCGCGCAACGTGCTGGTGCTGCCTGATGTGATCGCCAACGCCGGCGGCGTGACAGTCAGTTATTTTGAATGGGTGCAGGACTTTTCCAGCTTCTTCTGGGACGAGGAAGAGATCAACGCGCGCCTGGTCAAGATCATGAAACACGCCTTTGCAGCGGTATGGGCTGTGTCACAAGACCAGAAAGTCAGCTTGCGCACAGCAACCTTTATTGTGGCTTGCAAGCGGATTTTGCACACCCGCGAACTGCGCGGCTTGTACCCTTGAGACGGCACACTTCGTTGGCAGCAACTTAAAACTCCAGGCTGTAGTCGTAGCGGCCGGTTTTAAGTTCCTGCCTGAAAACGATGGCAGACCGGTAGGAATCCAGTCGCACCACCTCAGGCTGTGGCAAATCAGCCCTGCTGGCTTTGACAGCCTTCAGCACGCCTTCTGCGACTGAATGCGTGACAAAAAAAGTAACGCCCTTGACGTTTCCGGGGGAGCGAACATCAAAGACAAGACGGGTTGCGGCCTGCTTTGCAGGCGTGTGTACGACGCGCTCGCGGGCTCGCCACCAAGACTCAATGTCGGCTCCAGAGCCGACGAAAATGTCGCTGCGGTGCTCTTGCAAACGCTTGATGTAAGGTGGCGTAAGCTTGTCCATCAATCCACCGGGTGCATAATTTTGCGAGTGGACAGACAGCACACCCAGCGCACCTGACTCCAGCAGGTAGTCAAAGTCAAGTGCAATCAATACGGACGCTTGCGGCAAGTCCAGCTTGAGCCGCTGGTAATTGAGATCATCCATCTGAGTTCGGGGCAGCACGACCAGAGCGTCTTCAGGCCCCACTCCTGGTTCGGATTTTGAGAAGAACGGCAGGCGGTCTTCACTGGCACTGGGGCCCACCACATGGTGACGTATGCCGATTTTGCGCAATAACTTCTCAGTGGTCTCGTCCCACGATTCTGTAGGTGCGCGAAACCCAGTGACTTTGGGCAGCGCCCGAATACCCACAATGTCCTGCATTTCTGCGACCATTTTGGCCAACCGCTCTTGCTGGACTTCGGGCGATTTGCCCTTGAATCCGAAATGGATTTCGGCGTGGTAGGCGATCTCGTGCTTTTCAGCCAGCTTGTTGACAATGTCTCTGTTTTTGGTGGCCACACTGGTCAGCGAGTAAAACGTGCCCTTGAGTTTGGCCTCGTCAAGATGGCGCGCGAAGTTGATCGCATTGGCATACTTGTCTTCAGTATCCATCTCGAGCAATTGTGCAGACAGATTGCCATCGGGCCAGGCCGCTTTGAAAACGCGTCGCTCACGGCGCAGCCAGGCCATGGTGGCGTCCAGCAATTTAGGTAGCTCAAGCCGATCGTCATACTCCCAACTCGACTCGGAAAAACCAAAGTAAGCACGGCGAGAGCCTGCTTTTTCAAAAAATGCAATGGCACCGTTCGTATTTTTGGCCGCCGGGTAGCGCTGCCAGTCAAAATAACGTGCTGCCAGACGCGGGGAATCTATGCGCAGGGGCGATTCGGCAACTTCACCCAGAAAAATCCGGTTGCCACCGGGCACACTCCAGCTCAAGGGGCCATCACCAAAGGTATTGATGAAGTGTTCCGGGTTTTCGTTGACCACCTTGCCGGTGATTTTCATATCCAACAGGTTTTCAATGAAACCGTAGCCTTCCCACTGCCCTTTGCCATTGCGCGCCCCGGTGCCCCAGGTTGCCAAGATACTGCCACCTGCCTCAGCAAAGGCAGTAATCGCTTTACGCTCCTGCGCGTCAAGCAATATGGCCGACCCCAAAACCAGAACACCAGGTGTTAAGCCCGCCAGTAAATTGGCTCGTGACACCTCGCGGTAGGAGCCACCGTAGGGCCTTAGATATTCGCGCCAGTGCTGTTTGAGAGTGTCATAGCTGGCACCGTTTTCTTTAAAGAAAACAGAAGTGATGGGGCTGGCGTAAAGGTAGATGGCCTCAAGCGTGTGTGCAGTGTGTGCAGGTGGCACAGCTGTTGGTGGTATCTCGGGCGCAGAGGTGACAGCCTGGGTCTGGGTGACCTCCAGGTTTTTAACCTTCGCTGCACTGGCAATGCCAAAAACAGTCGTCGAAAGTAAAAGCCCCACAACATAAAGGTACAGGCAGCTGGCAAAAGGTCTGGGCATCATGTCAGAAAGCCTTATCAAGTATCCACATCTTCTTTCTTGCCAGAAAAAACAGGTATCCACTCAGGGTCGAGCACTTGTGGGGGTGCCAGCGGTGGACGATTGGCGGCTTCTACCTCGGGTAAGAAATCATCGAATTTTTCAACCAGTTTAAGAGGCGCTGATTGATCCAGAATTCCCCGTGGTGCGACAAAAACCGTTTCCTGCATACCCTCATCAGTTTTAAAGGTCAGTCGCACGGTATCACGTGCGAAACGGCGTGCCCAGTCATAAGCAGGCAGCAGCACGTCTTGGGCCTGCACACCTTGGCGCGACATCACCAGTGCGCCGGAGGCGGACGCCATCACCAGCGAAAAAGCTGAAACAGCCAGCCATGTGCCAGGTGAAAGCAGTTCAAAAAATTTGTAAAAAGCGGCACCAGGATTCATGGAAACGACGGGAACACATGTGGAAAGCTTGTCGCTCCAGATTCTAACTTTCCCCACAGTCTGCGAGGCAAGCAATCTCAGATGGGGGATTAAAGCAAAGCAACACCATATCGTATTGATATGCAAATGCAAATGCAAATGCAAATGGAATGCGACGAAAGACTGCCAAAACCAGCACGTGTCACGCCCATGACTGCCGGTTTGGGGGGCCGACCAGCGGCGGTTTTACTGCAGAGTCTCTTTCAACTGTGGCGGCAAAGGCAGCACATCAATGCCCTCTTGGCGTAATTCTTGCGCTTCACGCAGGCTGGCAACGCCGCGAATACTCCGCGCTTGCGAGTCTCCGTGATGCATGGCGCGTGCTTCATGGGCAAATCGATCCCCAACGTCCTCTGTGTTGGCCACCATGTGACGCAGGGCTGTGAAGAATTTGGCCTGTTCCGCGGAGCTATGGTTTGGGGTTACATCCGTTGCGCCAGCTGTGCTTTTGGCTACTGGGCTTTGCTGGCGTGTCAGTTCAGAAGAGCTGGCCGATTCGCTGATTTTCTGGTGTCCACCTTCAAGGCCACAGCCTCCTGCTTGATGCACACCCAAATTGAGCCGGGGTGCGCTTGGCATTTTCTGAATGTTGTTATCGCAACACATTGGACATTCAACCAGGCCGCGGGCGAGCTGTGACTGAAAGTCATCCTCGGACGCAAACCAGCCTTCAAACAAATGCTGTTGTGAACACTGTAGGTTGAGAACTTTCATGCCTGGATTATGGCCAAACTTTCAAATCGCACGAAATTATCAGTTCAGAGCCCGTGCGCAAGACAGTGTGCAAGACGGACACAAGGTACCTGTGCCCGCCTTGACGCTCGCGATCTGACTGTCTCAGTACCAGGCTCGAACTGCCAGATGGTGCTAGTGGCCCAGTGACCTGACAATACTGCCGATGGCTTGGGCGCACAAAGTCATGAGGCCGCCTGGAGCAATACCCAAAATCAGTATGAATGCGCCGTTGATGGACAGTACCACGCGTACGTCTGTGGGCGCAGAAATCGGATGAACAGGCACTTGTGGCGCATCGAAGTACATGACTTTGACCACACGCAAATAATAAAAGGCACCCACCAGAGACATCATGACGGCGAATATCGCCAACACCAGATAGCTGGTTTGCTGTGAAGCAACCAGTGCTTGCAATACTGCCAGCTTGGCGTAAAACCCCACCAATGGCGGCAAACCAGCGAGTGACAACATGGCAACTGCCATAACCCCTGCATACAGAGGACTGCGCTGGTTGAGGCCCGCAAGATCATGAATATCCTCGGACTCGTGCCCAGCGCGAGAAAGTAACATGATGATGCCGAACACTGCCAACGTGGTGAGCACATAAGTAATGGCATAGAACATGGCAGCGCTGTAGGCTGACTCAGTATTGAGCTGACTGCCATCTACCACGCCTGACATCATTGCCAACAACAGGAAACCCATCTGCGAGATGGTGGAAAATGCCAGCATACGCTTGAGATTGGTTTGGGCGATAGCCGCTAAATTGCCAACAAGCAAAGAACCGACCGCCATTATGGCCAGCATCTGCTGCCAGTCGATGGCCAGTGGCAACAGACCTTCGACCAGCAGTCGCAGGCAGATGGCAAAGGCAGCAAGTTGAGGGGCGCCACCAATGAGCAGCGTCACTGCAGTAGGTGCGCCTTGATACACGTCTGGCAGCCACATATGAAAAGGTACGGCGCCAAGTTTGAACGCCAAGCCTGCAACGATAAACACCAGACCAAATACCAGCACTTGATGCTTGACTTGGCGGCTGGCAATGGCGTTGAAAACTTCATTAACATCCAGTGAGCCGGTAGCACCATAGAGCATCGACAAGCCATAAAGCAAAAAGCCTGATGCCAAAGCACCCAATACAAAATACTTCATGGCCGCCTCTGTGGCGGTGGCGTTGTCACGACGCAAGGCCACCAGCGCATAACTGGACAGTGTCAACAATTCCAGACCCATGTAGATCACCAGGAAATTGTGTCCGGAAATCATCACGAACATACCCAGAAGCGCGAACAGACTGAGCGTGAAAAACTCCCCGCCCCGAAGCATGTCGCGCTCAGCCGCATAAGGCCGGCCATATACCATCGAGGTCATCAAGGCAATGCAGGCAAAAAATTTCAGCCATGCCCCCATGGGGTCAACCACTACCATTTTTCCGAAGCCATAAAAAGTCTCGTTGCCGAGGGCATAGGTAACCTGCATGACAGCGACTGCAGCCAGCGTCAGCAGACTCAATATGTAAGTGCCGGTGCGATAGCGTGTTTTGGTGCCAAGATCGACCAGCAAAATAATGCATGCCATCACCAGCAAGACGATCTCGGGACTAACCGCGATCCAGGAAAGTTTGTCAATCATCTGAATTTTTCGGCAATCAGTTCAATTTCGAGACGGCCACATGCTTGAGCAGGTCAGCCACCGAGGTATTCATCACATCTGTAAACGGCTTGGGATAAATGCCCATATACAAGACGGCTGCAGCGAGCAGACTCAGCATCAGAAACTCGCGACTGTTGATATCTCTCAAGCCCTTGACATCGTCATTGGTGACAGGCCCCAGGTACACGCGCTTGAACATCCAAAGTGTGTAGGCAGCACCAAAAATAAGCGTTGTAGCTGCTGCGAGACCCATCCAGAAATTGAATTTGACAACGCCCAAAATCACCATCCATTCACCCACAAACCCGGCAGTGGCAGGCAGGCCGCAATTGGCCATGGCAAAAAACAGAGCAAACGCAGCGAATTTAGGCATGGTGTTAACAACACCACCATAGCTGGAAATTTCACGAGAATGTACACGGTCATACAACACGCCAATACACAAAAACATGGCAGCCGACACAAAACCGTGCGCAATCATCTGAACAATGCCGCCTGATACTCCCAGGTCATTGAAAATGAAGAAACCCAGGGTTACGAAACCCATGTGCGCAACGGAAGAGTAAGCCACCAGCTTTTTCATGTCCTGCTGTACCAACGCAACCAAGCCTACGTAGATAACAGCGGTTAATGACAACGCAATCATGAGCCAGGCCCACTCGCGCGATGCGTCAGGGGCAATGGGTAACGAGAAGCGCAAAAAACCGTAGGCACCGAGCTTGAGCATGATGGCAGCTAGCACAGCTGAGCCGCCCGTAGGAGCCTCAACGTGTACATCGGGTAGCCATGTGTGCACAGGCCACATTGGTACCTTGACAGCAAATGCAGCAAAAAATGCGAAAAACAACAGCGTTTGAATGGTTCCACCTAATTTCAAGTGGTGCCAAGCCAGAATGTCAAAGCTACCGCCAGCCTTGTTATACAAAAATATCAGGGCTACCAGCATCAGCAAAGAGCCCAGCAATGTGTACAAAAAGAACTTGAAAGCGGCATAAATTTTATTGGGTCCGCCCCAGATGCCAATGATGAGGTACATCGGGATCAAGGTAGCTTCAAAAAACACATAGAACAACAAGCCATCAAGCGCTGTAAAAACGCCGATCATCAGACCTGAAAGAATCAAAAATGCAGCCATGTATTGGCTGACACGTTCGGTGATGGCTTCCCAACTGGCAATCACCACCACAACGTTGATGAATGCAGTCAAAAGTACAAACCACAGCGATATGCCATCCACACCAATGTGGTAGTTGACATTAAAGCGCGCAATCCAACTGCTTTTTTCAACAAACTGCATGGCAGAGGTGTCGAGCCTGAAACCGTCGTACAAAGGCAGGGTCACCAGAAAACTGACAACAGCACCCATCAGGGCAATCCAGCGCACACTCCGGGCTTGCTCGTCACGACCAAGCGCCAACAGTACAACGCCAAAAATAATTGGTGTCCAGATAGCTAGACTAAGCAATCCCATTCTTGAGCTTCTTTCTTATTCTTGTTATTTGTTCAGCCAGACGAAATACGTCATGAGCACAAACACACCAATGATCATGCCGAAAGCATAGTGGTAGATATAACCGGACTGCAGACGCCTGACGATACTCGATACCCACGCCACCAGTTTCCAGGAGCCATTGACCAGTGTCCCGTCAATCACCTTTTGGTCACCCATCTTCCACAAACCTGTGCCCAGCATTCGAGCCCCACGCGCCAGCACGTTTTCATTGAACCAGTCGAGGTAATACTTGTTCTCCAGCAGCGTATAGACGGGCATACAAGCTCGCTTGACAGCCGCGGGCAAAGCAGGGTTCACCAGGTACATGTAGTAAGCTGTGACAACACCTGCCAAAGCCAGCCAGAAGGGCGCTGCTGTCAGGCCATGCAGAGCCATTTGCACAGGGCCATGAAACAGCTTTGCAAGCTCTTCCATTGCTGGATGCTTTTCAAGATTGACGGTGATAACGCCTTGGAAAAAATCCCCGAACAGCATGGGCTGGATGGTGATGAATCCGATCACAACCGACGGGATGGCCAGCAAGACCAGTGGCACCGTCACCACCCAGGGTGATTCGTGCGGTTTTTGATGGTGAACATCATGCCCACCGTGGTGCTCATCATGGTGCGTTTCTGGATTTTGGTCAAAGCGTTCTTTGCCGTGAAAAACAAGAAAGTACAGCCTGAAAGAATAAAACGCCGTGATGAATACACCTGCCAGTACTGCAAAATAAGCAAAACCAGCGCCTGCGAGGTGGCTTTCGTGTACCGCTTCAATCACGCTGTCTTTGGAATAAAAACCCGAGAACAGCGGTGTTCCAATCAAGGCCAGCGAACCGAGTAAAAAGGTGATCCAAGTGATTGGCATGTATTTACGAACACCGCCCATCCAGCGAATATCTTGGTTGTGATGCATACCCAAAATCACTGATCCCGCCGCTAAAAATAGTAATGCCTTGAAGAATGCATGTGTCATCAAATGGAAAACTGCTACTGAATATGCTGACGCGCCCAGTGCAACGGTCATATAACCAAGCTGTGAGAGCGTTGAATACGCCACCACGCGCTTGATGTCATTCTGAATAATGCCCAGAAAACCCATGAACAGTGCAGTGATGCCGCCGATAACCATGATGAAACTCAGTGCAGTGTCACTCAACTCAAACAGCGGAGACATTCGGGTCACCATGAAGATGCCTGCCGTGACCATGGTGGCAGCGTGGATCAGCGCCGAAATAGGCGTGGGGCCTTCCATAGAGTCTGGCAACCACACATGCAGGGGAAACTGAGCAGATTTGCCCATCGCACCGATGAAAAGACAAATGCAAATTACCGTGACCAACATCCATTCAGTGCCTGGCAGCGTCAGTTTGGCCAGCTCGTCACCCTTGGCGAATGCTTCACCGTAATTCAGCGTGCCTGCGTAAGCCGCCACAAGGCCAATACCGAGAATAAAACCAAAGTCACCTACACGGTTGACCAAAAACGCCTTCATGTTGGCGTGCGTAGCGCTTGGTTTGTTGTAGTAAAAACCGATCAACAGATAAGACACCAATCCAACGGCTTCCCAGCCGAAAAAAAGCTGTAACATGTTGTTACTCATCACCAGCATCAACATGGCGAATGTAAACAGCGAAATATAGCTAAAAAAGCGGTTGTAACCGTCCTCCTCCTCCATGTAGCCAATGGTGTAGATATGAACCATGAGCGAGACGAATGTCACTACGCACATCATCATGGCTGACAAGCCATCAATTAAAAAACCAACTTCCATCTTCAAGCCACCCACCACCATCCAGGTGTAGAGGGTTTCATTAAAACGTGCACCGTCTATCGCCACACTTTTGAGTGTTGTGGCAGATAAGATAAACGCTGCAAAAACACTCAGAATTGTCAAAGCGTGAGAGAGCCGGCGACCTATCCAGTTGCCGCCGAAGGCGGTACCAAAAACCCCAGCGAATACAGCACCAGCCAACGGCAAAAGCGGCACCGCTAACAAGGAAGAAACGGAAAGCGTTTGACTCATTTTTTTAACCCTTGAGGGTGTTGAGTTCATCAACGTTGATGCTGGACTTATTACGAAACAGCAAGACAAGTATTGCCAGACCAATGGCTGATTCAGCCGCTGCCACCGTCAAAATGAAAAACACAAAAATCTGACCCGCCATGTCATTGAGGTAATACGAAAAAGCGACAAAGTTCATGTTAACGGCCAGCAACATCAGCTCAATGGCCATTAATAAAACAATAAGATTTTTTCGGTTCAGAAAAATGCCAATCACTGACAATGCGAACAACATCGCACCGAGCGAGAGAAAATGTCCTAAAGTGAGTGTCATACCTTTTTTTCCTGACTGACTGTATTTGTGACTTCAGTCAGGACTGGCTTCATTTTGACCAAGGCCACACGGTCTGCACGTTTGACTCTCACCTGCTCCGACGGATTTTGTGATTTGGAGTCTTTACGCTCGCGCAATGTCAATGCAATGGCGGCGATGATAGCCACCAGCAAAATCACTGCAGCAATTTCAAGCGGATAAAGGTACTCTGAATAAAGAACTTTGCCTAGCTCTTTTGTATTAGATACCTGCGCACCAGTCTGGCCTATAACAGTTACTGATTTGGGTGGTTCGCGAAAGCCACCCATCAACACGTAAGACATTTCCAGCGCAATGATAGCCCCAACGGTACCAGCGAGTGGAAAGTGCCTCCAAAATCCTTGGCGCACGCCGTCGAGGTTGATGTCTAGCATCATCACTACGAACAAAAACAAGACCATGACCGCACCGACATACACCAATACCAGCGCGATTGCTAGAAACTCTGCCTTGAGCAAAATCCAGATCGCGGCAGCTTGAAAGAAAGCAAGTACGAGGTATAACGCAGCATGTACCGGATTGCGCGCCGTGATCACTTTGAATGCCGCAAATAAAAGCAATGCAGCGAAAACGTAAAAAAGACCTGTTTTAGCGTCCATATTGTTCTGGATTCTTTCTTGAAACTACTGCGGGTAAGGCAATCACCACAATATGGTGTTCAGCGAAACTTTGCATCAGCCGCACGATTAGCCGCAATTTCAGTTTCATAGCGGTCACCAACCGCCAGCAACATGTCTTTCGTGAAGTACAAGTCGCCCCGTTTTTCACCGTGGTATTCGAAGATGTGTGTTTCGACAATAGAGTCCACTGGACAGCTTTCCTCACAAAATCCACAAAAAATACATTTGGTCAAGTCGATGTCATAGCGCGACGTACGGCGGCTGCCGTCTTCACGTACATCCGATTCAATGCTGATAGCCATCGCAGGGCACACAGCCTCACATAACTTGCAGGCAATACAGCGCTCTTCACCATTTTCATAACGGCGCAGCGCATGCAGACCACGAAAGCGTGGGCTTTGCGGTGTTTTTTCTTCAGGGAACTGAACTGTGATCTTGCGACGGAACATGTACTTGCCAGTCAAGGCCATGCCCTTGAACAGTTCGGTGAGCATAAAGCTCGAAGCAAAATCTTTGAGGGAGGCTACAGCACTCATCATGATTGCCCCTGCAATTCAGTTGCAGAGAGAGCTCTTTTCAAGCAGGGGCTGCGGAACTGGCTCTGCCAGGCCGCAGGCGCAGCAGCCCCCTCGAGGGGCAGCGCATTGCACAAAGTGAAAAGCGTGGGGGTCATTTTTATTTCCAGATGTTGTAAGAGGTCTGCATCCAGCCGCCAACGACAATCAGCCAGACCAGCGTCACCGGTATGAATATCTTCCAACCAAGTCGCATGATCTGGTCATAGCGAAAGCGTGGAAAGGTTGCGCGCACCCAGAGAAACATAGTGACGATGACAAAAGTTTTGACACCCAGCCAAATCCAGCCAGGGATAAAACTTAAAAACTCAAAAGGTGGTAGCCAGCCACCCAAAAACAGCAATACAGCCAAGATAGCGACCAGCCACATATTGGCATATTCAGCAAGAAAAAACATAGCAAATGACATGCCTGAATACTCAACCATGTGACCTGCAACAATTTCAGATTCACCCTCCACCACATCAAACGGATGTCTGTTTGTTTCAGCCAGACCAGAGATAAAATACACAACAAAAATTGGCAGCAGTGGCAACCAGTTCCATGACAGAATGCCCATACCATTATCTGCAGCCACCCCCTTGCCTTGACCCATCACAATATCGGTCATATTCAGGCTGCCTGAAACCATTAAAACAACTACCAGACAAAAACCCATAGCGATTTCATAACTCACCATTTGGGCGGATGCGCGCATGGCTCCCAAAAAAGCATACTTGGAATTTGATGCCCAGCCAGCAATAATCACGCCATAAACTTCCAGCGAAGTAATTGCCATCAAGAAAAGCAAGCCGGCATTGATATTTGCCAGTGCAATATCGGGACCAAAAGGTATGACTGCCCAAGCTGCCAGTGCAGGCATGATTGTCATGATAGGACCAAGAACAAAAAGCCCCTTACTGGCTGCAGTTGGAATAATGATCTCTTTGGTCAACAGTTTGAGAGCATCAGCGATCGGCTGCAGTAAACCGAGTGGGCCTACGCGGTTGGGTCCCATACGAATTTGCGTAAAACCGATTGCCTTACGCTCCCAAAGTGTGAGGTAAGCGACACAACCCATCAGCGGCAACAATACACCGATGATTTTAATAAGTGTCCATAGCACAGGCCATACTGTTCCTGGCCATATACCGCCCGCCAGTCCTTGGCCAAATGCGTGAAGTGCATCAATCATGCAAGAACCTGCTCAAGCTTTGGAACAGAACCAGTTTGAATAAAGCGCGCATCTGCAGTCAATTGCAGAGATGAAGCGCGCCTGACCAAACTGTCTAGCTGATAAATACTTGCGACAGCGGGTGGCATGGTGGCTCCCTTTGCAACTGTAATAGTGCTACTGCAAGCGTTGTCCAGTTTTTCAGCCGACACGTACGACGCGTCAATGCCAGGAATTTGCCTGAGCACATCCTGCGAAGACTCAAAGTCAAAGCCCGGCAAGCTTAATAAATTTGCCAGTACGCGAAGCACTTTCCATGCTGGCCGAGTATCGCCCAAGGGTTTTACAACGGCGTGAAAACTTTGTACGCGGCCTTCTGCGTTGACAAAAGTGCCAGGCGTTTCGGTAAAAGGAGCAATCGGCAGCAATACATCGCTGAACTCCATATTAGCCTTGAAGGGGCTAAGCGTGACGACCATTTGGGCAGCGTCGATCGCCGCCGAAGCCTTGCTACCCATTGCTGAATCGAACTCGGGCTCGTTGTTGAGCAAAATGACGGCCTTGAGTTCGCCATTGAGCATTTGATCTGCATTCAATCCGTCTTTTCCAGGCAAGGCACCTGCAAGCTGGGCTCCGACTGTATTGGCTGCCTCCGTCAGATATCCAACCGTTGCACCAGTCTGCGCACCAATCCAGTTGGCGAGTACCAAAAGACTGGAAGCATTGACATGGTGAGCCGCAGCATTGCCGAGCAAAACTGCTTTGCGATCACCTGTCAGCAGTGACAGGGCAATGACTTTTGCAGCTTCAGTCGCTTCGCCAGCAACAGGTGGAGATACATTTTTTTCAGTAGCAATGGCGGCAGCAACGTCTGCCAGCGATTGAGCCCACGCGTCGGGTGCAGCGACCAGCAAATTGGAAATAGGCATGGCCCATGCATCAGCAGTGTGCATCTCACCCAGTGAATTGATGACATTCAACCTGCACCCTTTGCGAGTCGCCTGACGTATACGCTGTGCAAAAAGAGGGTGGTCTTTACGCAGATTGGAGCCAACTACCAACACGCATTGCAGTTGTGACAGGGAAGCAATGGAGGTGCCTAACCACCGAATCGCCGCACCCGTCTGGAACTCTGCGTTGCGCAGGCGGTAGTCAACGTTGTGGCTACCCAAGCCACGCATGAGAGATGTAGCCAGGTACAGCTCTTCAAGCGTGCTGTGCGGGCTGGCCAACATGCCTATACTTTTTGCGCCGTGATCTGCCTTGATTTGTTTGAAGCCGTTGGCAACATATTCAAGAGCAGTTTGCCAGTCAACTGCCTTCCACTCGCCGCCTTGCTTGAGCATGGGACTGGTTAAACGTTCATGACTGTTTAGAGCTTCATAAGAAAACCGGTCACGGTCAGCAAGCCAGCATTCGTTAACGTCTTCATTTTCCAACGGCACAACACGCATGACCTTGTTGGCCTTGACTTGAATGATCAGGTTGGCCCCCGTTGAATCATGCGGACTCACAGATTTACGACGAGATAGCTCCCAGGTTCGGGCGCTGTAGCGAAACGGCTTGCTGGTTAGAGCTCCAACTGGGCAAATATCGATCATGTTACCCGACAGTTCGGAGTCCACTGACATACCAACAAACGTTTCGATTTCTGCGTGCTCACCCCGGTGGGACATACCCAGCTCCATCACACCAGCGACCTCTTGACCAAAACGCACGCAACGTGTGCAGTGGATACATCGACTCATTTCCCTCATGGAAACCAGTGGGCCAACGTCCTTGTGAAGAACAACACGTTTTTCTTCTTCGTAACGTGATGAGCTGGAGCCATAGCCAACAGCTAGATCTTGCAGTTGACATTCACCGCCTTGGTCACAAATCGGGCAATCCAGGGGGTGATTGATCAGCAAAAACTCCATCACGCCCTTCTGGGCTTTGATGGCTTTGTCATTTTTGGTATGAACTATCATGCCTTGCGTCACAGGTGTGGCGCAAGCTGGCATGGGTTTAGGCGCTTTTTCAACATCTACAAGGCACATGCGGCAATTGGCAGCAATGGACAGTTTTTTATGGTAGCAAAAGTGTGGGATGTAAGTTCCAGCTTTTTCGGCTGCATGCATGATGGTGCTGCCCTCCAGCACATCCACTTTCTGTCCGTCGAGTTGTATTTCAACCATATATCTTCTTTCCGCAATCAGACCTGCGAAGCTGCGGCTACATCAATCTGAGACGCCTTTGATGGAATCATGGCTTCGAACTCGTGACGGAAATGCTTGATCATGGCGCGCACTGGCATGGCAGATGCATCGCCTAGGGCGCAAATGGTACGCCCCTGGATATTGTCAGCGATTGAATTCAATAGATCCATATCAGTCTGCTTACCATGTCCAGTGTGGATGCGATCCACAATACGCCAAAGCCAGCCCGTCCCTTCACGGCAGGGCGTACATTGGCCGCAGGACTCATGCATATAAAAATATGACAAACGCTTGAGCGACTCAACCATGCAACGTGTGTCATCCAGCACAATCACGGCACCGGAACCCAACATCGAACCAGCTTTGGCAATCGAGTCATAGTCCATGGTGCATTCCATCATGATGGATGCAGGGAGAACCGGTGAGGAGGAGCCCCCGGGGATCACTGCTTTGAGCGTGCGGCCCTCGCGCACACCGCCTGCCAACTCAAGCAGTTTAGCGAAGGGTGTACCCATGGGTACTTCGTAATTACCAGGTAGCTCTACATCCCCTGATACCGAGTAAATTTTAGTGCCACCGTTGTTGGGCTTACCGCACTCTAGATAGGCTTGTCCACCGTTACGAATGATCCAAGGAACGGCAGCAAAAGTTTCAGTGTTATTAATGGTAGTGGGTTTACCGTACAAGCCAAAGCTTGCCGGGAACGGCGGTTTGAAGCGTGGTTGACCTTTTTTTCCTTCAAGTGATTCCAGCAAGGCGGTTTCTTCACCGCAAATATAAGCACCAAAGCCGTGTGACGCATGCAGCTGGAAACTAAAATTGCTGCCTAGTATATTCTTGCCCAGCAAACCTGCACCACGAGCCTCTTCGAGTGCCTCTTCAAAACGCTGGTAGGTTGCAAAAATCTCGCCATGAATATAGTTGTAGCCAACTGTAATGCCCATAGCATAAGCTGCAATTGCCATACCTTCGATCACACTATGCGGATTGAACTGCATGATGTCACGATCCTTGCATGTACCTGGCTCGCCTTCATCCGAATTGCAAACCAAGTACTTTTGGCCAGGAAATTGGCGAGGCATGAAGCTCCACTTCAGACCCGTCGGGAACCCTGCGCCACCGCGACCACGCAGGCCACCGAGCTTGACATCGGCAATTACCTGATCAGGTGTCATGCCCAGGCCATCGCCTTGAGCCAATATTTTTCTCAATGCCCTGTAGCCGCCGCGCGACTCGTAGTCTTTCAAGCGCCAATTACTGCCATTCAGGTCGGCCAGAATTTGTGGATGAATGTGACGACCATGGAAACAGCTCTGCACACCTGTAGCAGCAAATTGCGACAACACGCTTTTGGCAGCAGCACTTATGCCCGTATTTTTGGAAATCATCATAGTCACTTTGTCTCAACAGATTGCAGACCAGCGATGAGTTGGTCCAATTTTTCGTTGCTCATAAAGCTGCACATCGTCAGGTCGTTGACCAGCATCACAGGAGAATCGGCGCATGCTCCCATGCATTCTGACTGCTGCAGTGTGAACATACCATCAGCAGTGGTTTCGCCCATCGAGATACCTAATTTGTGTTCCAGATGCCTGAGTGCCTTGACGCCATCACGTAGTTGACAGGGCAAGTTGGTACAGATGTTGAGTTTGTACTTGCCAACAGGATGCTGGTTGTACATGTTGTAGAACGTGGTAACTTCATGCACAGCAATCGGAGCCATATCTAAATACTCAGCTACCATTCTTTCACTCTCAGCACTGATAAAACCCAACTCTTCCTGCACGATGGTCAAACAGGCCATCACCGCAGATTGCTTTGCATTGGCTGGGTACTTGGCGACTTCGCGATCAAATCGCATTCTGGCTTGTTCAGAAATCATGAAAAACGGGTACTTTCAACGATCAATTTCACCAAATACGATGTCCATGGTGCCAATCACGGCAACAGCATCAGCGATCATGTGACCACGGGACATTTCGTCCATGGCAGCCAAATGTGAAAAGCCTGGGGGACGAATTTTCAAGCGGTAAGGCTTATTGGCACCATCGCTGACAATATAAATGCCGAATTCTCCCTTGGGGTGTTCGACGGCAGCATAAGCTTCACCTTCAGGCACGTGAAAACCTTCGGTGAAAAGTTTGAAGTGGTGAATCAACTCTTCCATATTAGACTTCATGGATTCGCGGTCAGGTGGTGCCACTTTATGGTTGGCGGTGATCACTGGACCAGGATTGACACGCAGCCAGTCAATACATTGTTTGATGATGCGATTGGACTGACGCATTTCTTCAATACGAACCAGGTAACGGTCATAACAATCCCCAGTTTTACCAACAGGAATGTCGAAGTCCATACTCGCATAAACGTCATAGGGCTGTTGTTTACGCAGATCCCAAGCAAAACCTGATCCGCGCAACATGGGTCCCGTAAAACCTAAAGCCAATGCACGCTCTGGCGCCACTACCCCTACGCCAACCGTACGTTGCTTCCAAATACGGTTATCAGTCAGCAATGTCTCATATTCGTCCACATAGCCTGGAAACTTATGGCAAAAATCTTCAATAAAGTCGAGCAAGGAGCCTTGACGGTTTTCATTGAGAACTTGAATCGCTTTTGCATTTTTTACCTTACTCACACGATACTGTGGCATGGTTTCAGGCAAGTCGCGGTACACGCCACCTGGACGAAAATACGCAGCATGCATGCGCGCGCCTGATACCGCTTCATACATGTCAAACAGCGACTCACGTTCGCGGAAGCAATAAATCAAAATGTTCATTGCACCGCAGTCAAAACCATGTGCGCCCAACCACAGTAAATGGTTAAGCAGGCGGGTGATCTCTGCATACATGACGCGAATATATTGGGCACGAACAGGTACGGTAACGCCTAACAACTTCTCAATCGCCAGACAGTAGGCTTGCTCATTGGACATCATCGACACATAATCGAGGCGATCCATATACGGTAACGACTGAATATAGGTTTTACTTTCGGCAAGTTTTTCAGTAGCGCGGTGCAACAACCCGATGTGTGGGTCTGCCCGCTGAATAACTTCGCCGTCAAGCTCAAGTACTAAGCGCAAAACGCCATGTGCCGCCGGGTGCTGTGGCCCAAAGTTAAGCGTGTAGTTTTTGATTTCAGCCATGTCATGCCTTTCTACTTGGCAGCCTTAAACAGGGTTGCCGTAACTATTTTCACGTATAACGCGAGGCGTGATCTCACGCGGCTCAATGGTTACCGGCTGATAAATCACACGTCTTTGCTCAGGGTCATAACGCATTTCCACATGGCCAGTGGTGGGGAAATCTTTTCGGAAAGGATGGCCGATGAAGCCGTAGTCTGTCAGGATGCGACGCAGATCGTTATGACCTTCGAAAATAATGCCGAACAGGTCAAATGCTTCCCGCTCAAACCAATTGGCTGAATTCCACACGTCGTTAAGCGAGTCGACCACCGGAAAATCATCATCTGGACAAAAAACTTTCAAACGTACGCGCTGGTTCAGGCTTACCGAGAGCAAGTGGGAAGTAACACAGAAACGCAGTCCGTCATGTTGACCGTCTTTATATTCAGAATAATCAAGACCACACAAGTCGACCAGTTGCTCAAATTTGCACCCTTCGATATCGCGCAAGAGTACAGCTACAGCGAGGTAATCTGAGGCAGCCACTGTAATCGTGAGTTCCCCAAACGCAATCTTCAGATTTTTGACCTTATCACCCAACACCGATGCCACAGTTTTGCCAAGCTGTTGGACAGAAACAGGAAGAACCGACAACATCAAGCCCTCGCAATCGTATTGGTACGACGGATTTTTTGTTGCAGCTGAATGATTCCGTACATCAACGCTTCTGCTGTAGGCGGACAACCAGGCACGTAAACATCCACCGGAACAATTCGATCACAGCCGCGAACCACTGAATAACTATAGTGGTAGTAACCGCCACCGTTAGCACAAGAACCCATAGACAACACCCAACGCGGCTCAGACATCTGGTCGTACACCTTGCGAAGTGCTGGCCCCATTTTGTTACATAGCGTGCCAGCCACAATCATGAGGTCGGACTGGCGTGGGCTGGGACGAAACAACATGCCGAAACGGTCAAGGTCGTAGCGTGCAGCGCCTGCATGCATCATTTCTACAGCACAACACGCCAAACCGAATGTCATTGGCCAAAGTGAGCCGGTTTTAGCCCAGTTGACCACCGAGTCATAACTCGTGGTCATAAAACCTTCATTAAAAACACCTTCAAGTGACATAATCATGCCTTTGTCGCAAAACTCCCGAGAATTTGATTTTTATTCCCAATCCAGTGCACCTTTTTTCCACTCGTAGATAAATCCTACGATGAGAATACTCAAGAAGATCATGACTGCCCAGAAACCCACTGCACCTACATCTTTGAGTGCAACAGCCCAAGGGAATAGGAAAGCAATCTCTAGATCGAAAAGTATGAAAAGTATTGCTACTAAGTAATAGCGTACATCGAATTTCATACGAGCATCTTCGAATGCCTCGAAACCACACTCATAAGGAGAATTTTTTTCTGCATCTGGGCGCACTGGACCTAGTAAGCGACCTAATACTTGAGGCGCGACACCTACGCCTACACCCACCAAAATGAATAGGAGAACGGGGAGGTATTGGTCGAGGTTCATCGTAGAGTCAACTTAAGCAATGACGGCTAGGGTCAGTTTGCTGCTGCGATTACTTTGCAAGAAAGCAACTACAGAATTTTCACTTGGTGCGGACGGCGAGACTCGAACTCGCACACCTTTCGGCACTACCCCCTCAAGATAGCGTGTCTACCAATTTCACCACGTCCGCAGTTTTTTGTATCAGGATAGCGTGAGGGCATCTTGTAATTATTTACTTACCTGATACATCAGAGTTTACCCCGAAAACCTGATGTTCCCGTGAATGACCAACAGGTTGATCGGCTTATTTCGCAGGGATTTGTCCAGCACCAGATGCAGAAGGAGCAGCGGGAACAACTGTTGTCGCACCACCCAAGGCAGGCAGCGATGTTGAAGGTATCTGTGCAGCGCCAGAGGCTGCTACTGCAGGTGCCTTCACAGTGGCAGCCGCGCCTTCAAGAACACTGGAGCTAGCGCGAGGTTGTGCGTTACCCAAGTATGCCAGTGCCAACGTACAAACAAAAAATACAGCAGCCAGAATCCCCGTCGTACGAGATAAAAAATTAGCGCTACCGCTAGCTCCAAACAAGCTTCCAGAACCGCCACTACCGAAAGCAGCGCCCATATCTGCGCCTTTGCCGTGCTGAACCAAAATAAGGCCAATCATCCCCAAGGCCGTCAACAGCTGTACGGTAAGAACGATGGTTAAAACTATATTCATTTTTACTCCTGAAAGGATACTTGTAAGAAATTGTACGATTGAGTATTTTTTGATCTACCCGTGCTTATCGGGTTGCGGCAATGATGCTTAAAAAATCTGCTGCTTTGAGCGATGCCCCACCGATCAGACCACCATCAATATCTGGCTGAGCCAGAAGTGTTGCTGCATTGACTGCATTCATACTGCCGCCATACAGTATTTTTATATCTGCAAAATGTTCTGTCGCAGCTCTGAGTTGAGCACGCAAGACAGCATGGACTGCTTGCGCCTCGTCAGGTGTTGCTGTTTTCCCAGTGCCGATAGCCCAGACTGGCTCATACGCAACGACTATTTCGCTGATGCAGTGTCCGTTGGCATGAATCACCGCTGCGAGCTGACGTTTGACTACTTCGTGTGTTGACCCAGCCTCACGTTCATCCAGCGACTCCCCAATACACACAATGGGCGTGATCCCCGAGGCTAATGCAGCTCTGACTTTGTCTGCGACCAGTGTGTCTGCTTCAGCATGGTGCTGACGGCGCTCTGAATGGCCTACTATCGCATAACGGCAACCCAGATCTTTGAGCATGGTGGCGCTAACTTCGCCCGTATAGGCACCCGCCGTATGCCTGGATACATCTTGTGCACCTATCTCTAGCACCGACAGGTGGGAATTGACAGCTCTCAAAGCCAGCACTTGTGCCAGATAGGGGGCGGGTACACAGACCGCTACGTCACAAGCAGGCTCCACGGTCAGACCCTGTGCCAGTGCATTTAACAAAGCCTCGTTGGTAGCGAGGCTACCATTCATTTTCCAGTTTCCTGCAATCAATTTTTTCATGTTCGTCAACGCTCACCAAGTCAAGACGATCTTGCCAACATGCTGATTAGACTCCATCAGCGCATGTGCTTTGGATGCATCGGCAGCAGCAAAGGTGGTGTGAATCACGGGTTTGACAGCGCCGTTGGCAATCAGGGGCCAGATCTTCTTCTTCAACGTCTTGGCAATCGCCGCCTTGAAATCAAGTGAGCGCGGACGCAGAGTCGAGCCTGTGATGGTCAAGCGCTTACGCAGCACCAAACCAGCATTGATTTCTGCCTTGACACCGCCTTGTACTGCAATGATAGCCAGCCGACCATCATCAGCAAGGCATTCAATCTCGCGCGCTACGTAGCTGCCAGCCACCATATCCAGAATGACGTTGACACCTTTTCCATGGGTCAAATTCTTTACCTCTTCAACAAAATCAGTCGTCTTGTAATTGATGGCGTGATCAGCACCCAATTCTATACAAGCAGTACATTTTTCATCGCTACCGGCAGTCACGATGACTGTGGCACCCAGTGCCTTGGCGATTTGAATGGCAGCAACCCCAATCCCGCTGGAGCCGCCCTGAATCAACAGTGTCTCGCCTGCCAGTAGATGCGCACGCTCGAAAACATTGCTCCAAACAGTGAAGAAAGTTTCAGGCAAGGACGCCGCTTCAACATCGCTCAATCCTTGGGGGATTGGCAAACACTGATCGATAGGTGCCGTACATAGCTCCGCATATCCGCCGCCTGCGACCAATGCGCAGACACGGTCACCTATTTTGAAACCAGCCTCAACCATCGTCGCCAAATCGCCTTGAACAATCACACCGGCAACTTCCAGCCCTGGAATATCTGATGCGCCGGGTGGCACCGGGTAGCTCCCCATTCGCTGCAACACATCAGGCCGATTAACGCCACTGGCACTCACCCGAATGAGCACCTCGCCTGCGCTAGGCGCAGGCACCGGGCGCAACCCTAGACACAGCACGCTTGGTGCACCAAACGACGTGATTTCAACAGCTCTCATTTTATTTTGTATGGTTTATGGCTCTAGCGCACGCAGGACAAAGACTAAACGCTATAAAATTAATAGCAAACAAGGTGCGTCAATCTTTATGATTCAGAATCGAGCACAGTCACAGCCAGCACCTTAATTTTGTACCGGGCGATCCAGAAGTGCCTTCATGGACAGCTTGACGCGGCCTTTTTCGTCAGTTTCCATGACCTTGACTTTGACGATCTGACCCTCCTTGAGATAGTCGGACACACGCTCAACACGCTCATGGGCAATCTGGCTGATGTGTAGCAAACCATCTTTGCCAGGCAACAAGTTAATCAGTGCGCCGAAATCCAGAACCTTGGTGACTGGGCCCTCATAAGTCTTACCGATTTCGACCTCAGCCGTGATCTCGGCAATGCGGCGCTTGGCCTCGTCTGCCTTGGCGCTGTCGTTCGAGGCAATCGTGATGGTGCCATCTTCTTCAATATTGATCTGTGTGCCGGTTTCCTCAGTCAGCGCACGAATCACAGCTCCGCCCTTGCCGATCACATCACGGATTTTTTCGGGGTTGATCTTCATCACATACAGGCGCGGGGCGAAATCAGACACTTCTGTTTTAGCTGAACCCATGGCCTCTTGCATCTTACCGAGGATGTGCATACGCGCTTCTTTAGCTTGGGCCAGTGCGACCTGCATGATTTCCTTGGTGATGCCCTGAATTTTGATGTCCATCTGCAGGGCGGTGATACCAAACGTTGTGCCTGCCACCTTGAAATCCATGTCACCCAGATGATCTTCATCACCCAGAATATCGGTCAGCACGGCAAAGCGGTTGTCTTCCTTGATCAGGCCCATGGCGATACCCGCTACATGAGCTTTCATAGGTACGCCAGCATCCATCAGACTCAGGCAGCCGCCACAAACCGACGCCATGGAAGACGAGCCATTGGATTCCGTGATTTCACTGACGACGCGCATTGTGTAAGGAAATTCTTCTTTTGAGGGCAATGCAGCAATCAGCGCACGCTTGGCAAGCCGCCCATGGCCGATTTCGCGGCGTTTTGGTGAACCGACACGGCCTGTTTCGCCAGTGGCAAATGGCGGCATGTTGTAGTGCAGCATGAAGCGGTCTTCGTAGTCACCGCTCAAGGCATCAATCCGCTGGGCATCGCGCTCAGTACCTAGCGTGGTTACCACCAACGCCTGGGTTTCACCGCGCGTAAACAACACGGAACCATGTGTGCGTGGCAGTACGCTGTTCCTGATCTCAATGGCGCGCACGGTGCGTGTATCACGACCGTCAATACGCGGCTCGCCTGCCAGAATCTGGCTACGGACTATTTTGGCTTCGATGTCAAATAGCATCCCGTCAACGGCTACGCCGTCGAACTCAATGCCTTCAGCCTTCAAACTCGCTTTGGTGGAAGTGGTGACTTCTCGGGTGGCACGGGTGCGTGCCTGCTTGTCCCTGATCTGGTAGGCAGATACCAACTTTTCTTTGGCCAGCTCTCCGACTTTGGCGATCAGCACGTCATCCTTGGCAGGTGCCTTCCAGTCCCAGACGGGTTTGCCTGCATCGCGAACAAGTTCGTGGATGGCATTGATAGCAATATTGCCTTGCTCGTGACCAAACACGATGGCGGCCAGCATGATTTCTTCAGACAGCTGCTGGGCTTCAGACTCCACCATCAGCACAGCGGCCTCAGTACCCGCGACAACCAGATCCATTTTGGAGTCTTTTAACTGGGTCTTACCCGGATTCAGCACGTACTGGCCGTCAATGTAAGCCACACGTGCAGCGCCAATGGGTCCATTGAAAGGAATGCCAGAAACTGCCAGTGCAGCACTTGACGCAATCAGCGCAGGAATATCGCCCTCGACCTCAGGGTTGAGCGACAGCACGTGAATGACCACCTGCACTTCATTGAAGAAGCCCTCTGGAAACAGCGGGCGAATCGGGCGATCAATCAGGCGAGATGTCAGCGTTTCAAACTCGCTGGGGCGACCTTCGCGCTTGAAGAAGCTGCCAGGAATGCGGCCAGCTGCATAAGTTTTTTCGAGATAGTCAACAGTCAACGGGAAAAAATCCTGACCCGGCTTGGCATCGGGCTTTGCAACGACAGTTGCCAGAACGACCGTGCCGTCCATGTCCAGCATCACCGCACCACTCGATTGGCGCGCAACTTCGCCAGTTTCCATCGTGACCTTGTGCTGGCCCCACTGGAAGGTCTTTGTAACTTTGTTAAAAATGCTCATGCTGTAACTCCAAGAATTTCATGCACTTGAGGCAGTGCAAGATGCCCGGTGTTGTGGCGAATGAGAACGATGCCATTCCAGAAAAGTCCTGTTTACGAACAGTCAGTTTTATGGAATGACACAGCGCGAACTCGTTTTCGCCCTAATCCCGAATGATTTTGAAAAGTCCCGAATAATTTCGGAATATGCTGAAGTAAAAAACGCCTGAGCTAGTGAACTAACTCAGGCGTTTTCGTTGGATTGCAAAGTTATTTGCGCAAGCCAAGCTTGGTGATCAATGCAGTGTAGCGGCCAGCATCCCGAGATTTTAAGTAGTCCAGCAATTTGCGGCGGCGACTCACCATGCGCAGCAAACCGCGACGACCATGGTGATCTTTGGCGTTGGCTTTGAAGTGGGGTGTGAGCTCGTTGATGCGACCGGTTAACAGGGCAACCTGAACTTCAGGGCTTCCAGTGTCGCCAACAGAGCGGGCGTTAGACTGAACAATTTCAGCTTTGATTGATTTTGCAATCATAAATTTCTTTCCTGCACCTGTTTGAAGGTGTGATGACTTGCGAGCGAAGTAGCACTTCCCGACATGGGACCTGAATAAACCACTTTCGTCGTGAATGGCACGTGACTTCAACGTTCCAAGGACGTTGCCATCAAAATGCACACAGCCCCAGATTATAGTCTAAGCCAACGTTCTAGCCGCTCAACACCCTGCGTTAGCCTGTTCATATCTTGGCTGGCAAAGCACCAACGCAGCCAGCCCTGAGCTTCTGGTGCCGGGTTGACCATGAACGCATTTCCCGGTGCCAGGCCCAAACCAGCCTCAAGTACCAAGCGCTTGGCGGTGTTGAGGGAGTCACCGAATCGAGTCTGATCTTTCAGTCTGAAAAACGCATACATGCCACCTGTGGCAGGCGTGACCTGAACGCCAGGCACAGCCTGCAAGAGCGGCACCAGCGTGTCGCGGCAGGCTTTAAGGTGCGCCACCACACGCGGGGTGATGTCTGCTGTACGCTCAATTGCCACCAACGCTGCGTGCTGCGAGAACACTGGCGCGCAAGATGTATTGAACTCCACCAGCTTACCCATGTGCGGCGTCACAGTGGGTGGCATCACCAGCCAGCCGAGTCGCCAGCCGGTCATTAAAAAGCTCTTTGAAAAACTGTGCGCGACAACCAGACGGTCTTCAGGCGTGGCGATATCCAGAAAACTCGGCGCAGCGCCGCTTGGCGTCGGCTCAAAGTACAGACGCTCATACACCTCGTCGGCCAGTATCCAGGTGCCGGTATGGCGGCAGTGCGCAAGAATAGCCTCTTGCTCAGCGCGCGTGAGTGTCCAGCCCGTCGGGTTGTTGGGCGAATTGATGATCAACAGTTTCGTTTTCGGCGTGATGGCATCGAACAACGCCGCCATGTCCAGCTGCCACTGCCCGTCTATCGGTTTGAGACTCACGCATGTGACTGTCGCACCCATGATGGCAGGTTGCGCTGTCAGGTTAGGCCAGACAGGCGTGACTGCGACCACCTCATCACCCTTGTCAACCAGTGCCTGTACCGCCAGCATCAGCGCGCTGACGCCGCCTGAAGTCACTGCAATACGTTCACTGCCGACTGGCGCAGCTCCAGCTATGCGCAGGCTATTGGTATAGGCTGCGATAGCATCGCGCAGTTCAGGTAACCCCAGGTTGTGCGCATAAAAAGTCTCTCCCCGCTGCAATGACGCAATGGCAGCATCCCGTATAAAAGCGGGCGTGACTTCATCGCTTTCACCAAACCAGAACTTGAGTACATCACCGCGCCCCATGCCGGCATTGGCTACTTGGCGGATCATGGATTCTTCGAGGTTTAAGACGGCTTGGCGCATGTTGGAAGTGATGAGATTGAAGACGGGCAATTCAACGCGGAGAAGAGGCGTTCCATGCAGAGTACACGGAGAAAGCTTTATAAATTATCCACGTCCACGTCCTTCGCGCGCTCCTGCTCTGCGCGTTGAAGACTCCCTCAAGGTCGAACCATCTTGCAAGTAGTAGGCATCGCCGCCTTGTCGCTGGCAATTGTCTTGAGTACGCGAAAGCCATAGCCCGAGCCTTCGACATCAAACTTGATACCCGCATCTCCCTGCTTGCCCATCTGTGCTACCAGTAGTGGCTGCTGGAACTGATGGTCAGCAGCGCGCATGGTGCCAGTTTGTCCTGCCATCGTTACGGAAACTTTTTCCATTTGTGCAGCCACAGCCCCAGCTTCAATGGATGCGGCTTTTTCCATACTTTGCGCCAACGCTTCAATCACCATTTGCATACGCATGTGAACATAGTCGTCTTTAGGTGCCGGGAAGCGCTGGCGAAAGGACTGGTAAAACGCCTCTGAAGGCGCACCCGCAGCATTCGGAAACCATTCGGCTACAGCGATCACCTTACCTACGCCCGCATCGCCAATCGCTGCAGGTGCGCCCAATGCATTGCCGTAAAAAGTGTAGAACTTGCCCTCGTAACCCACATCTCTGGCAGCTTTGATCAGCAGCGTCAAGTCATTGCCCCAATTACCCGTCAGCACCGCTTGCGCGCCACTGGCCTTGATTTTGGCGGCGTAGGGAATGAAGTCTTTGACACGGCCCAGCGGATGCAGCTCGTCCCCCACAATCTGCACGTCCGGTCGCTGCGACGTGATTTGCAGGCGCGCTTCCTTCAGTACAGACTGACCGAAGCTGTAGTCTTGGCCGATCATGTAAATACTTTGGGTCGCTTTGTCTTCTTTAAGCACCTGCATCAGCGCAGCAATACGCATGTCAACATGTGCATCAAAGCGAAAGTGCCAGAAGCTGCATTTCTCATTGGTCAGTGCTGGGTCGCCCGCTGAATAGTTCAAAAACACCACACGCCGGCTGGGTTCACGCTCATTGTGTTTGTTAATGGCGTCAATCAATACCGGCGCAATGGCTGACGAATTACCTTGTGCGATGACGGTTACACCATCATCAATGGCCGAACGCAGTGCAGTCAAAGCTTCTTCGCTTTGGCCTTTGCTGTCATAACGCTCAATCAAAAGATTGCGTGAACCGCCGGGCATCTTCACACCACCACGTGCATTGACGCGCTCAGTGGCCCACACCAGATTGCGGAAAACCGCTTCACCCGTATTGGCAAACGGGCCAGACATACCTTCAATCAACGCTACTTTGATGGGCACGGGCTGGGCATTGGTAACCAATGAAGTTGTCAGGCAAAACGCAGTCAAAAGGCACTTGAAGGTCATGGATATTCTTTGCTGTTTACTATTCTTGAGAAGCTGACAGTCCGCGTCTCGGTTGAGATGCAGCTGTATTTGACAGGTCGCCTACAGGTTTGCAGCCTGTAAACTCCAACGCGGTAGAACGTCAAAAGTGTAGCTTTCTTGCAGGTCTTGCAGCCCTGCTTGCGAGCGCATCCCAGCAGCCAGCGCAATCATGGCGCCGTTGTCTGTACACAAATGCAGCTCGGGGTAATGCACTCGAATATTGCGTTTTCCACAAGCTGAGTTCAGCTCGCTTCGCAGCAAGGCATTGGCACCCACACCGCCTGCGACCACCAGCCGCCTGAGCCCAGTCTGGGACATGGCACTCATGGATTTCTTAACCAACACTTCCACAATCGCGGCCTGCGCGGATGCTGCAAGATCAGCTTTACGCATGTCGAGTTCCGCACCGATCTTTTTAGTCTGGGTCAACACAGCGGTTTTCAGTCCAGCAAATGAAAAGTCGAGGTTGCTACTACGCAGAAGAGGGCGCGGTAACTTGAAGGCGTTGGCATCGCCTTGCTCTGCCAGTTTTGACAGTTGTGGCCCGCCTGGATAGGGCAAACCCATGAGTTTGGCTGACTTGTCAAAGGCCTCGCCCGCCGCATCGTCAATGCTCTCGCCCAGCAGTTCATAACAGCCAACGCTGTCCACCTGCATCAGCTGGGTATGGCCGCCAGACACCAACAAGGCCACAAAAGGAAACTCGGGCGGGTCTGCACTTAAAAAAGGTGAGAGCAGGTGCCCCTCAAGGTGATGAACGCCCATCACCGGCTTGCCAAGAGCCGCTGCTAACGCACACGCTGCACCTGCACCCACCAGCAGCGCGCCAGCCAGACCAGGCCCACGCGTGTAAGCCACCACATCCACGTCAGTCAGTGACTTTTGCGCTTGCGCCATCACCTCACGTGTCAGCGGCACCACGCGGCGGATGTGGTCGCGGCTGGCCAGCTCCGGCACCACGCCACCATAGGCCTGGTGCATGTCAATCTGGCTGTACAAAGCATGAGCCAGCAGGCGCGGTACATGGCTGCCAGACGCATCTACCAGCGCCACACCTGTTTCATCACAGCTCGATTCAAATGCAACTATCAA
Source organism: Polaromonas sp. (assembly GCA_004293655.1). Taxonomy (GTDB): domain Bacteria; phylum Pseudomonadota; class Gammaproteobacteria; order Burkholderiales; family Burkholderiaceae_C; genus Polaromonas. Next base: position 35,271 of record RDZZ01000043.1, on the reverse strand, counting down.
CATAGCATGAGTGTACAAGGCATCTGAAAAAGCACAGGCATCGACGCTGTGTGCCTGAGAGCGTACGGCGAGCCTACAATTTACAGTTTACCGGGGATGTTCGTGCATGCCACCAGAGTATGCATGGGCTGAGAGTTACCCCTTCCACCTGATCTGGGTCATGCCAGTATAGAAGGCGTTTAGTCAACAAGCGGCTCAGGCCAACCGCGATTTTGCGCGCCTTGTTTTCGATCCTGACCCGCCAAGCCAAAGCAATGAACATCATGAAACGATATACCCTGTTATTTTCAACCTTCACCAAGCTGGCTCTCGTGCCCGTCTTGGCTTGTGCTTTCAGCACCCCAAGCTCAGCACAAGACCTTAAAGTGCTGGTTCACAACTCGTTTTCTTTGCCTAAGCCCCTGCTGGCCAAATTTGAACTTGATGCGGGTGTCAAGCTCAGCATTGTCAAAGCTGGTGACGCGGGTGAGATGCTCAACAAACTGATCCTCACACGTGCGCAACCCCTTGGAGACGTGGTGTATGGTATCGACAATACATTGATCGCTAAAGCGCAGGCCGCTGGTGTGCTGGACGCTTACCCAACCGCCGTCACTTCTTTGACCCAACAGCGCGCTGGCAGCATCGGCCTTGGTGCGAGCGCGACGGCCATCGGCTACAGCTACGTTACGCTGAACTATGACAAAGCCAGCTTTGCCAAATCAGGTCTGGCCTTGCCCAAAACGCTGGAAGATCTGACGCAGCCAGCCTACCGCAACCTGCTGGTGGTGCAAAACCCTGCCACATCCAGTCCTGGCCATGCCTTCATGCTCGCCACGATTGCAGGCATGGGCGAGACGGCAGCTTTTGACTGGTGGGCACGAATGCGCACCAACGGTGTCAAGGTGGCTAAAGGCTGGAGCGATGCTTACTACACCGAGTTCAGCCGTAACGGCGGCAAGCATCCGCTGGTGGTCAGCTACGTTACCAGTCCTGCAGCCGAGGTGTTCTACAGCAAAGAAAAAGTAGTTGAACCGCCGACAGGCAGCCTGTTTCTCAAGGGTGGCGTTTTTCAGCAAATTGAAGGCGTTGCGCTTGTCAAAGGCGGCGGGCAACGCGAGGCAGCCATCAAGTTTATCGAGTTCATGCGCTCTGGTGCGGTGCAAGATGCCCTGCAAACTTCCATGTGGATGTTTCCGGTTGACCCTGGCGTGGTTCGTACCGAGGTCATGCGTCATGCACCTGAGCCTGCCAGCTATGACAGCCTGAGCCATGACGTGATACTTGCCAGAAGCAGCGACTGGGTCAGCCGCTGGACACGGGTGGTGCTGAAGTAATCAGCGCGTCATGCGTGTATTGAGTCATCGGCAAATCTCCCTGCAGCCCGCCCCCGCGTACTGGCTGGCGCTAGGCACCCTGCCGATACTTTTTTTGGTCTTTTTTCTGTTGGCACCCGCCCTGCGCCTGATGCTGGAAGGGCAAGGTACTGCCACACCCACGATCATCACGGCGCTTTGGCAAGACAGCTACCTGCGCTGGCGGCTGTTGTGGTCTTTGCTACAGGCCGGTGCAACCTGCATGCTGGTGTTGGCCGTTGGCTTGCCGGTGGCCTGGGTATTGGCGCGCATCCAGTTCACTGGCCGGGCGCTGGTGTTGCGCTTGTTGATGCTGCCTTTTATCGTGCCCACACTGGTTGCTGCACTGGGTGTGCTGGCTCTTTTGGGGCCACGCGGATTAGGTATGACATGGCTCGGTGTGGATTTGCAGGACACGCCCTGGCTGTTGCTCTATGGCAATGTTTTTTTCAACCTGTGCCTGCTGGTGCGTGCGGGTATTGATGGACTGACACAGGTCAGCGCATCGCGTCTTGCTGCTGCGCGTACGTTAGGAGCCACGCCATGGCGAGCTTTTTGGCGTATTGAGTGGCCCGCAGCCCGTCCGTGGCTGGCCTCATCACTGTGCCTGGTTTTTTTGTATTGTTTCAGTGGCTTTGGGCTGGCGCTGGTTTTGGGTGGCCAGCACTACGCCACGCTGGAGGTTGAAATCTACACGCTGGTGGCATACGAGCTGAAGCTGGCCGATGCAAGCGTGCTGGCTGTTGTAGGTATGCTGGTCACCAGCTCGGTGGCCATGCTTTACACGTTGAGTGAGCACCGTTTGGCAGCGCCTGCCAAAAGCGACTGTGTGGTCATGCGTCAGCCCGTCGGTGCCCTGGAATGGGCCATGGTAGCGGCTGCCATGACAGCTTTGCTGGTCTGTTGTGCAGCGCCTGTGCTGGCCATTGCAGCGCGGGCACTGCTGGCTGGGCCGACAATCTGGGCGGTGCTGCTGGATGAGTCAACCCTGCAGGCCTTGTGGAACACCCTGCGTTTTTCTGTGGCAGCCGTGGGCCTGGCGACGTTGCTCGGTTTGACGCACGCACTGGTCGCGCAGCGCAGTGCATGGCTGCGTGCTGCTGCCTACCTGCCTTTTGTGGTGTCACCTGTGATGGTGGCGTTCGGCCTGCTGCTGCTCTACCCGCAGTGGGCGGCCACGCAAACGCTGCTTGTCAGCGCGTACGCCCTGCTGGCGTATCCGTTTGTCGCCAAATCCATCAGCGCAGCGCTGGACAGCCTGCCCGCCCACCTGTGGCAAGTTGCCGCTACCCTGGGAGCGTCGCCCTGGCGATGTTTTTGGCGTGTCACCTTGCCTTTCATATTGCCAGCGTTACAGCGTGGTGTGGCCTTTGCGGCAGCCTCGGCTTTGGGAGAGTTTGCAGTGAGCCTGTTTTTGTCACGCCCAGAATGGACCACACTGACCACGCTGATCTACCAGCGCCTGTCCAGGCCAGGTGCCGCCAACCTTGACGAGGCACTGGTGTTGGCATGCCTGCTCATGGTGCTGGCCCTGTTGGCGTTTTTGGTACTGGAATATCAGCCAGCTGGTCGCAAACTGCCGCACCTGTCCTTTTCTTCTGCTGCCGGAAATACTGCACGTGCTTGAGCTCAAAGACCTTCAAAAAACACTGGTTGCACCATCAGGCCAATCCCGTACCTTGGCGCACAAGCTGAACCTGTCGGTCAACGCTGGCGAAGTGGTCGCCGTGCTTGGGCCATCTGGCAGCGGCAAAAGTACACTGCTGAAAATCATCGCCGGACTGGAGGCTCCAGACTCAGGCCAGGTGTTGTTCGGTGGTGTGGACCTCGCCAGGACACCAACGCACCGGCGTGGCTTTGCGTTGATGTTTCAGGACTTTGCCCTGTTTCCGCATCTGGACGTACTGGGTAACGTCGCCTTTGGTCTGATGGAGCAGCGTGTCAATGCAAGCCAGGCGCGCCAGAGAGCGTTCGATATGCTGCAAGTGGTTGGCTTGGCTGCACTGACCGCGCAAAAAGTCTGGACGTTATCAGGCGGCGAACAACAACGGGTAGCGCTGGCACGGGCGCTGATCACGCAGCCAAGACTGTTGTTACTGGACGAGCCATTTTCAGCACTGGATACACATTTGCGGTCACACTTGCGCGAAGAATTTAGCCGGCGTATTGAATCTGCAGGCATCGCCACTGTGCTGGTCACGCACGACGCCCAGGAAGCGCGCACCATGGCAGCGCGCGGTTTTCAGCTCGATGATGGCCGATTAACCAATCTATGGTGAGCTGATGCGGTTGTTTACTGTTGTCCGCAGCGCATTCGGCACAAATATTGCACCTAGTTAACCATTCAACCCAACCATGACGAAATCTGGACTTAGTTTTCTTGTCGCTGCCCGCCAATGCGAGATAGCGGAACTGCAACAGCTTGCATTGACCAGCGAACTGGTAAGTACCATCGGGCAACTGAGTCATGCCCTGCAAAAAGAACGCGGCCTGTCCAACGTCTTTCTTGGACCGAACGGCATGCACTTCAATGAGCAGCGCCAGCAGCAAACCGCCCACTGCACGCACATCGAAAAAAATGTGCGTACACACTTTGATGCGCTGGACACAAGCCCGACCCAAGTGCGCAACAGCGCCCGGCTGTTTAGCCGTATCGCAGTCGTGCTGCATGCTTTGGATGCCCTGCCCACGCTGCGCCAGCGCATTGCAAGCCGTACACTGACACCCACAGAGTCAACAGCAGCATTTAACCGGCTGATCTCGGGGCTGTTGGTCGTGGTGTTTGAGGCAGCAGACAGCGCCACAGACCCTGAAATTTCGCGAGCATTGGTAGCAATGTTCAATTTCATGCAGGGCAAGGAGTTTGCTGGCCAGGAGCGGGCCTTCGGTGCAGCCTGCTTTGCGTCCGGCCGCACAGACACAGCACAGCAGCAGCAATGGTTGCATTTGATTGAGCTACAAGAACGTTGCTTTCAGGTGTTTGCAGACTTTTCAGATACGGCAGTTTCAGGCGCTTGGCGAGCCAGCCAACTGACGGGGGTTTTGGTGGACTTGGAGCGCCAGCGCCGGCTAGGTTGCACGCCTGCAAGTCACCAGTTCGATAGCAGCTTTAGTCAAGTCTGGTTTGATTGTTGTACACGCCGCATCGACGCCATGAAGACAGTTGAAGACCTGCTGTACCGCAATCTTCGCCGCTTGTGCGAACGCAAGATTGTGCAGGCCAAGGCAGAGCTGCATGACCAACAGCTGATCATCGATGAGTTGTCGCGTCAGGCCAGTGCTGCCAACGCCGATACCTCTGCACACTACGGGCCTCAGATAGAACGCTCTGTTTTGGGGTTAGTGCAGGAACAGGCCCAGCGGCTGCAAGCCATGAGCGACGAGCTTGAAACCGTACGCGCCGCACTCAGCGAGCGCAAAGTGGTTGAGCGCGCCAAGGGTTTGCTGATGGCTGCGCGCAAACTCAGTGAAGACGATGCTTACAAAATGCTGCGACAAACTGCCATGAGCCAGAACCGGCGGCTGCTTGATGTGGCCGAATCTGTGCTTGCCATGGCGGACTATCTATAGACCCGAGCATAAAGTTTGAATGTAAAAACTGCTGCACTGCACAAACCCTGTGCTTGCAGCGTATCAAACGCACCATGATGGGTGAACAAGCGTAGGTGGCCTGATACCGCCAAAGTCAGGGTCAAGCCTGTGCGCCCACGGATAAGACAAGGGTTTTGTCTTCTTAAGGAGCCTCTGCATAACTCTGGCGGATGCTGCGGCAGTCGGCGCAGGATGGGCTGCAAGGCGTTTTTTGCAGCCTTGCAACAGCTATTGGCAAGAAAAACAACACAATAAGATGCCCGAGTCCGGCTGACCACAGACCACAGGGAGTTGTGCAGAGGCTCCTTAAATATAAATTGGCACACTTCATGCTTGACTTTTATTCAGGTTGAACCAGAGGCGGTTCAACGGCGAGTTTTTCGAAATTTTCTGGACAACGGCGTCCGTCTCTTACTGCTTCTGAGCAGGTAAAAGATGGGCGCCGTTTTGCTTTCAGTTTTAGGTTGATTTTTTCTCACTTGTTTTATAAGGAGTTGAACATGCTGCTACCGTCTTCTGGCCCAAGGGCACCAGCGCGACGCGATTTTCTCAAAAAAGCAGGGGCTGTGAGCGCCGCGACACTGCTGAGCAGTGCAGGCTCCGGCGGTGCATGGGCTGCTGGCTCAGATGCACCCGAGAAAAAAGAAGTCAAGATTGGCTTTATCCCTTTGACCGACTGCGCCTCGGTAGTGATGGCCTCGGTACTGGGTTTTGACAAGAAGTATGGCGTCACCATCATTCCCAGCAAGGAAGCCAGCTGGGCCGGCGTGCGCGACAAACTGGTCAGTGGCGAGCTGGACTTTGCCCATGCGCTCTACGGCTTGGTCTATGGCGTGCATGCAGGCACAGCCGGTCCGAAAAAAGACATGGCTGTGATGATGACCCTCAACCACAACGGTCAGGCCATCACTTTAAGCAAAAAGCTGGCAGACCAGGGTGCTGTAGATGGCCCAAGCCTGGCCAAATTAATGGCCAAAGAAAAACGCGAATACACATTTGCGCAAACTTTCCCTACAGGTACCCACGCGATGTGGTTGTACTACTGGATGGCGGCCAACGGCATCAACCCCATCAAAGATGCCAAAGTCATTACCGTGCCGCCCCCGCAAATGGTGGCCAACATGCGCGTGGGCAACATGGACGGATTTTGTGTGGGGGAGCCGTGGAACCACCGCGCCATCATTGACGGCATCGGCGTGACAGCCATCACCACCCAGGACATCTGGAAAGACCACCCTGAAAAAGTGCTCGGCACCACGGCCGAGTTCGTCAAGAAAAATCCCAACACTGCACGTGCTGTGACAGCAGCCATTCTTGAAGCTGGCAAATGGATTGACGCCAGCTTGAGCAACAAGACCAAAATGGCAGAGACCATCGCTGACAAGAGCTATGTCAACACCAGTGTTGATGCCATCAACCAGCGCATTTTGGGGCGCTACCAAAACGGCATGGGCAAAACCTGGGATGACCCGAACTTCATGAAGTTTTCGGGTGATGGCGCCGTGAATTTCCCTTATCTGTCAGATGGCATGTGGTTTTTGACGCAGCACAAACGCTGGGGTTTGGTCAAAGAGCATGTGGACTACCTCGCGATGGCCAAGCAGATCAACCAGATCGACATCTACAAACAGGCCGCTGCAGCTGCCAAGGTTGCTGTGCCCAAAGACGTGATGCGCTCAAGCAAACTGACGGACGGCGTCGTCTGGGACGGTAAAGACCCGGCCAAGTATGCCGACAGCTTCAAAGTCAAGGCTTGATTCGTTTCTACTTTGATCACCTCACTCAATCACCTTATGTCAAGGAGCATGCCATGGTCGCTGCTGTTTTCCACGAAATTCATCCTGCTGAAAGTATGCCAATCGCTACACATTCAGGAGCATTGAACCCAGTCAAACAAAGCGCTACGGCCTCAAACGATATGCTAAAAACCGAAACAGCAGCACCTGCATTGCTCGCAGCGCCATCTAGGCCATCGCGCGACCTGTCATTTTTGTGGATGGGCATCATGCCGCCAGTTTTAGGCTTTGTACTGCTGGTGTTGCTGTGGATGGCAGTCTCCATCACCAGCAAAGGGAGCATCCCATCGCCAGCTGCTACCTTTACCCAGGCGGTGACGATATTCAGCGATCCGTTCTACAGCAAAGGCCCGAACGATCAGGGCATCGGCTGGAATATCTTGTCATCTCTCAAGCGTGTTGCCATAGGCTTTGGCTTGGCTGCAATTGTTGGTATTCCAGTGGGCTTCATGATCGGGCGTTTCAAATTTTTAAGCAGCATGTTCAACCCGCTCATCAGTCTGCTCAGACCGGTGTCGCCTCTGGCGTGGCTACCGATTGGCTTGCTGGTGTTCAAAGGTGCCAATCCGGCGGCCATCTGGACGATTTTTATTTGTTCCATCTGGCCCATGATCATCAACACTGCGGTGGGCGTGCAGCGCGTGCCACAAGACTACATGAACGTGGCGCGGGTGCTGAACCTGAGCGAGTGGAAAATCCTCACGAAAATCCTGTTTCCTGCTGTGCTGCCGTACATGTTGACGGGTGTGCGTTTGGCAGTCGGTACGGCGTGGCTGGTGATTGTGGCTGCCGAAATGCTCACAGGCGGTGTTGGTATCGGTTTTTGGGTCTGGGATGAGTGGAACAACCTGAATGTCAAAAATATCATCATTGCAATTTTTGTCATCGGCATTGTGGGCTTGGTGCTGGAATACATGCTGATCAAACTGGCTACAGCATTTACTTTTGAAGAGGTGAAGTCATGAATTCCTTGAGTACAAAGTACATTGAAATCCAAGGTGTCGAGCAAACCTTCAAAACCAAAAAAGGCCCATTTTGTGCGCTCAAGAACATCAACCTCACCGTTGCAAAGGGTGAGTTTGTGGCATTGATTGGCCACTCAGGCTGCGGCAAATCTACGTTGCTCAACCTGATTGCTGGCTTGAGCACACCCACAGAAGGCAGTTTATTGTGTGCGAATCGTGAGATTTCGGGTCCGGGCCCCGAGCGCGCTGTGGTGTTTCAAAACCACTCGCTACTGCCGTGGCTCACCTGCTTTGAAAATGTCTATCTGGCCGTCGAACGCGTCTTCTCAGCCCGTGAGAACAGATCTCAGCTCAAGGCGCGCACCGATGCGGTGCTGGCCATGGTCGGCTTGAGCGCTGCAGCGCAAAAACGCCCTGGTGAGATATCGGGTGGCATGAAGCAGCGCGTAGGCATTGCCCGTGCGTTGTCGATGGAGCCAAAAGTGCTGCTGCTCGATGAGCCCTTCGGCGCGCTCGACGCTCTGACGCGGGCCAAACTGCAAGATGAGCTGCTGCAAATTGTGGCCAATACCCAGAGCACAGTGGTGATGGTCACGCACGATGTTGATGAGGCCGTGCTGCTGAGTGACAAGATCGTCATGATGACCAATGGCCCCTCTGCCACCATCGGTGAAGTTCTCAGTATTGAGCTGGCCCGCCCGCGAAACCGAGTGGCACTGGCAGAAAGCACGCAGTATGGACACTATCGCAAAGCCGTGATCGACTTCCTCTACACACGTCAGGCCCATGTCGAAAAACTGACAGCCTAGTGGGTCGGTACGGAGCGATTCCGGGTCAGCGACTGGCCTTATTTTCGAGAAGCCGACGCTATGCGGGGCAAGCGTGTTGGGTTTAAAAAACCGAAATGACACGCTCACTCCACCAATTTTCACTGAGCCTGAAAGCAGCGCAGTTACGCAGCCCTGGCCAGATGCTGCTTTGGGGTGACACCACCCAAGGCCAGGTTCGGGCAGTCGTGGTCGTGGGACTACATCGATTGAGCGGCGAAATCCTGAACTTCTTCAATGCTGGACCAGTAATACTGATTCCGTTTTCAGATCCATAGGAGATGAGGCGCGAAACCGCAGACAGTGCTTTAACGGCCAAGGCGAAGCAACAACATATCGTCTTGATGTGGAAATGCAATGAGATGGCCACTCATGGCGAACTGTTCTGTTGAACCGTCCAACATGAGCACTCTGCTGTGGCTTACCAGGCCGAACAATTGCCGCGAAATGCTATGGTCTCGTGATGTCACTGCCCACCGGCGGCCTGAACTGAAAGCTCGCTGCCGCCAAGACAGGATTGACCTCGAACTGGCTAAAAGTCATCACAGAACGCTGGCCAAAGCTGTCCAGAATCTCCAGCGCGGCCAGCTCGCTGGCTTTAAAACCCACACTGATGCTCTGCAGTTGCCCGTCTTTGGTTCTGGGGGTGGCTTGCACCCACTGCAGGCCTGCTTTTTCAGGCAGGGCCGTGAGCTTGAAGTCAGCCTCCAGACCTTTGAGGTCTGCCGCTGCGGCAATCACGGCAGCCGGCGTGCCATTGAGGGTTTGCGCGAGCGGGCGCGATGTGACCTGGTTCAAGTCCACGTCGTGCAGCCACAGCGTTTGCCCATCTGCGACGATGCTTTGCTCAAACGGTTTTTTGTACAGGAACTTAAACCGGTTGGGGCGCAAAAACTCAAACGAGCCGCTGGACGTCTTGGTCTTTGCCACCTGGCCTTCTTTGGCCGGACTGGTCACCACCTGTGTGAAGATGGCACGGCCACTTTTGGTGTTCTTGACGAAATCCTCCAGAATTTTCAAGCCATTTAGGCCGCTAGCGCTTGTTTCCTGGGCACCAGCAGCTATTGAAATCATAGCGATGGCCGCAAATGCCAGCCCCCGGCGACATCTGGAAGTCCATGATCGTGTGGATACCGCTCGGGGTTTGGGGGAAGTCATGGTCATCATGGGTTGAAGTGTGAGGGCTGGCGTTGGCAAACCTTGTCGTCATTGAGCCCGTTCGGGCACCAGAACATCGCGCTGGCCAACGCTTGACACAGCGCCAACCAGCCCGGCTTTTTCCATGTCTTCAAGCAGGCGGGCGGAGCGGTTGTAGCCAATTTTCAAGTGCCGCAACAGCAATGCACTCGAAGCCTTACGGTTTTTGAGAACGATTTCAACGGCCTGCTCGTACAGTGGGTCTTTTTTATCGCTCTTGCGCGCCGGGGTGCGCAAGTCATCTTCTAGACTACCGCCTTCGCCTTCAGTGCTGTCGTCGTCGAGCACGCCGTCGATGTAATTGGGCCCACTCTGTGCCTTCAGATAAGCCACCACGCGGTGGACTTCCTCGTCACTCACAAAGGCACCATGCACCCGCACCGGGTAGCCCGTTCCACTGGGCATGTACAGCATGTCGCCCATACCCAGCAATGCCTCGGCACCCATCTGGTCAAGAATGGTGCGGCTGTCAATTTTGCTGGAGACCTGAAAAGACAAGCGTGTCGGAATGTTGGCTTTGATCAGGCCGGTGATCACGTCCACACTGGGGCGCTGTGTTGCCAGTACCAGATGAATGCCGGCGGCGCGGGCTTTTTGGGCCAGGCGTGCAATCAGCTCTTCGACCTTTTTGCCGGCTACCACCATCAGGTCAGCCAGCTCATCAATCACCACCACAATATATGGCAGGCGCTCTAGCGGTTCGGGCTGCTCAGGTGCCAGGTTAAACGCCTCACCCACAGACTCGCCTCTGGCCCGGGCCTCGTCAATTTTGGCGTTGTAGCCTGCCAGATTGCGCACACCAAGTTGACTCATGCGCTTGTAGCGCCTTTCCATCTCGGCGACGCACCAGGCCAGGCCATGTGCAGCCTTGTTCATGTCAGTCACCACTGGGCATAACAAATGGGCAATGCCTTCGTACACGCTCATTTCAAGCATTTTTGGGTCAATCAGCAGCAAGCGCACATCACGCGCATCGGCCTTGTAAAGCAGGCTCAGAATCATGGCGTTGATGCCAACCGACTTGCCCGAACCGGTGGTACCCGCCACCAGGCAATGTGGCATTTTGGCCAAGTCAGCCACCACCGCCTGACCACCGATGTCTTTGCCCAGCGCAATCGTCAGCAGTGATGCCGCTTCGTCATAGACCTGTGAGCCCAAAATCTCGCTCAGGCGAATGGACTGGCGTTTGGCGTTGGGCAGCTCCAGCGCCATGAAGTTTTTGCCGGGAATGGTCTCAATCACGCGGATGGACACCAGGCTTAACGCGCGCGCCAGGTCTTTGGCCAGATTCACCACCTGCGAGCCCTTGACGCCGATGGCCGGCTCAATCTCATAGCGGGTAATCACCGGGCCAGGTGCTGCGGCCACCACACGAACATCGACACCAAAATCCTTGAGTTTTTTCTCAATCAACCGAGACGTCATCTCCAGCGTTTCAGGCTCTACGCTTTCCTGGCGCGGCAATGCAGCGTCGAGCAGATCAAGCGATGGGAGCTTGGCCCCAGGTGCGTTGGCGAGCAGCGGTTTTTGCCGTGTCTTGTTGGGGCCACGCTCGTTTTTGGCGGTGCCAGCGATCATCGGCTCTATGACGACAGGCACCGGGTGGTGCTCGTCCATCTCAAAGCGCTCTTCGACCCGTGTTTTTTCGCGCTCGCGGGCAGCGCGCTTGCCAGCGGCCTGGTCTTGTGCGACTTCACGCTTTTCACGCCTGGCGTCCAGCAAGTTAGCGATCGACTCGCCCACGCTTTGGGCTGTGTTTGCCCACGAAAACCCGAACACACAGGCAACCGTGATCACGCCAAGCGTGATCAACACCAGCCCAGAGCCTGCAAAGCCCAGCCACTTTATGCCAGCAGTGCCCACCACAAAGCCAAGAGCGCCGCCAGCATGGTCAGGCAAACGGGACTCAAACCGGTACAAACGCGACCATTCCAGGCCACTGCTGGCCACCAACAAGAGCAGCAGACACACCCAGAACAGGAGTCGGCCTGACAGGCAAGGCACAGTGTTTGCTGGCGATTGGCCGCGCATCCAGCGGGCCAGGGACACCAGCCACACGCGCACGCCTGCAGCCAACATCCACCAGACGGAAAACCCGAACAGGAAATAACTGGCATCGGCAAGCCAGGCACCCGCACGGCCACCCCAGTTCCTTGCTGTGGCAGCCGCGTTCAAGGTGCCAGAAGTTGACCAGGCAGCATCTTGCTGGGAATAGCTCAACAGTGCGGCCAGCCAAAAGACCAGACCGATCAGCCCCAGAATCAAGGCCATTTCATGGGCAAACCGTTTGACTCCGCCAGGCACATCGCCTGCCTGGGGGTTGCGGGAGTTCAGGGTATCGAGTGAATAAGTCATAGATTTGCGCGACAGCTTAACGCAGTTGAGCAGCCTTCAGGGCCCTCTGCATGACTGCTTGCCCAGTGGTCATGCACGGCGCGGCATTCAGATAAGCTTGTTACAACACGTTTGAATGCGCATTCACTGACATTGAGCCGTCCGCCCGAATTTCGATGAAGCCGCGGTCTTCGAGGTCTTTCATGACACGGCTGACCATCTCGCGGGAAGCACCTACCATTTTGGCCAGATCCTGCCGGGATACCTTGCCACGGATGACCGCATTACCCGAAGCGTCGGGCACCGAAAACTCCAACAGGGCCTTGGCGACGCGGCCATAGACATCCATCAATGCCAGCGATTCGATGTTGCTGTTGGCGTGGCGCAAGCGTTTGACCAGCCCTTTCATGACGGCATAAGCCATCGAAGAGTTCTCGGACATGCACTTTGCAAACGCCGCCCGCCCAAGCACCAGCACATCAGTTTGTATCTCTGCGTACACAGCAGCGGAGTGAGGTTCGTTGTCAATCAGGCTCATCTCGCCAATATAGTCGCCAGGGTGCAGGGTCGCTAGAATCACTTCCCGTCCTCGCGCATCAGTAGCCATGACACGGGCGCGGCCTGTCAGGATGATAGACAATGAATTGGACTTTTTACCCTGCTCAACGATCGACTCACCCCGCTTGAGGCGGGACTTGATGACAGAGCTGGAAATGGCTTCTGCCTGAGCTTGCGTGAGCGTCGAGAAGAGCGGCACCCGGCGAAGAAGTTCAAGATTGGAGACTATCGTGGGCATGTATTTTTCCTCTTCATCGCATTCGGTGGCGCGTCGTTGAATATTTACAATCCAGGCAGGGCAAGCAGAACATATCACGCACTGACCGTGCATTGACCACGCACCGCGCCTTACCGACTGCAACACAATCAAAAACACAGCCAGCCACCAGAACCCCAATTGTCCAGCAATGGATGCCACAAACTCTAATTGAGTTTTAATGTTTTACACATCACAGGCTTTCACAATGAAGCATTCTAAAGTTCTTATCCTTGGCTCAGGCCCCGCCGGCTACACCGCCGCTGTTTATGCGGCCCGCGCCAACCTCAAGCCCATGCTGGTGACAGGCATCGCCCAAGGCGGGCAGCTCATGACCACCACGGAGGTCGATAACTGGCCAGCGGATGTGCATGGTGTGCAGGGGCCTGAGTTGATGCAGCGCTTTTTAGCGCATGCCGAGCGCTTCAACACGGAAATCATTTTTGATCACATCCACACCGTTGATTTCGCGCAACGCCCTTTCACACTCACGGGTGACAGCGGTACGTACACCTGTGACAGCCTGATCATTGCCACTGGCGCTTCAGCCAAGTACCTAGGACTTGAGTCAGAAACTGCATTCATGGGGCGCGGCGTTTCGGGTTGTGCCACCTGCGATGGTTTCTTCTACCGCGAGCAAGACGTGTGCGTGGTCGGTGGGGGCAACACAGCTGTTGAAGAAGCCCTGTACCTGTCCAATATCGCCAGCCGGGTCTATCTCGTTCACCGCCGCGACAAATTCAAGGCCGAAGCCATTTTGGTGGACAAACTCCATGAAAAAGTCGAAGCTGGCAAGATCGTCCTGAAGACCTTCAACACGCTCGAACGTGTGCTGGGAGACGCAGGTGGTGTGACGGGTGTGCGACTCAAAAGCACGCTTGATGATTCAATGCAGGACATCGAACTCAAAGGCTGCTTCATCGCCATCGGTCACCAGCCCAACACCGATATTTTTGCAGGCCAGCTGGAGATGAAAGACGGCTACATCATCACCAGAACCGGACTGCAAGGCTTTGCCACCATGACCAGCGTGCCCGGCATATTTGCGGCAGGAGATGTGCAGGACCACGTTTATCGGCAAGCCATCACAAGCTCAGGCACTGGCTGCATGGCCGCACTGGATGCACAGCGCTTTTTGGAACAAATGAGTTGACATTAACCAGTACATTCACTGGAGAGTGCCTGCGCTTGAGTCAAGCAGCACAGGCATACCTGGTCGCTGATATTTTTCAGGTTATAATGCTAGGCTAAGCTTTTCACCCACAATGGTGTTGGCATCCGATTTCTTATTTTTTACGGAGAGTGCGCATGGCACGCGTCTGTCAGGTAACGGGCAAAGGCCCGATGGTGGGAAACAATGTTTCCCACGCAAACAACAAAACCAAGCGTCGGTTCATGCCTAACCTGCAGTACCGCCGTTTTTGGGTTGAAACCGAAAACCGCTGGGTACGTTTGCGCCTGACAACGGCCGGCCTGCGTCTGGTTGATAAAAAAGGTATTGATGCGATCTTGACAGACCTTCGTGCCCGTGGTGAAGTTTAAGGAGACACAACATGGCAAAAGGCGCACGCGAAAAAATCAAGTTGGAATCAACTGCCGGTACAGGTCACTTCTACACGACTACCAAAAATAAGAAAACTACACCTGAAAAAATGCTGATCACGAAGTTTGATCCAAAAGCACGCAAGCATGTGGAGTACAAAGAGATCAAACTGAAATAACTCAGACCCCTTTCCACAGTTGTTAACGGCAATTGTCAAAAGCCCGCAGTACATTGGTGCTCAGCGGGCTTTTTTACGTTCACCGAATATCATAGTTATGCACAAAAAAGCCGCCTTGAGAAAATTCTGCAAGGCAGCTCAAATTGGATCGGGTTTTAAAAATCTGAACGATTCACACTTCTGGTCACCAAACAGAAAACCTAGGCTGAGCAGTTAACATCAGGCACGAGCTGCGCGGAGTTTTAATGAAAATTCGCGCAATGCTGCAATGCCGCTTTCTTCTGCGCGATTGCACCAGCCCTGTAAGTCAACAGCCAACTGTTCACGTGAAGCACTTGTTGTCAACCACATCTGTCTCAACTCTTCGCGCATGGTGACCATTTTGTCCAGCACAGGATGCTCGGCTCTGACTTGTGCTATTTGAGGCCGTGCCTCCATGGGAACCTTGTCATCATCGCGATGCAGCCAGCGATTGGCAGAACGCAGCACCGATATGTCTGCATTCCTGGCTTTTAAGACTTCAATTTCCGCTTTGCCAGCGCGGCGCAACTCACGTGCAAAACTCGCCATGACTTCATAACGGTGCGCAATCAGGGCCTCAAGGGTTTTCTCGTTAGCCACTGGCTGGACTGCACCGAGCTGAAGCTTGGGCGGCACTTTCTTGACCGTGGCCATTCCAATTTTTTCAAGCGCGCGGATATAAACCCAACCAATATCGAATTCATAAGGCTTGACTGAAAACTTCGCTGATGTCGGGTAAGTGTGGTGATTGTTGTGCAGCTCTTCACCGCCAATCATGATGCCCCAAGGTGAAATGTTGGTGCTGGCATCTGGCGCTTCAAAATTACGGTAGCCCCAGTAGTGGCCGATGCCATTGATGATGCCAGCCGCAGTCACGGGAATCCAAACCATCTGAATCGCCCACACGGCCAAGCCAGCCACGCCAAACAACGCCAGGTTGAGGACCATCATCAAACCCACACCTTGCCAGCTGTAACGGGTGTACAAGTTGCGCTCAATCCAGTCATTGGGTGTGCCATGACCAAATTTGGTCATGGTTTCTTTGTTTTTACTCTCGGCCCGATACAGCTCGGCACCTGTCCACAACACGGTCTTGATACCGTGTGCCACAGGGCTGTGCGGGTCTTCCATGGTTTCACATTTAGCGTGGTGTTTGCGGTGAATGGAAACCCACTCTTTGGTCACCTGACCCGTGCCGAGCCACAACCAGAAGCGGAAAAAATGCGACGGAATGGCATGCAAGTCCATGGCACGGTGGGCCTGGTGGCGGTGCAGATAAATGGTCACACTGGCAATCGTGATGTGTGTCGTCACGAGCGTGTACAAAATGATCTGCCACCAGCTGGCAGCAAGTAAACCATGTGCCAGCCATTCAAAGGCGGCATCAAAAAAGATCATAAAAGTCCTTCATTAAACTTCATCGACTGGCTGTTGAAAACTTGCCTGCAGCGTCTGTGCAACGCTGATTTGTCATTGTAAGCCGATTGGCAAAAAGGCATAACTTGTGAGCCAGACCATGAAACGATTCAAAAGTACCCGACATTATCAAAGTTTTTTCACCGTCGTCAGATGCCGTCAAGCCATGCACGCTGCCATCACAGTTACATCGATTTTTGCCAGACTGCTGCAAAAAAACCATCTGTTTGGTGGAGATGGGGCCACAAGCGAAGGTAGGAGCCACTGCATAAAGCGCCTGCGTTTTCCACGCCCAGATGGGTCAATAACGGCCCGGCTTCAAGCGCGCTGAACTCTTGATGAGTCACAGCAAAAGCTTCGGCAATCGCTTCATTTTCCTCACGCAAAATGCTGCAGGTGGCGTACACCAGACGCCCGCCAGGCTTGAGCAGCCGCGCAGCGCTTTGCAAAATGGCCGTTTGCTTGGCCACCAGCTCTTGAACCGCCTTGGGGTTCTGCCGCCATTTCAGGTCTGGGTTGCGCCGCAGGGTGCCCAGACCTGAACACGGCGAATCAACCAGCACGCGGTCGATCTTGCCTGCCAGCCGCTTGATGCGGTCATCCCGCTCATGTGCAATCGCAACCGGGTGAACGTTGGACAAGCCACTGCGAGCCAGACGCGGCTTGAGCGCTTCTAGGCGATGGCCTGACGTGTCGAACGCATACAAACGCCCGGTACTGCGCATGGTGGCGCCCAGCGCCAGCGTTTTACCACCCGCACCCGCGCAAAAGTCCACCACCATCTCGCCGCGCCTGGCATCGACCAGCAGGGCCAGCAACTGCGAGCCTTCGTCCTGCACCTCAATCGCGCCGCGCGTGAAGGCATCGAGCTTGCCCAGCTGCGATTTGTCAGCCAGGCGCAGGCCCCAGGGCGAATAAGGTGTGGCCACAGTTTTTAGCCCGGCTTTGGCCAGCTCTTTCTGGATGTCAGCGCGCTTGTCTTTAAAAGTATTGACGCGTAAATCAAGGCCCGCCGGGGCATTGAGACTTTCAACCAGTGGCCAGAAGTCGTCACCCAACTGCACTTTGAGCGGCTCCACCAGCCAGTTGGGCAAGTTGTGACGGTGTAGCTCCATCAGATCTTCAGGCTTGACGCGGTCACAGCGGCTTAGCCAGTCGATTTCCTGGTCTGTCAGGGCACTTTTCAGAAATTCACGGTCAGCGGCAAAGCCTAAAATAGCCAGACGGCGCTCAGGCGCACCACTGCCGTGTTGGGCCAAGTAGGCATAGAGATTTTTTTTGCGCAACACGCCGTAGATGGTTTCAGCCAGTGTGGCACGCTCACGCGGCCCCAGGCGCAATTCACGAAAGTGGCGCGACAACACCATGTCGGCGGGGTGGTCAAATTTAAGAACCTGCTTGAGAAGTTCGGAGCAGCTGTCGAGTAAGGCTTTAGGATGCATGGGCTCTATTGTCCCACTGCCCAACTCAACAGTCCATTTAGCTCCCAGACTTGCGGAAAAACCTTCAACAGAAACTTTTCCGAGCGTTGTCCCAGCAGTTTTTACGCAGACCACACGGGCCATACTGAAGAGTTGAAGATTTAACGCACAATTATTCATTTATCAGGTCGGTGGCAACGCCCCATCTGCATGCATTCATAAGGATTTTTTGAGATGAATCACTTTGTCATCGGATTGGGCGGCACGGGTGGCAAAATCATCCGTGCATTGCGCAAGAGTTTGTACCAGGAGTTTCACAACAGCAAATCCAGTGGCGCAGACATTGGCTACCTGTATGTTGATTCGTCCAGCGAGATGATGTCTATTGATGACCCAAGCTGGAAAATATTGGGCACGTCGGTGCAATTGCCCAAGGCCAGCCAACTGTTGATCACCGATGCCAACCTGGGCTCGCGGCTGGACAACCTGGCGAGCTACCCCGGCTTGAAGCACTGGCTGGGCAGCCCCCAGGACTGGCGCGACATCCTCAACAGCATTGTGGGTGCCACATTGGGCGGGCAAAAACGCCGGCTGGGCCGTTTTTTGTTTGCCTGCAAGGTGGGCAATTACCGCGAACAGGTGCAAACCCAGGTCAAACAGCTGCAGCAAAGCGGCGAGACAGAAGTGACGTTTCACATCGTTGTCGGGTTGGCAGGCGGCACCGGCAGTGGCAGCGTGATTGATGCAGTGGCCCAGCTGCGTGACCTGTACCCTGACTCCAAACGCTTTCGCATCCTGATTTACGCCCTGCTGCCAGATGCTTACCCGCACCCGAACTGGGACACCGGCAACTACCACGCCAACGGCTTTGCTGCGCTGACGGAACTCAACGCCATGTCAGTGGGTGCATATCAGCCGTACGACGTGACGGGCGTCAAGGAGCGCCTGAGCCTGAACGATCCTTTCAATGGCTGCTTTGTGTTCGGCAATGAAAATGAAAACGGCCTGACGGTCGATGTTGACAAGGACTTGCCCGGCATCGTGGCGGATTTTCTGTACCAGAAGATTGTGGCGGTCAACAACGTCAACTGGGCGTCGCTCGGACGCATGGAGAACGCCGAAAACGGCGACGGTTCACCCGAGACTGCACCGCAGGGCCGCACGCCCGAGCGCTCCAAACGGTTTTTGGCGTTTGGTATCAAGCGCCTGGCGATTCCTGAAGAAGAAATCAGCGAGTATTTGACGTACAGTTTTGCGCGCCAAGCGGCGCTGCAACTGCGTTTTAACCACTGGCAGGCAGCATCAGGCTTTATCGACGAGCCGCGCAAGCTGGACTTTCATGAGTTTGTGCAGCAAAAAGAAACCCAGCTGCGTTGGCTGCTGTCAGACGACCACCTGAGCCTGGCGCTGGGCATTCTTCCCGAGGATGTGACCAATAAAAAATGGAAATCTTTTACTGGCGAGTGGGAGGCGGTGATTCCCAACTTCAAGTTGCTGGTGCGCGAACGTGAGCGCGCCACCTGGTTGGACGAGTTGACCAAACTGTGTGAAAAGCGTTACCAGGACGACTATCGCACGCTGGGCGTGGCCGGGTTTTACCGCACCAAACTCAAAGCGGCCAAAGACATGGCGCGAGAGATCCGCTCGCGTATTGAGTTGGAGCTGGTCAATGAATGGCAAGTCGGCATGAAATCGGCATGGGACGTGTCACGCCTGCTGATTGCGCTGCTGGAGTCGCTGGACGAGCGCTTGAAAGCCTGCGACGAGCAGGTGTCGCGTGCCCGTAGCGCCGAAGAGCAGGCCCAGTCGCGGGTGCTTGGCAACGCGCAGAAATGGGCTGGTATGGGGCTGCTCTCACGCCATGTGCTGGGCACGCCTGACAGTCTGCTGGATGCCCACGGCGTGTTTTTGCAGGAAATGTACGTGTACCGCACCCGCGCCGAAGGCTGGGGCTTTGCCAAGTCGCTGCTGATCGAAATCATTGCTGAAGTCACTGACCTGAAGGGTGAGGTAGATCGCACGGCCAACACACTGCAGCAGGCGCTCAAGAAGTTTGAAGTCGCAATCCATGCCCGGCTGACGGATGCCGGTGGCGGCGACATGCGCCAGCACCTGATACGGTTTTATGACCCCAGTCAGGTCAAGGCCATCGGTCGCCGCTTGGTCATGGATGAGGCTGAGCAAAAAACCCAGACCAGTCGCGTGCGGGCTGCACTGGTTGAGAAAGTCGGCCCAGACCTGAGTTTTGCGCGTTTTAACCAGCGGGTGTCTGAATCGACTTTTCTGGATGTACTGGAAACCGTGTGTGAAGACAATGTGCGCATTGCCCATCAGAACCTGGTGCAAAACCCCAAAGAGCGCCTGCTGGGGGTGTCCATTATTGACAAACTGCAGGCGCGTTACGGTGCCAGCCCGCAAGAGCTGAAAAGCTATGCGAGTGAGCTGGTCACGAGAGCAGGAAACTTTGTGGCACTGGAGCCGCTGGAAATCCACCGCGCCGCACCCGGCATCCCTGCGAGTGTGCCCACAGCGGTGAGCAAGTTCACCGTCATTTTGCCCAGAGCGCCCGAGCAAACAGAGTTTTCAAACATGCTCAAAGAAGCCTTGCGCGGAGCCAAAACCGGTGATGTGGAAATCATCGAGTCGGATGTGCGGCCCAATGAGATCACGCTGGTGTCCATCACCAACCTGTTTCCGCTGCGATACCTCAAACCGCTGAAGTTTCTGGAAGAAAAATACCGCCGCCGTATCGATACAGGCGGTGCGCGCGCCCGGCTGGAGCTGCACACCGAGGGCGATGGCAGCATCTGGCCGCGCCTGTTTGTGGCGTCGAGTGCCGAGGTCAAACACGAAGCACTGCCCTATGTGTTGCTGGCCAAGGCGCTGGGCCTGATTCATGAAGGCCGCAACCCGGCCACAGGCGCCGACGAAGTGCTGCTGCTGACCAAAGATGCTGACGGCTTTGACAACGCACCGGTGGTGCTGGGCAGCAATTTTGTGGCCAGCGCGGACAGCCTGGACCTGGACAACCTGCACACCATCAAGACCGTTTGCAGTGGCCTGCTGGGCAGCAGCGCTTACTTGCACCAGGACCGCCGCGCTGAAGTGCAACGCGCTATCCTCGCAGAAGTCGAGGCCGTCAAGGCATTGCGCGGTGGCAATATTCAGGATGAGACTTACCGCCGTTTTCTCGATGCCGGAAAGCGTGCAGTGACCATTTTGCGCGGTGCAGCTTGAACCCCCCATCTCAAACAGGAGTGTCTTTATGGCTTTAGTCGGTGGCCTGGCTGTTAAATCAGGCAAATGTTCCAACTTTGGAAACTGCTCGCTGGCCGATGCCCGCAAAACAGTCGAGGTGCCCGCCGGGCTGGACTTTGTGTGTACCGAGTGTGGTAAGTCGCTGCTGCTGACCGATGCCGGTGCCGCTGGTGGCAACGCCAAAGCCCTGGTCGTGGGCGGGCTGCTGCTGGTGGTTCTATTGGCAGCGACAGGCGTTGCCTGGTCGTTGTTTGCTGGTAAAAAAACCGCCGCCGCGCCGAACGCGCCTGTGCCTGCAGTTACTGCGTCGCCACCCGCTGCTGGGTCTGTAGCCAAGCCAGAGGACGCACTGCAGCCACCGCTGTCTGGCAATTGTTCTGACGCAGATGCCCAAGCCGGACTTTGCCGCGCCAAGCCGTAGCGAGTCGTTCCATTTTCCACGCCTTACAACCCGCTTGAATGACAGGAGTCACGCCATGAACCCGTTTTATCCTACTGGCCGCAAAGCCTCGTGCCTGCTCGCTGGGCTGTGTCTTGCAGCCTTGTCGCTGGCAGCTGGTGCTGAAAGCATCGTCACAGGCGGTAAAACCGGCACCTACTTTGCCATTGGCAACAACCTCAAAGACTTCGTGTACCCGGCTCTGGAGGTCAAAGACTCCAAAGGCTCGTGGGCCAATGTAGAAGACATGAGCCAGACCAAGGGGGTCAGCCTGGCCATTGTCCAGTCCGATGTGTACGCCGCCTTTGTGCAACTGCGTGACGCCAGTGACGTGCCACAGGCCACGCGCAGCGAATACGCCCGGCTGCTGGCCAATTTGCGCGTGGTCATGCCGCTGTACAAAGAAGAGATTCACTTTTTGGTGCGCAAAGACGACCCCATCGAGTTCATTCACCAGATCAAGGACAAAGCCATCTGGATGGATGCTGAAAAAAGCGGCACTTACCTGACGGCACTGAACATTTACAGCAAACTGTTCCAGGAACGGCCCAAAAGCGTCGAGCCTTTCGTCAACCCCACAGCCACGGGTGAGGACGAGGGTACCCGCCGCCGCCGTTCGGCCATCATGGCCCTGAGCGATCCGGCTTTCTACAAGGCTTACCCCAAGATTGACGTGCTGGTGCTGGTGGGCGGGCAACCACTCAAGCTGCTGGAGCAGAACATGCCTGGCAACCTCAAGCTGCTTAAATTTGACCCGGCCCATTCTGCCTCGGCCAAAATCTTGCAGGACTACCAAAAAGCCGACATCAAAAAAGCCAGCTATCCGCTGCTCAACATTGCAGGCAATGAGTCTGCTTCACTGGCGGTCAATTCATACCTGATCACGGCCAACTTTGCTGACCCGAAACGCAACGACTTTGTCAAAGATTTCTCTGCTCAGTTGTGCAGCAAGTTTGCGGTGTTACAAGAAAAAGGTCACAGCAAATGGAAAGACCTGACGTGGCAGCCTGGCCAGAGCCTGCCTGCACTGGCCGCTGGCTGGAAATACTCTGACAGGTCGAGTGAACAATTGGCCAATTGCCAGAAAAGCCAGAAAACCGCAGCCGGGGGTGTTTCAAGCAGTTCAGGCCAGCTGCCTGCACCCAGCACCTGCAGGCCGCAAGATCGGGTGACTGGGCTGTGCAAGTGAGCACAAGGGGGGTTCAGGCTCATGCTTCACCTCTCCTGACAGCCATGACGCACGACCTTCCTGCGCTGATTGAAACGCCGCCTGGCTTGTACAGGCACTACAAAGGAATGCTCTACGAGGTGGTGGGCACTGTGCGCCACAGCGAGAGCCTGGAGCCGATGACACTCTACCGCGCCTTGTATGGCGAGCGCGGCCTGTGGGTTCGCCCGGCGGCGATGTTCCATGAAGCGGTGGTCATTGATGGGGTGAGCCAGCCGCGTTTTACCCGGCAGGCGGGCTAAAACGGTGTGGTCACCGATAATCTTGCGCTATGTCACAAGCTACCTCACAAATCACGCCTCCTGCCATTGCCGTATCACCTGCCAGCCACGCCTTTAGCAACATCGAAAAACAAGTCAAACGCCGCCGCACCTTTGCCATCATCTCCCACCCCGACGCGGGCAAGACCACGCTGACTGAAAAGCTGCTGCTGTTTTCAGGTGCGATCCAGATTGCCGGCAGCGTCAAGGCGCGCAAGGCGGCCCGCCACGCCACGTCAGACTGGATGGAAATTGAAAAGCAGCGCGGCATTTCTGTCGCCTCGTCCGTCATGCAGATGGAATACCGCGACTGCGTCATCAACCTGTTAGATACGCCCGGTCACCAGGACTTTTCTGAAGACACCTACCGCGTGCTCACCGCCGTCGATGCCGCCCTGATGGTGATTGACGCGGCCAACGGCGTCGAGCCGCAAACCCGCCGCCTGTTGCAGGTCTGCCGTGCGCGCGGCACGCCGATTTTGACGTTTGTCAACAAGATGGACCGCGAGGTGCAAGACCCGATGAGCGTGATGGACGAGATTGAACGCGAACTCGGCATGGCTGTGGTGCCGTTCACTTGGCCTGTGGGCATGGGCAAGCTGTTTCACGGCGTGTACGACCGGCGTGAAGACCGCATGCGCGTGTTCAGCCCTGGCGAGGAAAAAGCCGGGGGTGACGACGAGATTCTGGCCGGGCTGGACAACACCGAGGCCGCCAAACGTTTTGGGGCCGAGTACGCCCAAGCCCAGGGCGAGATTGAACTGGTCGCCGGGGCCACGCCTGAATTTGACCGCGCGCTGTTTTTGGCGGGCAAGCAGACACCCATGTTTTTTGGCTCAGCCATCAACAACTTTGGCGTGCAAGAGGTGCTGGACGCACTGGTTGACCTGGCCCCGGCACCAGGCGACCGCACAGCCATGCAGCGCGTGGTGTACCCCCAAGAGAAAAAATTCTCGGGCGTGGTCTTCAAAATCCAGGCCAACATGGACCCTGCCCACCGCGACCGCATCGCGTTCTTGCGTGTTGCCAGCGGCGAGTTCACACGCGGCATGCGCCTGAAGGTGGTGCGCAGCGGCAAGGAACTGCGGCCCAACACCGTGGTGAGCTTCATGAGCCAGCGCCGCGAGTTGCTCGACACCGCCTTTGCCGGCGACATCATCGGTATTCCCAACCACGGCGTGCTGCAGCTGGGCGACACACTGACCGAAGGCGAAGCGCTGCAGTTCACCGGCCTGCCTTTTTTTGCGCCCGAGATGTTCCGTGCGGTTGAAGTGGCTGACCCACTGCGCACCAAGCAACTGCGCGCTGGCCTGACGCAACTTGGCGAAGAAGGTGCGATTCAGGTGTTCAGGCCAATTGCGGGCTCGCTGCTGCTGCTCGGTGCGGTGGGGCAGCTGCAGTTTGAAGTGGTCGCCCACCGGCTGGAGCATGAGTACGGGGTGAAAGCCCGCATCATGCAAAGCAGTTTCAACCTGGCCCGCTGGGTGACCTGCGAAGACCCGAACGAGCTTAAAAAATTCATGGATGCGAACGCGCACCGCGTGGCACTGGACGCCGTCGATGCCCCTACCCTGCTGGTGGACCACAGCGCGACACTGCGGGCCGTGGAACAGCAGTGGCCAAAAATCAGGTTTCATGCGCTGCGTGAGCATGCCGGGCTGGTGTTTCAGGCGAAGATGTGATTTTTGAGCAACTCTGCGTACCGCTCTGGTTCTTGCCCAAACAACAAGAGCACGAGCAACTATCTAAACAAAAGCAAAAGTGCCTCCTTTATTTCAACGGGCTTTCAAAAATATTGAGCACCATGGACTTGCGAAACAGGCGCGCTGGGCGATGCACACCGTCCTGCATGTCGCCTGTTGGGTAGAGCGCGGGGTGTGCTGGCGCCGCTTGTCCAGGCTCCAAAATCAAAGGAGCCATCCGTGCGCGAAAAGTTGACTTGTTGAGCGTCACACCCATCACCTGCTCATAAGTTTTTTGCAACTGTGCCAGGGTAAAAGTGTCAGGCATCAAGCCCAATGGCAGCGTTGAATAGGCGGCCTTGTTGCGCAGCCGCTCTAACGCTTTGGCAATCAATTGGGCATGATCAAATGCCAACGCGGGGAGCGCATCGGCACTGCACAGCTCCAGCCCTTTTGAACCCTGAGCCATCAGCTTATCCAAAGGCACCAGCGCCAGATACACCACAGAAAGCGACCAGCCGCGGGGATCTCGATCTGGACTCGACTCGGACACCAGCTGCTCGAGGTGCGCCGACGCGATGCCGGTTTTCGCCCTCAACACCCTGACGGCGGTTTCGTGAGTATTGGCATCCAATTCTGGACGTACATACCCGCCAGGTAACGCCGATACACCCGCGAAAGGTTCTTTTACACGGCGCTGCAGCGCAACTTGCATGCCACTGGGCGTCAACGTCAACAGAACAACATCAATGGTCACGATGATCGGACACTGCATAAAAAACCATCTTTATAAAAATATTTCACCACCATAGCGAACTTAGTTGATTATTAAACTAAGTACGCTACACTGCAGTCAGCGTACAAAACCTCAGCTTCAAAAAGGAAAATCAAATGCTACAGCTGCATGGTCAATTTAAAGACGGAACTGTACAGAAAATTCCGTTTGAATCATTCACATTTCCGGGTGGTGAGCAAGGCCTTCGTATTGACACAACCGCTCTGAAAGATGCCGATGGCCACTTCACAATTGAGGCGGCATTGCGCAGCAGCAGCGATATTTTGAGCCTGCTCATGCTGACCGATGCACTGCGCCAAACATTGCCAGCGGTCGAGATTTCGCTGCGAATGCCCTACGTACCCTACGCCCGGCAAGACCGGGTCTGCCGCGACGGAGAATCACTGAGCATTCGCGTGTTTGCACAGCTGATCAACACACTGAAT
This sequence comes from Polaromonas sp., assembly GCA_004293655.1. Lineage (GTDB taxonomy): Bacteria > Pseudomonadota > Gammaproteobacteria > Burkholderiales > Burkholderiaceae_C > Polaromonas. Next base: position 9,746 of record RDZZ01000043.1, on the reverse strand, counting down.
TTCCGCACCGTCACCGTCCTGGACCCTCACAGCGCCGTGACCCCCGCCCTTATCAACAATGTGATTGTCACCAGCGCGCAGAACCACGTCGCCAAGGCTGTGGCGGCAATGGGCGGTGACGTGGTGCTGGTAGCCCCCGACATGGGCGCATCCAGCAGGGTGCGCGATATTGCAAGGGCATTGGGCCTACAGATGCTGCAAGCTCAAAAGACACGCGACGCCAGCAGCGGGGTCGTGACAGGTGTGCAAGTGTTGGGTGTTGTCCCTCCAATACCCTTGCTTGTTGTGGACGACATTTGTGACGGCGGGCGAACCTTCATTGAGCTTGCGTTGGCAGTTCGCCGCATCGCTCCGCAGCAAACCATGGGACTGTATGTGAGTCATGGAATTTTCAGCAAAGGGCTGGAAGTCCTCAGCCCGCTGTATCGCCATATTTTTACAGCGAACAGCTGGCTGGACAGCAGCACACCCGGCTTGACCGTCGTTTGAAATAACTCACATTAAAAGCAAAACACATGCGCATCAATCCATTGACCCAAACCGATTTTTATAAAACCGGACACATTTTTCAGTACCCCGCTGGCACAACAGAGGTTTACTCCAACTTCACGCCGCGCTCATCACGGCTGGCCAATGTCTTGCCAGAGTATTTTGACGACAAGGTGGTGTGGTTTGGACTGCAGGCCTTCATCAAGTCCTACCTTCTGCAAATTTGGGACGACGGCTTTTTCAAACGCCCCAAAGCCGAGGTGGTGGCTGCTTACAAACGCCGGATGGACACCTCGCTGGGTGTTGATGCGGTGTCTGGCGACCACATCGCGGCGCTGCACGACTTGGGCTATTTGCCGCTCGAAATCAAGGCATTGCCTGAAGGATCACGGGTCAACATGCGGGTACCGGTACTCACTGTGCGCAACACGCACCCCAGCGCTTACTGGCTGACGAACTACCTTGAATCTGTTTTAAGCAACTCGCTGTTCAAGCCCACGACCAGCGCCACCACAGCCTTTGAATATCGCAAACTTTTGCAAGCCTACGCCGCCATGACGGGATCACCGCAGGACTTTGTACTCTGGCAGGCGCACGATTTTTCATACCGAGGCATGTCTGGCATGCATGACGCAGCCGCCAGCAGCGCAGGGCACTTGCTGTCTTTCTACGGCACTGACACGATTTCTGCACTGGACTATCTGGAAGAGTTTTACCTTGCAAACGCAGACACAGAACTCATAGGTGGCAGCGTTCCGGCAACTGAGCACAGCGTCATGTGCATGGGCGGGATGGATGACGAAGTGCAAACGATTCGGCGACTGATCACAGATGTTTACCCCAGCGGAATCATCTCGGTCGTCTCCGACACGTGGGATTTTTTCAAAGTCATCACCACACACGCCCAGACATTGAAGGCCGAGATACTGGCCCGCACACCCAACGCTCTGGGCCAAGCCAAAGTGGTGTTTCGCCCAGACAGTGGAGACCCGGTCGATATTTTGTGCGGACGTGCCTTTGAAGTCGTGACCGACACGAGCGACGCAGCGCTGGATGCCGTCGGCAAGGGCATCACCGTTGTGCAATTTGAAAGCCGGTTCTACGACGTCCAGACGAACCCTTCTGCCGGTCGTGCCAAATTCAGATTGAAGGAATTGAGCGCCGCAGAAGTCAAAGGGGCCGTTGAATGCTTATGGGATGGATTTGGCGGCACCCTGTCCGCCAAAGGCTACAAGGTTTTGAATGAGCGTGTGGGATTGATCTACGGCGACTCCATCACACTAGCGCGCGCCCATGCCATTCTTGAGCGCTTGCGGCAAAAAGGATTCGCATCATGCAACGTCGTTTTTGGCGTGGGTTCTTACTCCTACCAGGGCGTGACGCGCGACACTTTTGGCTGGGCAGTCAAATCAACCAGTGGCGTCGTCAACGGCGAGCGCCGGGAGCTTTTTAAAGACCCGGCAACAGATAACGGCACCAAGCGTTCAGCCAAGGGTTTGCTTCGCGTCGAGCAAGAGGGCAATGACTTTGTACTTTACGACCAACAATCTCCCGAGCAAGAAGCTCAAGGAGCGCTACAGACCGTTTTTCGAGATGGCAAGCTCTTGCGTGAAGAGAGTTTGAGCACGATTCGTCAGCGCCTTTGGGCGCAATTGAGCTGAAAAGTACGATTTGAGTGTTCAGACCCGACGCCGTTTTCTTGTGCTGCCCGGTGCCGTGGGGCACCTGCAGTCTGACGTGAACATGCGGGGCTGGTGTTTCAGGTCAAAATGTAAGGCTAAAGAGTGTATTGGCTGCCAGCGCACGGTATATATGCGTTAATAGCTATTAATTCAGGAGCGTTGTTGTGAATGTCAAAAATATCACCGGGCTGGCAGAAAAGCTGTTTCTCATCAGCCGCATCCAGTTCAACGACGGCCCTGGGCGCTGAGCCGGGCCTCCAAACCTAGCCTGCGCACCACGACACATCCAGCCACATGGTATCGAAGCGACGCTTGCGAGGCACTGAGCCGCTGGGCTACATCAAGCCCGTGGGTTTGCCAGACTGCCCGTTGTGCGGCAGGCCCATGGTGGCTGGCCGCAGTGTGGATGAGCACCACTTGGTGCCGAAAAGCCAGGGCGGCAAAACCAAGTCCCTGGTACACAGAATTTGCCACCGAAAAATTCACGCGAATTTCAGTGAAAAAGAGCTGGCAACTTCTTTTTCAAGCTGGGAGGCACTCCAGCGGCATCCTGACATTGCGGCCTTTGTGCAATGGCTGGCCAACAAGCCGCCGACTTTTTATGACAACTCTCGCCAGCCAGCCCAACGGCGCTAAGGGCTGTGGGTGCTGGCATGCCCTGCAGCCCTGATTCCATGTCCATACTCATATTCACACGATATGTTGTTGCACTTCGCGCCTCTTCTCCTCTGGACCTGAAAACGCAATGCGACCTTCCTCATCACCCAATTTGGTACTAAAAACGGCCCCACAGCAGCGTTTACAAGGACTATGTGCTATTTATTTAATAGCACATAGTAGGGAAAGACACTCAAATCCGCCCCGTCACCCATGCCTGTACAGACTTCAAGGCTTCACCGAGTTTTGAAGCGTCAGTACCACCCGCCATGGCCATATCGGCCTTGCCGCCGCCCTTACCCCCTACCTGGCTGGCCACAAAGTTGACCAACTCGCCAGCTTTGACCTTGGCCACACTGTCCGCGGTGACACCTGCGGCAATCTGCACCTTGTCACCTTCCACGGCGGCCAACACGATGACGGCTGTTTTGAGCTTGTCTTTGAGCTTGTCCATCGTGTCGCGCAGGGTTTTGGCGTCTGCACCTTCGAGCCGTGCCGCCAGCACCTTGATACCGTTCACATCGACGGCTTGCAGCATCAACTCATCGCCCTGGGACGATGCCAGCTTGCCCTTGAGTGCGGCGACTTCTTTTTCAAGCGCCTTGACATGCTCTAGCACCTGGTCGATGCGGTGTTGCAAATCGGCCGGGTTGGCCTTGAGTGAGGCTGCAGCGGTGTCAACAGTCGCTTCAAGGGATTGCAAATAGCCCAGCGCCGCAGTGCCAGTGACGGCTTCAACCCGGCGCACGCCAGACGCCACGCCTGACTCGCTGATGATTTTGAACACGCCAATATCTCCCGTGCGGCCTACGTGCGTGCCGCCGCAGAGTTCTTTGCTGCTGCCAATCGAAAGTACGCGGACGGTATCGCCGTACTTTTCACCAAACAGCATCATGGCACCGGACTTTTGTGCGGCCTCCATGTCCATCTCGCTGGCGTCCGTTGCTGCATTGGCCAGAATCTCGGCATTGACTTTGACCTCGATCTCGCGGATTTGCGCGTCTGTGAGTGGGGCGTTGTGGGTGAAGTCAAAACGCGTTTTGTCAGCATCGACCAGGCTGCCCTTTTGCTGCACATGCGTGCCCAGCACTTCGCGCAGCGCCTTGTGCATCAGGTGGGTGGCGCTGTGGTTGCGGATGGTGCGGCCACGCGCTTCGGCATTGACCTTGGCCTCCACACGGTCACCGACTTTCAAGCTGCCTTGATGCATGTTGCCGTGGTGTCCAAACACATCGGCTTTGATTTTTTGCGTGTCAAGTGTTGCAAAAATGGCGTCGTTGGCACCGTAGAGTAAACCTTCATCCCCTACCTGCCCGCCACTTTCAGCATAAAACGGGGTTGAACTGAGCACGACGACACCGTCTTGCCCGGCTGTTAAAGATTGAACAGCAACGCCATCGACATACAAAGCCACCACATTTGCAGTTTCTTGCAGCTGTGTGTAGCCGGTAAAAGCATGGCCTGTGCCAGAGTAGTCAAGCGCCTTGTCCATCTTGAATTTTCCAGCAGCTCTGGCCTGGGCTTTTTGCTTGTCCATCGCGGTGTTAAAGCCCGCCTCGTCCACACTCAAACCGCGCTCCCTGCACACATCGGCTGACAAATCAAGCGGGAAACCATAGGTGTCGTGCAGCTTGAAAGCCACGTCGCCAGGCAGTACGGCAGTGCCTTCGAGCGCCGCGTCCAGAATCGTCATGCCGATTTCAAGTGTTTCAAAAAACCGCTCCTCTTCCACCCGCAGCACGTCCATCACCCTCCTACCCTCGGCTTTCAGGCGCGGATACGCGTCGCCCATCAGCGCGACCAAGTCTGGCACCAGTTTGTGGAAAAACGGCGTCTTTTTACCCAGCTTGTAGCCGTGGCGAATGGCGCGGCGAATGATGCGGCGCTGCACATAGCCGCGGCCTTCATTGGACGGGTTCACGCCGTCGCTGACTAAAAACGCGGTGGCGCGAATATGGTCGGCAATCACGCGCAGGCTCTTGTGGTTCAGATCAGCCTCACCGGTCTCGCGCGACGCGGCCTTGATGAGCGCGTCAAAAATGTCGATCTCGTAGTTGCTGTGTACGTGCTGCAAGATGGCGGCCAGGCGCTCCAGCCCCATGCCGGTATCCACGCAGGGCGCAGGCAGCTTGACCAGGCTGCCGTCAGGCTGCATGTCGAACTGCATGAACACGTGGTTCCAGATTTCGATGAAGCGGTCGCCGTCTTCACCGGGGCTGCCGGGTGGCCCGCCGGGAATGTGCTCGCCGTGGTCATAAAAAACCTCGCTGCATGGCCCGCACGGGCCGGTGTCGGCCATCATCCAGAAGTTGTCAGACGCGTACTTTTTGCCCTTGTTGTCGCCAATGCGAATGATGCGCTCTGCAGGCAAACCAATCTCGTCGTGCCAGATGTCATAGGCCTCCTGGTCGTCAATATAGACCGTGGCCGTGAGTTTTTCGGCAGGCAGCTTATAGACCTGCGTGAGCAGCTCCCAGCCCCATTTGAGCGAATCACGTTTGAAATAGTCGCCAAAGCTCCAGTTGCCCATCATTTCAAAAAACGTGTGGTGGCGTGCGGTGTAGCCCACGTTTTCCAGGTCGTTGTGCTTGCCGCCCGCCCGCAGGCAGGCCTGTACGCTGGCCGCGCGCACATAACTGCGTTTGTCCGTACCCAAAAACACGTCCTTGAACTGCACCATGCCCGAGTTGGTGAACATCAGCGTCGGGTCATTGCCTGGCACGAGCGATGAGGACGCAACGATGCTGTGGCCCTTGGCCGCATAAAAGTCGAGGAAGGATTTGCGGATGTCGGCGACGGAGATGGTGGGAGTGGTAGTTGTTGTAGTCATGTCAAACGTGAAAAAATCAGAAAAAATCAGGAAAGAAGTTGAAATTTAAGGCCGGAAAAGCGTTTGAAGTCGCGGTCAAATGTGCCTATTTCCGCGCTGTGCTCAATCGCCAAAGCAGCCAGATGGGCATCATTGGTCAGATTTCCGGCGGTGCCAACGCCCAGAAGCAGTCGGGCAAGTATGTCGGCGTGGCGTATGGTGGGGTGAAGGATGTGGCAATTTGCGTGAGTTAACCAGTCATCAACATAGCTGAGCGCCTGGGGGACGGTGCGCGGCATGACTGACAACCTGGGATGCGTCGTCAGGCGGATGAAGCCAATCACACTCAGCCAGGCCAGCCCCAAACCCCGCGAATCGCTCAAGCTGTCTTCCAGCCAGCGATGCGATACCGCGTGGTGCACACTGTCTTTATCGGCTGCGTAAACCAGCAAATTGGTATCAGCCAGCCTCATGCGCCGCGCTTGACTTTGGCCAAGTACTCTTCGTTGTCCAGTTCTGCAATCAATTCATTGGCTTTGGTTAGGTCAACCCGAAAACCGCCTGAATGAAACACCCGCTGTACAAAGCGCGGTACCTCGCGAGAAGGCGGTGTTGCCACGGCATTCAAAGACACAATTTTGGCCACCGGCTTGTTGTGCCGGGTGATGATGACTTCTTCGCCCGCCTCTGCCCGCGCAACGTATTGGCTGAAATGCGTTTTCGCGTCAAATAGTCCGACTGTTTGCATGGCAACTCCTTTGCGGCCCGATAAGTTGGTTGATTCAACCAGATTTTACCATCGCACCCGATGTGCCTGGCGGAACGCTGCTGGCCATCTACTTCTACAGCCGCAACATTGGCAGCGCAAGTTCAGCCACGGTATAAAGGAACACATCGCCATGAAGTACTTCTGCTTGGGCGACATTCACAAGCATTCCTGGATGTTGTCATCTATCAACGACTTGGCACGCGGGTACAGTCTGACAGCAGAAATGGCCCACCATTGCCGGCAACCCCAAGAGCGTGAACACCCTCTCAGATGTCGGTTCAGGGCGGCAGGCAGCGTCAGCACACCGTGTCCAAGAGGCTCGAACCCCTACAGCGGTAAGCCCACATAGTTTTCAGCCAGCGCGGTCGATGCCGCGCGTGAACTGACCACATAGTCAAGTTCCGCCTCCTGGATTTTCTGGTCGAAGCCGCCGCTGCCCGGAAAGCGGTGCATCAGCGTCGTCAAAGACCAAGCAAAGCGCTCGGCTTTCCAGACCCGGCGGAGAGCACGTTGTGAGTAACCGTCGATGCCTGCAGAAGACTTGTCAAGATAAAACTCGATCAAGGCAGCGGACAAATATTTCACGTCAGATGCTGCCAGATTCAGCCCCTTTGCCCCGGTCGGTGGCACGATGTGGGCGGCGTCTCCTGCCAAAAACAAGCGGCCAAAGCGCATCGGCTCGGTGACAAAACTGCGCAGTGGGGCAATGCTTTTTTCAATCGATGGCCCAGTGACGATACGGTCGGCCAGTTCCGGGTCCAGTCGGCGGCGCAGTTCATCCCAAAAGGCCTGGTCGCTCCACTGCGCCACTTTGTCTTCAATCGGGCACTGCACATAGTAGCGGCTGCGCGCCAAGCTGCGCATGGAGCACAGCGAAAAGCCCCGTTCATGGTTGCCATAAACGATGGCGTGGGGCGACACCGGTGGTACATCGGCCAGCACGCCCAGCCAGCCAAAGGGGTACACCCGCTCGAACTCAGTGGCAGCGGCCTTGGGCACGCTGGATCGGCAAACGCCATGAAAGCCGTCACACCCGGCAATAAAGTCGCAGGTCAGCTGCCGGATTTGTCCATGCTGAACATAGCGCACGCTCGGCTGCGGGCTGTCAAAGTCATGGATGCTGACGCCGCTGGCCTCGTACACAGTGGCCAGGCCGGCAGCTTGCCGTGCAGCCATCAAATCGTGGGTGACTTCGGTTTGTCCGTAGGCAGTCACGACTTTGCCGCCCGTCAGGCCATGCACATCAATGGCGTGACGCTGGTTTTTAAATACCAGCTCGATCGAACGGTGGGGCGTGCCTTCGGCCAGCAAGCGCTGGCCGGCACCGACGCCGACCAGCATGTCAACGGTGCCCTGCTCCAGAATACCGGCCCGGATACGGCTTGAAACATGGGCGCTGCTCTGGCGTTCGATGATGACGTTGTCTATGCCCGCCTTGTGTAGCAGAGCGCCCAGCAACAAACCAGCGGGGCCTGCGCCGATGATGGCGACCTGTGTACGCATGACGGGACTCTCCTTGGGGCGGTTTTAAAGACCTCCGAGCTTAGGTTTTGCGCCGCTTTTTTTCATGGCGCAACAACTGGTTTGCGCGATGATTGGTCAATAGGTGCGATCACCGCGCAATTAAAGAGAAAAAGGCTGCAGTATGACCATAGCCAAAGCGGATTTCATTGAAGGCATGGCCAAAGGCATGGCGGTGCTGGAGAGTTTTGACACCGAGCGCCAGCGGCTCAACGCCACGCTGGCTGCACAGCGCGCGGGCATGACCCGTGCCGCTGCGCGCCGCCACCTGCTGACGCTGGCGCATCTGGGCTACCTCGACACCGAGGGCGGCTATTACTGGCTGTCGCCCAAGGTGCTGCGGTTTTCGGGCAGTTACCTGGCCTCCAGCCGCCTGCCGCGCGTGCTGCAACCCACACTGAACCGCCTGGCAGCGCAGACGCAGCAGTCGTTTTCAGCCGTGGTGCTGGACGCCGACCAGGTTGTTATCGTGGCGCGCAGCGTGGGCCACAGGGCTGGCAGCGGGCAGACCGCCACCAGCCCTGCCCAGGTGCTGGCCTATGGTTTGCACCTGGGCGCACGGCTGCCCGCGCACGCGACATCGACAGGTCAAACACTGCTGGCATGCCAAAGCCGCGCGGCATTCACGGCGTGGATGAAAACCTGGACCAAAGACCGGCCGCTGCCCCGCCTGACAGCCCACACGATCACTGATGCCAAAGCCCTCAGGGCACGGGTGGCGCAGGCCAGGGCGCAAGACTGGTGCGTGGCCAGTCAGGAGCATGAACCCGGTGTGTTTGCACTGGCTGTGCCACTGCGTAATATGCAAGGCGTGGCCGTGGCCGCATTGAATGTGGTGACCACACCGGAGCGCTTGCACACCGATGTGGTGCGGCATGACTTGCTGCCACTGTTGCTTGACGCAGCGCGCGAGTTGCGAGCTTTGTTGTAGGCTTCTACGCTGCGGAATTTGTCCAGGCGTTCTTCGCGTTCATGTCCTGCGGGGCAGCACGAAGTGGCCGCCTGTCAAACGCCCAGGTATTGCAGCAGCAGTTCAGGCCGGGCGCGCAACTCACGGGAGCCGCCTTCAAACACGACTTCGCCTTTAACCAGAATCACATTGCGGTCAGTGATTTGCGTGACGTGACGCCAGTTTTTGTCAACGATCACGCTGCTGATGCCAGTTTCACGCACCATGCTGCAGATGCGCCAGATGTCGCGTGCAATCAGCGGTGCCAGGCCTTCAGTGGCTTCGTCAAGAATCAGCACATCGGGGTTGGTCATCAGTGCCCGGCCAATGGTGAGCATTTGCTGCTCACCACCGCTGAGCTGCTGGCCGCCGTGGCCCAGGCGTTCTTTCAACCTTGGAAAGGTCTCCAGTACGCGCTCATAAGTCCAGTCGCGCTGGCCGCGTGTGCCGGCCCTGGCTGCCATTTTGAGGTTTTCAGTCACGCTCAGGTTGCCAAAGATGCCCCGGCCCTCGGGCACGTAGGCAACGCCCAGGCGTGCCGCCTCGTAGGGCGCACAACCCGTCATGACCCGGCCTGCAATCTCAACCGAGCCGCCGCGCGGCTTGACCAGGCCCATGATGCTTTTGAGCAGCGTGCTTTTACCCATGCCGTTGCGGCCCATCAGACCAATCGTTTCGCCGCGTGCCACAGTGAAATTGACACCGCGCAGGATGTGGCTGGCGCCGTAGTAGGTTTGCAGGTTTTGCGCGTTGATGAGGGGTTGCATGGGGCAGAAGTCCTTTTACCGCAGAGGCGCAAAGTACGCAAAGGGCCGCAGGGGTATGTGTGGAAAAACCTCAAATAATCTCTTCTCTTCTCTTCTCTTCTCT
>RDZZ01000071.1 GCA_004293655.1 Polaromonas sp. | reverse complement strand
CGTTCAAGACCAGGACGTTGATAGGTCAGGTGTGGAAGCGCAGTAATGCGTTAAGCTAACTGATACTAATTGCTCGTGAGGCTTGACCCTATAACTTTGACAATCTTAAAAATTAGTCGAAGGTGTTATACCAAGCTGACGCATTCAAAAGACGCGTGCCCAGCGGCATGCGCGTTACTAAATAAAAGCTGATTTGCTCTATGAATTCGATAGGTTGTTCCTTGAACAATCCATCAAACAGTTATGCCTGAATCCCGAACAGGACAGTGAAACGACTTAGCGCCGATGATAGTGCGGATTCCCGTGTGAAAGTAGGACATCGTCAGGCTCTTATTGTAGGAAATGCCCGGTTAACTTCCAGTTAGCCGGGCATTTTTTCGTTCTGAATTTACTTTTCGTCAGCAGGTTATTCAATATTCTAAGATTGCCTTGCCAGCTCACACGTTGGTAATAAAAGTGCCATCCATCTTGGCGACACCTGCTTTTATAAGTTCGTCGCAAAGTCTAGTAATCCACGTTAGAGTTGTCATGTCACCAAAGAACCTTGCGTGGATACTGACCAAGTAAGGTGTTTCTATCGCCCACTTCATGAATTGCGCATGCGTCTGTCTCTGCACTTCAAGCAGTTTGAATTTCAAAAGTACCTTCGCTGCGTGACTGGCATGTCTAGGGGGACTTTGAACAAAAGCATTTAGCTTTTCGCGCGAATGATTCATGATGGTTGAAGTGTAGCTAAACACACGCCCGTGGCCAGGTATGACTACCAAAGGTTTGAGGCGCTCTATGAGGTCGAGTGTCGCGCTGACTTCATCAAAGGCCTTTTCGCCCTCAAGCTCTGGGAATACTACCCCAAAACCTTTCTCCCACATGGCATCTGCAGAAATCAATACTCTCGATTGAGGCTCGAAAAACACAACAGAGTGTGGATCGTGTCCGGGAGCTGCATGTATTTCCCAAAAATCCAGCCCAAACCGTATGGAAGTTCCGGGTTCAAGCATTTTGTTGAATCCAAACTGCGGGCATAACTGACCTGTAGGCAAATAAGTCAGTGCAATAGGGTTCCAATTAGTCACGTGCGAAGCGTACCCAGGTGGAATAAGTGTGCGAATGGCAGGGTAGCGTGCTTGTAGCATCGCGTTTCCTCCGCAATGGTCGCTGTGCAGATGTGTATTGACCAGAACGTCAAGGGGTCTGGCGATCAATGCTTGCTCAATCAACAACAAAGTTTGTGCAGAGTGTGTGCAGTAGCCACTGTCCACCAGTAGAGTTTCGTCTCCATTTACGAACAAAATATTGTTAGCTGACAACCAGCCGCGCTCAAAGACATGCACGCCTGCGGGCAGGTCAAATTGAAGCATTGATCCCTCCCCTGAGTCTGAAAAAATCAAACCGGTGTGCGTAATTCTCGTCTGAGTATTTTGCCGACATTGGTTTTGGGTAGATCATCCCGAAATTCAATGTATTTCGGGCGTTTATAGCCTGTTAAATGTTGCTTGCAGTAAGCGCTGACATCTTCTTCTGTCAATGTAGAGTCGTTTTTAACGACAAAAACTTTGATGGCCTCACCCTGACTTTTATCAACAACACCAATGGCAGCGCACTCAACCACACCTGGGCACAGAGAAATCACATTTTCAAGCTCGTTGGGAAATACGTTGAATCCAGAGACAATTATCATGTCCTTTTTTCGGTCAATGATTTTGGTGTATCCATTTGTATCCATGATGCCGATGTCGCCGGTTCGCATAAAACCGTCTGAAGTAAAAGCTTTTTTATTTTCTTCAGGTTGACGGTAATAACCGACCATCACCTGTGGCCCTTTGATGCATATTTCACCTGATTCGCCAATTCCGAGAGAATTACCGTCGTCATCCTTGATATCTATTTCTATGCTGGGCAGCGGTAGGCCGATGGTGCCAGTGAAAGCTTCTGTATTGACTGGATTGTTGGTGCCTATTGCACAGGTTTCGCTCATTCCCCAGCCTTCGACCATGGCGCAGCCCGTAACCTCTTGCCAGTGCCTGGCTGTTCCTTCAGAGGCCGCCATCCCCCCCGCCTGGGAAACGCAAAGGTCTGAAAAATCGACCGTTTTAAATTGAGGGTGTTGTAACAAAGCATTAAACAGCGTGTTGACTGCCGGAAGCATGTGAAACGGACGCTTTTTGAGTACCGTGATGAAGTTGCCAAAGTCCCGAGGATTCGGAATCAATGTCAGGTGCGCGCCCCAGCGCATGGTCAACAGGCTCAGCGTGAGCGCGAAAATATGGTACAGCGGCAGTGCTGCAATGTTGTTGGTTCTGCTGACATCGCCAATTTTTTTGAGGGCTGGTGTGAACCACGCTTCAGCCTGCAAGACGGCTGCCACAATGTTGCGGTGTGTCAGCACAGCTCCTTTTGACAGGCCTGTTGTACCCCCGGTGTATTGCAAAAAGGCAATAGAGTCCAGATTGCTGTGAGCAGGCTTCAGGTGCAGACGACTGCCTTGCGCTATGGCTAGGCTAAAGGGTGTCACTGCGCGCCCGTCGCCAAGAGGCAACTTGTAAGCCGGAACCAGTTTTGCGAGGTGGCGCACCGCAAAAGTGAGCCATTGGCCATACCAAAACCCGAGCAAGTCGCCCATCGAAGCCATCACTACGTGCTTGACAGGTGTGCGTTCGATAACGTCTGCCAGTGTGCAGGCAAAATTTTCCAAAATCACAATCGCAGTCGCCCCTGAGTCCTTGAGTTGGTGCTCCAGTTCACGGGCGGTGTACAAGGGGTTGACGTTGACACAGGTGTAGCCTGCCCGCAAAACGGCTGCCATCGTGACAGAAAACTGGGGTACGTTGGGCAGCATGATGGCCACGCGCGCGCCTGGCTCTAACCCTAGGCTTTGCAGCCATGCTCCCAGCGCTGACGACAATTCGTCGAGTTTGCCGTAAGACATCCAGCAGTCCATGCACACTGAAAACGGTTTGGCGGCATGGCGCTTGAAAGAGTCTTCGAGCAGCTGATTGAGCGAGGAAAACTGTTCAGTATCGATGTCGTGGGCCACGCCCTCGGGATAATTTTTAAGCCAGTGCCGGTTCATACAAACTCCTTGGCTGTCATTGTGAAAGGCTTGGCATAAAAACTGTATGGGGCTTGTCCTAATGCAAAGAAGTGCCCGCCATTAAACGGACCAATGTCGTCTCACTGGCGACAGGCGTTTCTTCAAACAGTGTGCGGATCAGCTCGGTCTCCCGTAATCTGATGAGTGTCAAAAACTCGTCTGCACCGCGCATATTGGCGAAGGCATCAAAACCTGTTTCCAGAAATCGTTGAAGCGAGTTCAGTCCAGCCGCTGTAGCCGGCCCGCGCATCAGTTTAAGGAGCGTACGCAAACCTGGTTTGCGTGTCAGACGGTCTAATTCTTGACCTAGCAACTGCACCACATCGAGTTGCCTGTGCCTGGCCGCACTGTCGGCCACACTTTGCCAACAGCGAACATAGCGGGCGCAGTCACCCAGTTGCGTGTCTTGCCTCAACCACTGCCGGGCCATCAAGTCATCAAGCTCTTCGGTCAATGCATGAACCTGTGCCAATGCTGCTGCTGTGTTGACCACAGCCTGCGGAAACAGCCGGGCAATGGTGCTGGCTATGCGCGCGAACTGCTGGTCCCGCTCGGCATAATCCTTGTCGCTGTAGAGCTCTTGCAGAAAAAATGCGGCTGCAGTCTTGTAGCGCGGGCTTCGCAAGAGATCGGCATAACTGGCTTGAAACCTGCGTGCCTGAAATCGTTTGATGTCAGAACTCGCCTGTTTGAGCAAATTGTCGGTGGCATGCCGCTGCCTGAGCTGTTCTACAGTTCGTAGCGCTTCATGAATTTTTTGTGCGGATTCGTCCATATAAACCCCGAGTTTATCTAGGGTCGAATCCCTATTGGATTTCAGGTCATCATGCGAAACTCCAGGTATGCAAAGAAGAAGCCTTCTCAAACTCGGTGTCACGGCGGCGGCAGCGCTGTCTATCGTGGGAGGAGCGGTTGCCTGGCTACAACCTGGCCTGGAGCGCGGTGCTTTGAGCCCACTTGGCCGTGAAGTGTTCTGGTCGGTCGGCGCTGCTGTGCTTGACAAGACTTTGCCAGCACAAGATGGTGCCCGCGAAATTGCCCTGGAGGGTCTGCTCCAGCGTGTAGATGTGCTGGTGGGTACTCTACCTTCACACGCTCAAAATGAGTTGTCACAGCTCTTGTCACTGCTGGGCAATCCCGCAGGTCGCTTGAGTTTGGCCGGGCTTGCCAGGCCTTGGGCAGATGCCTCGCTCGAAGAGGTTCAAAAAGCGCTGCAGGCCATGCGCGTGTCCAGTCTGGCACTGCGCCAGCAGGCGTACGCTGCGCTGCATGAGATCACGGCAGGCGCCTATTTTTCGGCCCCTTCAAGTTGGTCTTTGCTGGGCTATCCTGGCCCTCTGAAATTCTGATTTCTCCAAGCCCTCCGGGCACTACAGGCACCACCAACGCATGAGTCAACTGCAAGATCCCATCCGCGAGGGCATCCAGCGTGGCTGGAAAGTCATGGGTGGCCCGTTCGGCCGCTCGCCTGAAAATATCACTTGCGATGTCGCCATCGTCGGCAGCGGCGCTGGCGCTGGCATCACCGCCGAGCTTCTGACCAAAGCCGGGCTGCGCGTCGTGATGATTGAAGAGGGTCCGCTCAAAAGCAGCAGCGACTTCAACCAGAAAGAGTCTGAAGCCTACCCTCAGCTCTACCAGGAAAGCGCCGCCCGTAAAACGCAGGACAAAGCCATCAACATTTTGCAAGGCCGCTGCGTCGGCGGCTCCACCACGGTGAACTGGACCTCATCGTTTCGCACGCCTGCACCTACGCTGCAGTTCTGGCAAGACCGGTTCGGGCTGAAAGACTACACCGTTGATGCCTTGTCCCCTTATTTTGAACAGGCAGAGCGACGGTTAAACATTGGGCCATGGCTCACACCGCCCAATGAGAACAACGATTTATTGCGCCGTGGCGCTGCCAAACTGGGTATTGCCGCGCAAGCCATTGCACGAAACGTCAAAGGTTGCTGGAACCTGGGCTCCTGCGGCATGGGTTGTCCTACCAATGCCAAGCAGTCCATGCTGGTGACAACCCTGCCAGCTGCGTTGGACAAAGGTGCGCAGTTACTCACTGAAACCTGTGCCGAACGCTTTGAGATACGCAACGGACGGGTGACAGCATTGCTGTGTCGATCTTTAGAGTCAAAAAGTGCTCCAGAGCAATCAGACAAAGCACAGCAAGCTATAAAAATAATAGCAAAACATTACGTACTCGCAGGGGGGGCCATCAACTCCCCTGCCGTACTGCTGCGCTCTGGCGCACCCGACCCGCATGGCCGTCTGGGGGAGAGAACCTTCTTGCACCCGGTGGTGATGTCTTCTGCCGTATTTGACCAAAGGGTCGAGGCGTGGCACGGCGCGCCCCAGACGATCTACACCGATCACTTTCTGGAAACCCAGGCCATTGATGGGCCTATTGGCTACAAACTTGAAGCGCCACCGCTGCACCCGCTCATTTTTGCAACCACCGTACCAGGCATTGGGCAAAGCCAGCATGATCTGCTCAAGGCCTTTCCACACAACCACACCCTGCTGGCGCTGATGCGCGATGGTTTTCATGACGGCGCGCCAGGCGGTCGAGTCAAACTCCGTGGCGACGGCTCACCGGTACTCGACTACGCCCTGACTGACTTCATCATGGAGGGCGGGCGCAGGGCCCTGCTCTCCATGATGGAAATTCAATTTGCTGCGGGTGCCCTGTATGTCTTGCCCCTGCATGAACTCGCTCAGAGCTACACGACATGGTCCCAGGCACGAGATGCCGTCAATGCCTTGCCCATGAAGCCTCTGTTGACCAAAGTGGTCAGTGCCCATGTGATGGGTGGTTGCGGTCTGGCGGGCACTGAAGCACTGGGTGTGACCCGGCCTGACGGCATCCACTGGCAGCTTGATAACCTGTCGATTCATGACGGCTCGCTTTTCCCGACCAGTATCGGTGCCAACCCGCAACTCTCGGTGTATGGCACGGTCAACCGGCTGGCGCAGGCATTGGCTAAAAAGCTCAGTGGTCAGGATGTGGTGCTGGCCTGAGGACGTTTTTCAATGCTGGCCCTCTTGCAAAGACTCCTTACATTCACACTGATCGCTGCTGCTGGTAGTTGGTGGTTCTACTTTCGGGACAGCTCTCCTGTGCTGGCGATTGCCGGTTGTCTGCTGATCGTGTTTGGCTACGCTGGTCTTTTGGCGCTTGAATTTGTTATTTTGAGGCTTGTCAATCAGTCAGACCCCACCCCCAAGCCCAGCTGGTCAGAGTTGTTTCGCGCCTGGCTCGGTGAGACGCTGCTCGCGCCAAGGGTGTTCTGCTGGCGTCAGCCGTTTCGTGCCAAGGCTATTGCTGACAACGTATCACCCATGGGCTTGCGTCACGGCCTTCGGGGAGTGGTTCTTGTGCATGGCTTTTTTTGTAACCGGGGATTGTGGAACCCGTGGCTTGAACGTTTGCAGGCACAAGGTCATGCGTTTGTAGCGGTTAGCTTAGAGCCTGTGTTTGGCTCGATTGACGAGTATGTCCCACAAATTGACAAGGCGGTTTGGCAGGTCACACGGGTCACGGGGCAGGCGCCTTTGCTGGTTTGTCACAGCATGGGCGGGCTGGCTGCCAGGGCCTGGCTTCAAACCATGAAATCAGAAGCACGTGTTCATCATGTGGTGACCATTGGCACGCCGCATCGCGGCACCTGGCTGGCGCGTTTCGGTCACGGGAAAAACGGACGGCAAATGCGCTTGCTGTCTGACTGGCAGTCCCAGCTTGACCACCAGATGCCTGCGGGCCGCCATGCCCTGTTTACGTGCTGGTACTCCAATTGCGACAACATCGTGTTTCCCACCTCAACGGCTTGTTTGCCAGGCGCAGACAACCGTCTGGTGCGCGGCGCGGCGCATGTCCAGATGGCGTTCTTGCCCGCAGTCATGGATGCTACGCTGGCCACATTGCGTAAACCATAGGCCCGTCCAGGTTTGGCCCGCCGTGTTGTATCTGGCCCCCTGCCTTGCTTGTATGGCGGCTAAATTTGCATGTCTGTCCTGAGCAAGGTGTCTGCTGGTAGTTCAGGCAGGTTTTTCAAGACGGCATAAAACGACGTGAAATCGGGCGCTGTCATGTCAAACAGCTGTTGGAAACCCTCAATCACAAAGTAGGTTTGCTGGTAGCTGTCGATCTTGTAGCGCGTTCGCATGGCACGCAGCACATCCAGCGCAATCCTGTGGGAGGCGGTGCTGTTGACTGCATGCACCAGCTCGCCAGACGAGCTCAAGATCCCGGCGCCATAAGCGCGCAGACCATTTTTTTGGCGTATCAGCCCAAACTCGATGGTGTACCAATACAGGCGGGACAGTTGCTCGCATGCGCCCAGGGCATGGGCCTTCAAACCGCCCGCGCCATAGGCTTGCATGTGGTCGGCAAACACCGGGTTAAACAACAAGGGCACGTGCCCGAACAAGTCATGAAAGATATCGGGCTCGACAATGTAGTCAAACTCTGCGGGTGTGCGAATCCAGTCGGTGACCGGAAATTTCTGGTTGGCCAGCAAGGTAAAAAATGCCACCTCAGGAATCAGCCCCGGCACTGCTACCACTTGCCAGCCTGTGGCCTTGTGAAGGCGATCATTGATTTGTTCAAAGCGCGGAATCTGGGTTTTCAAACCCAGTGCAGGCAATGCAGTGATGAATTCGTCGCATGCCAGACCTGGCAACAATACAGATTGACGCTCATACAAGCGGCGATAAATATCGTGATCTGCTGCTGTGTAGGCTGCATAGTTCTGCGCACAGGTGTAGTCCGCATGGACTTGGCCATCCCGTACATAGTCACCCCGAGGTGGCCGGTTTGACTGGCCGTACACCACGGGGCTGGCACCTTGAGGAATTATTTCAGTCATGTGATGCAGGACTTTAATACGGGGCATCTGCAATTTTCTGTTGAACTCCGGATCAGCCGCAGCTCTTTTCTCAGGAAAAATGCGTACCTTTGCCCAAGCTTAAGGGCGTGCCGCCAGCGCGGCCTCCACACGCAGTTGTTCCTGCGGCGAGAACAGCTGTTGGCGCAACAGCTGGAGTTGCTCGGGGCTGGCTTTGCGGGCCTGTGCAGCGGCGTAGTCGCTCAGCCGTGCCTGCCAATCGCTTTCCTCGCGGTCGAGCTGTCCCAGCTGCGCAGCAGCAGCATCGCCATACTGGGCACGACGCTGCGCATAACGCTCATTGGCTGTGGTTCCCTGCGCATCAAACCCAGCAGTCTGACTGGCGACATTGACATGGACGGTTGCTGCATCGCGCTCGGCGCGTTGTGCGTCGCTCAGGTCGCGCTCAGCATCTTTGAGTGCAGCCTGTTTTTGCGCTGTTGTCAGCGCGCTGTTGCGTTCAATCTCGATGCGGGCCAATGTGTAGCGGTCCAGCCGCGCTTCTTGTGCGAAGAGCACTTCGTACTCTTCGCGCGTGAAGTATTGTGTACGTGTTTGCTGGCGTGCATCGAGCGCGGCACGCAGTGCGCGCGGGTCGCTGGGGTCTGTGAGTGGCTTCAGCCCACCGAGTGCAACCCGGTAGTCTATGTAGCGTTCCATGAGTGCCGTGGCCTGCACGGCGTATTGCGCTGGAAAGTAACGCGGCACCAGTGCCAGCAGGCGTGTTTTGAGCACCGCCAGGTCGCGCATGTCTGCCCCGCCCGTGGCTTCAAGCAGCATCGCCTCAAAAGTATGTCGCGTGTCTGGCCTCAGAAAAGTATCGCCAGGAGTGCTTGTCAGTGCCTCCCCTGAACGCCCGCCCAGCGGCATGGCAGTGGGGGCCGTCAGCCTTTGACTGGATTCAGCACCCATGCGTTGTGCCGCTGTGGTCTCACGGGTGCCAGGCAGCGCGTCTGGCGACATGATCGCCCACAACCCCGCCGCGCACAGAAGTGCTGTAGCGGCACCCAGAGCCAGCGGCTTGCGGTTCACAGTCCCAACAATTTCAGGCGGTTGGCCTGCTGGCGGTACAGCGTGACCGGGTCCACTGAGAACCAGTCCCGCAGACCGACGACCTGGTTGACTTCATCCAGATGGTTCTGGCGGTAGTCGCCCAGATGTTTGCCCAGCCGTGACGAGCAGGCTGATACCAGGCCGTCATTGGCCTCGCCAAACACCAGGCTCATGATGCTCAGTGCGCCATCGCTGATGTCAAGAACATTGGTCAGCGGCAATGTGCCCGTCCAGGAGTAATAACGAACGCCATTGACCAGCTCGGCACCGCTGCCGCAGCCTGTGGGCAGGGCTTGCGGAAAACGGCGGTTGAAGTCCAGAGAGCCCGCCGTGCTCAGCGAGCTCAGGGCCGCAGTGGGCGTTTGCGGCAAAGACGTGCCACCAGAGCCAAGGTTGATCAGCGCCACAAAAGCCTTGGCAGCGTTGTTTACCACGGCCTCGGACAAGCCGCCCGCAGGTGCCACGCCGCGCAGGATGTCCGCCACGCGAGAGCCTTTGTTGACGCCGCCGATAGACGTGACAGACGCCACCAGTTGGGGCGCCACACCAGCGACGTAGCGAATGGTCGGGCCGCCGTGTGAGTGTCCGATCAAATTGACCTTGCTGGCACCCGTGATGGCCATGATGTTTTTAACCTGCTTGAGCAACTGCTCGCCGCGCACCTCGGTGCTGTTGGCGGCTGACACCTGGGCGACAAATACGCGGGCACCATCCTGGCTCAAGGCGCTGGGAATGCCGTAGAAATAATCCACGCCCAAAAATGAATCAAAACCAAACAGGCCATGCACCAGCACGATGGGGTAACGCGTCTGGGTGTAGCCGCTGTTTGCGTGCGCGCTGGCACCAAACAGCAGTGTGGTGGCGGCCAGCGCCAGCACAAACCGCTGCAGATGGCGTAACAAGCCGCACCAGCAAGTGCGCAACAAAGTGCGCAGTGGCAAGCGCAGACGGGATAGAAAAACGGTCATGACTGACTCCTGCTGTTGTCTGTTGTGATGAAAAATAAAACGAACGATCGTGCTTTTATTTTGATCAAATTCTCTCAGCAAGCCCACCATTAGAAATCAGGGTAATCCCGCGTAGTGATTGAACTGGAGAGGGGAGTCTAAATGGTTCGCGTGGCGGCCCACGCGATGGTGTGCCGCTTGTCAAAGGCTCCGTAGAATTGCACGATGACTGCCGTTGCCACACTTGACAAGCTTGACCGGGCCATTTTGCGCAGCCTGCAGTGCAATGGTCGTGAAACCTATGACGTGGTGGGCGAGCAGGTCGGCTTGTCTGCCAGTGCTGTTCTGCGCCGCGTCAAGCGGCTCGAAGACGTGGGTGTGATTGCCCGGTATGTGGCATTGGTCAAACCAGAGGCTGTGGGCCTGGGCCTGACGGCTTACCTCAATGTGCGCCTTGAAAAACACACCGAGAGTCACCAACGCAATCCGATGGATGTGTTTCGCGCCAGCGTACAGGTCTGGCCTGAAGTGGTGGAGTGCGTGTCACTGACGGGGGATATGGACTACTTGCTGCGCGTGGTGGTCACAGACATGACGCATTACAACCGCTTTATCATGGACACCTTGCTCAAACACCCCAGTGTTGAAGACTGCAAAACAAGTTTTGTGCTGGACAGCGTCAAAGCGACAACAGCCCTGCCTCTTTGAAAGCCCGACAGTTTGCAGGCCGTTCAAATTCAAACTGCCTGATATGGCTTGTCCACGCTTTTGGCGAAGGTATTGCGTCTGAGTGTGACTCAGGGAATGTCCACTGCACCCATGCGTGCTGCAATGGTGCCGGCGCGCGACGAAAGATAGCCTGAATTGGGGCGCGTTTCAAAATACTTGGGGCGGGGCAGCATCACGGCCAGGCGGGCCGCTTCAAAGGCGCTGAGTTTTGAGGCTGGTTTTCGGTAGTAGTGCTGGGCTGCTGCCTCTGCACCGAAAACGCCTTCGCCCCACTCCACGCTGTTGAGGTAGATCTCAAGAATACGCTGTTTGCTCAGCAGCGTTTCCAGCAGTAAGGTGAGCACCAGTTCCTGGGCCTTGCGCAACAAGGTGCGCTCGCCAGATAAAAAAAGGTTTTTCGCCAATTGCTGCGTGATGGTGGAGCCGCCGACTATTTTGGGTGACTTGACGGCTGGCCTTGCAGTGTTGTTCGGCAGTTTTTGAGTCGGTGGCCGAGGCGCGGACTGCTGTGCTTGCAGTGCTTTTTGCTCAGCTTTTGCATTTTTGTCCCAGGCTTTTTCGAGCGCCTCGATGTCCACCCCGTCATGCTCGACGAAGGTGGCATCCTCTGAGGCAATCACTGCTCTTTTCAGGTGGTCTGACAGCTGGCTGTAAGGCACCCATTGCTGTCGCCATTGAACGCTGCCCGTTGTGCTTGCCAGGCGATACACCTCGGAGCGCTCAAAAGCGGTGGACTCCGGGTTCACCACCGCCATCAGGGCGATACGGCCGGCAAAATAAAGCTGTAACGCCAAGCCTGCCAGCATTACCAGGCACAGCAGGCGCAGCATGACTTTCATGCAGCAGGCAGCAGGGCAGCGCGCATCTCGCGCAGTACCTGGCCAGACGGCGGGTGAACGCCGCGCCAGAGCGCAAAAGCTGCCGCAGCTTGCTCGACCAGCATGCCCAGACCATCGCGGGCGACGGCACCGTGGCGGGTTGCCCACTGCGCAAAGGGCTCTGCAGCAGGGCCATACATCATGTCGTAGGCCAGTGCGCCAGGCTTCAAGACATGGCTGGCAATGGGCAGGGCAACGCCCGCCAGGCTGCTGGCTGTGGCGTTGATCATCACATCGAAATCGCCCTCCACCGCATGTATTTGTTGGGCCAGCAGCTCTGTTTTTTGTAGCAAGTCTTGTACCCAGGGGTGTGCTCGGTGGCGCGCTACCAGCGCTGTGGCCTTGTCTGCACTGCGATTGACCACCACCAGACGCCGTGGGCCGCTGGCCAGAAGTGGCCCCAGCACGCCAGCGGCTGCGCCGCCCGCACCGACCAGCAAAATATCGCGCCCGGCCAGACGAACACCTGCGTTGTGCTCAATGTCGTTGACCAGACCGATGCCATCGGTGTTGTCCGCATAAATGCCCGCGTCGTCAAAGCGCAGAGTGTTGGCCGCTTGTGCAAGCTGGGCTCGCTCGGTTGGGTGAAGGGCTGCCTGAAACGCCTCGAACTTGAACGGCACGGTGACGTTGCAGCCACGCACACCATCTGCCTGCAACTGGGCCAGCATGTCCGAAAAACCATCCGTTGCCACCCATTGTTTTGTGTAGGCAATAGATTGCCCCATAAGCTCGGCAAAACGTGCGTGGATCAGGGGCGATTTGCTGTGTTCGACCGGGTTGCCCAGTACGCAGTAGTGGTCCATGGCGTGATGTGTGTTGAGCGGTGACTCTTGGCGATGGTTCTTAAGGATGCTTCTCAGCGGTTCGTCAGCTGGGTCTCAAGCGTTTCGTCGCGGGTGAACTTAAAGCGGGACACCACCACAATCTGGTCGGCCTGACGGCGCATCGCCGATGTAAAGGTGTCAAACGGGCCCGTGCCTTTGACAATCGTTTGCGCCCGGCGGTCCAGCGTCAGGTTGCCGGACGACTCCACCACTTCGGTGTCGAGGACGCGGCCGTCAAAGTTGACGGTCACGATCATGGTCAGCTGGCCATACAGCTTTTTGCCAGCGAGTTCCGGGAAATTCGTGGTGCCCTTGTCTTCAATTCTGCGGCGCAGCTTGTCGTAGTAAAGCGCATAGACTTCCTCACGCGTGGCTGGGCTGACATAGCGCTTTTTGGGACGGGCGTTCTCTTCGTTGATGCGTTTTTCAATTTCCGCGAGGATCTTGATGAGCTGTTTGCGCTTTTGCTCGCGCTCTGCCTGCACGAGATCATTGGCAGGAACATTCGGATCGGGCAGCGGCAGGCTGGCCAGCTGTTTTTTGATTTGCGCCAACAGCTGGGTCTGCTGCTGCTGCATGGCCTCGGCCTGGCGTTGGGCGTTCTCGGTGGCGTCGCCCAATTCTGTCAGCGCTGAAGGCGGCAGCGGCGAGGTAGCCCTGCCTTTTTCAAGCTCGCCGCCGCCCGCGAGCGAAGCTTGCGCAATGGCTTTGGCCACATCGGGCTTGTCACTGGACCTGGCGTTGACCAGAATCACTTCCAGCGGTGTGTCCTGAAAAACCCGGTTAAAGCGCTCCGGGTCCACAAAACGCGTGGTCAGAACCACGGCGTGAACCAGTGCTGACACGCTTAACGCAATTTGCAGTGTGCTGAGTGATTTCACGGTTTTCAATTGTCAGACGAATGCACTTGTTGTGGCTTTTTCATATGTTGTGGTGGCTAAGCCACAGTAGCTGGGGCCACACTCACAGCATCTGCTGCAGGCTCGTTGACATCTACTGCAATCGAGATGGGGCCTGCAGCCATGTGGTCGTCGTCATCCTCGCCTTCGCCTGTATTTTCACCCACGCCCGGCTGTGAAGCGTCGGCGACCAGATCCAGCCGTTCTGTCACGGTGCCCACAATATCCAGCGTGATCTCATCAATGGCACCCAGACGTACCCGCACCCGGGCCCCGCGTGGCAAGCCCATGGCACCCAAGGCAGGCAATACCAGCGGCAACTCATCGGCCCGCACCAGGTTGTCTTTAAAAGCCGTGGCTACCAATTCAGTGATGCCGTTTTGCTGCAGGTATTTGAGCGTCCAGTAACGCTCAATGCCTGACTGAAAACCGTTGTAGGCGCTGTAGGCTTCGTCAAACCCCGAGATGATGGCAAACAGCGCGGCATCTTTGGGCTTGAAAGGCGCTGCCAGCGCCGCAGTGCGCCCATGCTTGGCACAGGCAATGATTTGCCACTGGTTGACCAGATCGGTGTAGCGGCGCAGCGGCGAGGTGCTCCAGGCGTAACTTGGCACGCCCAGGCCCGCATGCGGCAGGGCCTTGGTGCCCATGCGTACTTTCACGCCCGGTGCCATGCTGGCCTGGCTGCGGTAAATGCCGGGCACGCCATGCTCTGCCAGCCACAGGCCCCAGGTGCTGTTGGCCAAAATCATGGCCTCGGCGACGATCAAGTCAAGCGGCGCGCCGCGCTGGCGGGTGCTGATGCTGACTGTCTCATTGCCTTGGGGCGCTTGTCCGCCGGGGTTGTCGAGCTTGAAGTTGTAGTCGGGGCGGTTGAAGTTCTCGGGCTTGCCGCGCACCACTTCACGCCCGGCTTTGAGTTTTTTGGCCAGGCGGTGCAGGAAGATAAGCTCTGCAGCCCATTCAATACCTGCGGTATCACCATCAATACCTGTGGTGTCGCAATCAACACGGGCGGTGTCAGCTATGCTTTCAGTAGCAGAGGCAAAAAACGCCTCGGTAAACGTGCTGTCCAGCACATCGTGGCGCAGGTTGCTGGCAATAGGCACCCGCTCCAGCCGGGTCACGGTCTCGCCAATGGCTAGCGTGGCCTCGTCCAGCGTCACATACAGCGACACGGCAGGGCAATCGCGTCCGGCTTGCAGGGTGTAGTTTTGCACCACCTCATCGGGCAGCATGGTGAGCTTGTAGCCCGGCATGTACACGGTGGACAAGCGTGCGCGACCCACCGCGTCCACCGGGCTGCCGGGCAACACGGCCAGGCCGGGTGCCGCAATGTGAATGCCCAGCGTCACCGTGCCGGTGCCCAGGCCGCTGACCGACAAGGCATCGTCGATCTCGGTGGTGCTGGAGTCATCGATCGAGAACGCACGCACATGGGCCAGTGGCAGCGTTTCGGTGTGTACCGGCGCTTGCAGTGCGGGAAAGCCCACGCCCTTGGGAAAGTTCTCAAACAAAAAGCGTTTGTAGTGAAACTGGTAAGGCGACGAAATCGCCCCGGCTTTTTGCAGCAATTCCAGGGGCGCGGTGTGCGTGCTGCGTGACGCCTCAACGACGGCCTTGTATTCGGCACTGTTTTTGTCAGGCTTGAAGAGGATTTTGTACAGCTGCTCGCGGATCGGCTCAGGGCACTGGCCTTGTGCCAGCGCCTCGGCCCAGGCGGTGATTTGCAGCGCGACGAGTTTTTTCTTTTCAATGGCAGCTAAGGCCAGTTGCAAAATCTCCAGAGGCGCTTTTTTAAACCGGCCTTTGCCAGCGCGCCTGAAGTAGTGCGGGGTGTTGAACAGGCAAAACAGTGTGGCGGCCTGCTGCTGCAGGGATGCCGGCCTGGACGGGTCGGCGCTGAAGTAGTCCCGTGCCAGGTCTGCGAAGCCAAACTCATCGTCGCTGGCAAATTCCCAGGCCAGCTCAAGCTCGATGTCCTCGGCCAGTTTTTGGCCTGCGGCCATGAACTCTGCAGGATTCGGTTTTTCAAACCATATCAGGGCATTGGCGGTCTTGACCTTGACGCGTTTGCCGGAGTCAAGCTCGACCTGAAGTGAGCTGTCTGCTTCAGACAAGATGCGCCCGGCCAAAAATTTGCCGGCTTCTTCAAACAGTACAAACAAAACAGGAACCTCTTTTTTCAATGGTGTGGTTTTGCGCTTTGGCTCCAAGTGTAATCAGCCGTGAACCCACAGCCGTCTTGAACGGGCCGGTCGCAGCGGATTTGTAAAAGTTCAACGCCCAGCCAGGCTGACCGATAATCAAGACATGGCCGCAGTTTTTGACAAACCTTCTCTTTTCAGGCGCACTTTGCCTCTGTTTGAGGGCTTCGACGGCCCGCTGGCGTTTGCGGTTTTTCTGCTGGCTTGTGCGGGTCTGGTCATCATGTACTCGTCAGGTTATGACCACGGCACGCGCTTCGTGGACCATGGCCGCAACATGCTGATTGCGGGTGCCATCATGTTTGTGGTGGCGCAGATTCCGCCGCAGCGCCTGATGGCGTTGGCAGTGCCCCTGTATTTGTTTGGGGTTGCGCTGCTGATTGCCGTGGCGGTTTTCGGCATCACCAAAAAAGGCGCAAAACGCTGGCTCCATGTGGGCGTGGTGATCCAGCCCAGCGAGATTTTAAAAATCGCCATGCCGCTGATGCTGGCCTGGTGGTTTCAAAAGCGCGAAGGCCAGTTGCGACCGCTTGATTTTCTGGTGGCCGGGCTGCTGCTGGTTGTGCCCGTGGGGCTGATCATGAAGCAGCCTGACCTGGGCACATCGCTGCTGGTGCTGGCCGCCGGGCTGGCGGTGATCTTCTTTGCGGGTTTGAGCTGGAAACTGATCGTGCCGCCCGTGCTGCTGGCGCTGCTGGGCATGTTTTTACTGGTCTGGTTTGAGCCCCAGCTGTGTGCTGACGGCGTGCGCTGGATGGTGCTTCACGACTACCAGCAGCAACGCATCTGCACGCTGCTGGACCCCTCGCGGGACCCGCTGGGCAAAGGCTTTCACATCATTCAGGGCATGATTGCAATCGGCTCGGGTGGCGTGTTTGGCAAAGGCTTCATGGCTGGCACCCAGACGCATCTGGAGTTCATTCCCGAACGCACCACCGACTTCATCTTTGCCGCGTTCTCTGAAGAGTTCGGCCTGGTCGGCACACTGCTCTTGATCGGTGCATTCATTTTCCTGATCTTGCGTGGCCTGGCCATTGCCATGGACGCGCCTACTTTGTTTTCACGGCTGCTGGCAGGCGCCGTCACCCTGATTTTCTTTACCTACGCTTTTGTGAACATGGGCATGGTCAGCGGTATTTTGCCGGTGGTGGGCGTGCCTTTGCCTTTTATCAGCTATGGCGGCACGGCCATGGTGACGCTGGGGCTGGCGGTGGGTATTTTGATGTCGATTGCCAAGGCCAAGCGACTGGTGCAGTCCTGAGGGTCTTGCTTTTGTCTAGGCGAACGGGTACAAGTGATAGCGGTTTTATTTGCCAGTGCGGTTTCAATAAAAGCAGTTTTACTCAAAAAGGATGATTGTCATGGCCGGAAAGTTCCAACTCAAAAAGTCAAAGAACGACAAGTTTTTTTTCTCCTTGCTCGCTGGCAATGGCCAGAACATTTTGTCCAGTGAAATGTATGAATCCAAAGCCAGCGCCCTCAAAGGCATTGAATCGGTTAGAAAGAACGGTGTCGTTGACGCCCGCTACGAAAGCCTCGACGGCAAGGACGGCTCGCCTTACTTCGTTCTCAAGGCCACCAACGGACAGGTGATTGGCCAGAGCCAGATGTATGCAAGCGCTGCATCACGGGACAACGGCATCGCGTCCTGCAAAACCAATGCAGCGACTGACATCACTGACGATCAGACCTGACCCGCTCAGGGACACGCAACGCAGCCCAAACGCCAGCAGGGCGTACTGCCTACAATGGAGGGATGACCTCTCTTCGCTCTTCTCCTCTGGCTACTGCCCTCAACGCCTCCACCAGCTCCTCGACGGTGCGGCCCAACGTAGCTTCTACGGCTGGGCGACTGGAGATTGCCCAAAAACTGTTGCTGGCCCCGTTTGGCCTGACAGAGGCCCATTTGCGCCGCGCACTGGGCGAGATCACCTCCCATGGCGCGGACGATGCAGACCTGTATTTCCAGTACACCCGCAGCGAAGGCTGGAGCCTGGAAGAAGGCATTGTCAAAACCGGCTCGTTCAGCATTGACCAGGGCGTGGGCGTACGCGCTGTGAGCGGCGAGAAAACCGCGTTCGCCTATTCAGACGATATTTCTGATGCGTCATTGCTTGATGCAGCACGCACTGTGCGCAGTATTTGCGCTGCCAGCAAAAGCGCCCGGGTCAAAACGCCTGCCCGCAAAATTGCCAGCAGCCGCTCGCTCTACAACGACCTGGACCCGATCGCCACGCTGGGCAGCACCGCCAAAGTCAAGTTGCTGGAAAAAGTTGAAAAATTCGCCAAGGCCAAAGACCCGCGCATCGTGCAGGTCATGGCGGGCCTGGCCAGTGAATACGATGTGGTCATGGTGGCACGGGCCGATGGCACGCTGGCTGCGGATGTGCGTCCGCTGGTGCGCCTGAGCGTGACGGTGATCGCCGAGCAAAAAGGACGCCGCGAAATGGGCTCGGGCGGCGGCGGTGGCCGGTTTGGGCTGGCTTATTTTGACGACGCACAAATCGGGCAGTATGTCGATGATGCCGTCAAGGCCGCCCTGACCAATCTGGAAGCCCGGCCTGCACCTGCAGGCGAGATGACCGTGGTGCTGGGCTCTGGCTGGCCAGGCATTTTGCTGCATGAAGCCATCGGCCACGGCCTGGAAGGTGACTTCAACCGCAAGGGGTCGAGTGCCTTTGCCGGCAAAATTGGCCAGCGCGTGGCTGCCAAAGGCGTGACGGTGCTGGACGACGGCACGATTACCGACCGCCGTGGCTCGCTCAACGTGGACGACGAGGGCAACGCCAGCCAGCGCAATGTCTTGATTGAAGACGGCATTTTGAAAGGCTACATTCAGGACTCGCTCAACGCGCGCCTGATGAAGGTCAAACCCACCGGCAATGGCCGCCGCGAAAGCTACGCCCACACACCGATGCCGCGCATGACCAACACCTACATGCTGGGCGGGGGCATTGACCCGCAGGAAATCGTCGCCAGCATCAAAAAAGGCCTGTACGCGACCAACTTTGCAGGCGGGCAGGTGGACATCACCTCCGGCAAGTTCGTGTTTTCAGCCAGCCAGGCGTTCTGGGTGGAAAACGGCAAAATTCTGTATCCTGTCAAGGGCGCAACAATCATCGGCAGCGGCCCTGAATGCCTGAAAAAAGTCAGCATGATGGGCAACGACATGGCTCTGGACAGTGGGCACCTGCGGCAAGGAAGGCCAGAGCGTGCCGGTGGGCGTGGGCCAGCCGACACTGCGCATTGATGGGTTGACTGTGGGTGGCACGGCCTGAAGTCATTTCAACGCAGAGGCGCAGAGAACGCAGAGGGCCGCAGAGAAAAGATTTGAACAATTATTTTTCTCTCTCTTCTCCATCTTCCTTTGACTCCCTTTCTCTGCGCCTCTGCGTTGAATGAACCCGACTCTTGATCCTCCCCGCATTTCTTTCAACCTGTGCTACATTGCCTGCCATGCATTCAGCTTCGTTTTATTTTGGTTACTTCTGGTTCTCAAGCGCTTTCGGCGGTAGAGAGACTTTTGCGTAACCTCAAAAAACGCAACAAATCTTAAAAAACCGCCGGACCCCCGGCGGTTTTTTTTTGCCTGCTTGTTTACCTGTTTGTCTGTCTCATTGAATCCCTCAAACTCTGCCAACTCCACCTCTTCAACAAGAAAGTCCGCGATGAATTCACCTGCCCTACCTGCCAGCCCGTCCAGCAGTATTTCCAGCGATGGCTGGTATGCGAGCGTCGATAAAACCAGCCAGACCGACGACGAACGCATCAAGGACATCACCGTGTTACCCCCTCCAGAGCATCTGATCCGCTTTTTCCCGATTCGCGGCACCGCCGTGGAGTCTTTGATCACCCAGACGCGTCAAAACGTTCACAACATCATCGCGGGCAACGATGACCGGCTGCTGGTGGTGATGGGCCCCTGCTCGATTCACGACCCGGCTGCCGCACTGGAATACGCGCGCCGCCTGGTCGAGCAGCGCAAAAAATACGCCGGAGCGCTGGAGATCGTGATGCGTGTGTACTTTGAAAAGCCCCGCACCACGGTCGGCTGGAAGGGTTTGATCAATGACCCCTACCTGGACGAGACCTTCCGCATCGACGAGGGCCTGCGCATGGCGCGCCAGTTGCTCATCGAGATCAACCGCCTCGGCTTGCCTGCAGGCAGCGAGTTTCTGGACGTGATTTCGCCCCAGTACATTGGCGACCTGATTGCCTGGGGCGCGATTGGCGCGCGCACCACGGAAAGCCAGGTGCACCGGGAGCTGGCGTCAGGCTTGTCGGCACCGATTGGCTTTAAAAACGGCACCGATGGCAACATCCGCATTGCCACCGACGCCATTCAGGCGGCTGCGCGCGGACACCACTTTTTGTCGGTGCATAAAAACGGCCAGGTGGCGATTGTGCAAACCAATGGCAACCCGGACTGCCACGTGATTCTGCGTGGCGGCAAAGCGCCCAACTATGACGCTTCGAGCGTGACAGCCGCTTGCCAAGAGCTGCTAGCGGCCAAACTGCCTGCCACGCTGATGGTGGACTGCAGCCACGCCAACAGCGCCAAACAGCATGAAAAGCAGCTCGATGTCGCGCGTGACATTGCCGGGCAGGTCAGCAGCGGCTCGCACCAGGTGTTTGGCCTGATGGTTGAAAGCCACCTCAACCCGGGCGCACAAAAGTTCACGCCTGGCAAAGACGATGCCAGCGCGCTGGCGTACGGCAAGAGCATTACTGATGCGTGCCTGTCGTGGGAACATTCGCTGGAACTGCTGGAGACCTTGTCTGCGGCGGTGTTAACGCGCCGGGCCAACAAATAGCCGCCAGGGCCAGCGATTGGGCAGGCTCGCTCAGCGGGCGCTCTTCTGCCAGCCGGGGCGCTGGTTTCATGTCTTCAACGCATTCAGCAGCTTGCCGTGAATGCTGCCAAACCCGCCGTTGCTCATGCACAGCAAATGGTCGCCGGGCTGCACGACTGAACGAACCTGTGCCACCAACTGGTCAATGCTGTCGGCCACATGCGCCCGGCCGGCCATCGGGGCCAGCGCCTCGTGGGCATTCCAGTCGAGTCCGCCCGCATGGCAAAACGCCATGTCGGCTGACGCGAGGCTTTGGGGCAGCAGCGCGGTCATTGCGCCCAGTTTCATGGTGTTGCTGCGCGGCTCAAAAATCGCCAGAATGCGCTCAGCCGCTCTGCCGGTGCTGTTGAGCTGGCGGCGCAGACCGTCCACGGTGGTTTCGATGGCGGTCGGGTGGTGGGCAAAGTCGTCATAGACTGTGATGTTGCCGCCAGGCGCACGCACCACACCGCGCACTTCCATGCGCCGCTTGACGTTTTGGAAAGTGGCCAACGCACGCGCAGCCACATCTGGCGCAATACCCACGTGTTCGGCGGCAGCTATTGCAGCCAGCGCATTGCACTGGTTGTGCATGCCGCCGATGCTCCACTGCACGCTGGCCACCACCACGCCGGCCTTGTGTACATCAAAATCGTGCGGCTCGCCATGCGCTGTGAACCCATCCGGGTTGGCGGTGCTGTGGCCAAACGGCACCCGCTCGCTCCAGCAGCCCTGGGCAAGGACGCGTTGCAGGCTGGCTTCAG
This sequence comes from Polaromonas sp., assembly GCA_004293655.1. Taxonomy (GTDB): domain Bacteria; phylum Pseudomonadota; class Gammaproteobacteria; order Burkholderiales; family Burkholderiaceae_C; genus Polaromonas. The sequence continues at coordinate 1,008 of RDZZ01000071.1, read as the reverse complement.
CCGCATTGACAACCACTCGGCCTTCTGAGGGCACAGTGCGCACCAGGTGGTGAAACTGCCGCTCAATGGCGGCCAGATTGTCAAAAATATCGGCGTGGTCAAACTCCAGGTTGTTCAACACCGCCGTGCGCGGGCGGTAATGCACAAACTTGCTGCGCTTGTCAAAAAACGCGGTGTCGTACTCGTCGGCCTCAATCACAAAGCAATGACCAGCGCCCCGCCGGGCAGACACGCCAAAGTTGAGCGGCACACCACCGACCAGAAAGCCCGGCTGCAAACCCGCGCTCTCCAGAATCCAGGCCAGCATGGCGGTTGTGGTGGTTTTGCCGTGTGTGCCCGCCACGGCCAGCACATGGCGGCCTTGCAGGACGTGTTCTGCCAGCCATTGCGGGCCGCTGGTGTAGGGCGCGCCACTGTTCAGAACAGCTTCCATCAACGGGTATCGGGGTGTGCCGTCGGCCTGGCGCGCACGTGAGACGACGTTGCCCACCACAAACACATCGGGCTTGAATGCCAGCTGGTCTGCGCTGTAGCCCTCTGCCAGCTCAATGCCCAGGCCGCGCAGCTGATCGCTCATGGGCGGGTACACCCCGGTGTCACAACCTGTGACGGTGTGCCCCGCCTCCCGCGCCAGCGCCGCCAGGCCACCCATGAATGTGCCGCAAATTCCCAAAATGTGTATGTGCATTGAAGTATTTTAGGAGCCGTTCACGTGGGGGCGTCTGCGGGCGTAAATGCTATAAAAATTATAGCTATAAACCTTTATAAATATTGCGGTAGAAGCCTAAAACAGGCTTAAAAAAGTGGTTGACCAGCCTGCGCTGTGCAACACCACCGCAACACCACCACAAAGCACCCGTGTAGCCAAGACGACACGCTTTCAGGTATTCCCCTGATGCGATACCCGCCGTGTTAGGGCATGCTGGCGCAGTTACCTTCAACCTCACATGGAGCTGCCATGCAACGCCGTCAACTCATTGAATCTGCTGTCAGCCTGGTCGCGTCAGG
>RDZZ01000070.1 GCA_004293655.1 Polaromonas sp. | reverse complement strand
TGAACGGATCGGTGTCCCAAGGCTGTCCATCGACGGGCACCACATCGGTGTGGCCTGACAACACCAGGCCGCCCGTTTTGGTTTCACCATCATGTGCAGGCAGTGTTGCCCAAAGGTTGGCCTTTTTGCCACTGTCGTCGTAGCTCAGGCGGCACTGCACGCCCAGCGCCTGGAGCAGGTCGCGCGTCCATTCAATGAGGGGCAGGTTGCTGTCACGCGAGACGGAGGCAAACGAGATCCATTTTTCAATCAACGGCAAAGCGGCAAGGTCAGCGGCTGATACGGGCTGCAAGGCAGCTGCGGGAGTGGGGGTGTTCATGGTCAAGTGCCTTTGTGCGGTTGAGCCGTTGTGTTGAATGCTGCCGTCGTCGTGGAGTCAGGGCGGTGCAGCCACAAAATTGTAGGGCAGGCAGCAGTTCATTGTTGGCTGCAGCACCAGTGCTTACTATTTATTTGATAGCATAAAAACCTTATAGCTGTTGCTGTGGAGGCTTATTTGGGCATAAATATCGGATGATTTGGGCGGGTGTGCCTGGCTTGAAGGGGATCGCCACGTCCTGGACGTGGACAAAGAGGCAAAAAATCAGGTCAAACCTTACAATCAAAGGTTACCCAAGGCCCCCCATGAACGCCCCTATTGACGTCTCCTTCTTCGCCCGCGCCGCCAGGCCGCTGACCAGCTACAGAAAGTATTGGGCGGCCCGCTTTGGCACCGCCAAATTTTTGCCCACCACGCGCGCCGAGATGGCGGCACTGGGCTGGGACAGCTGCGACATCATCATCGTCACGGGCGATGCCTATGTGGACCACCCGAGTTTTGGCATGGCCGTGATTGGCCGCATGTTGGAGGCCCAGGGGTTTCGGGTCGGCATCATCGCCCAGCCTGACTGGCAAAGTGCCGAGCCCTTCAAGGTGCTGGGCAAGCCCAACCTGTTCTGGGGCGTGACGGCTGGCAACATGGACAGCATGATCAACCGCTACACGGCAGACCACAAAATTCGCACCGACGACGCCTACACCCCCGGCGACATCGGCGGCAAGCGGCCTGACCGTGCCGCGCTGGTGTATTCACAGCGCTGCCGTGAGGCTTACAAAGACGTGCCCATTGTTCTGGGCGGTATCGAAGGCTCATTGCGCCGCATTGCCCACTACGACTACTGGTCTGACAAAGTGCGCCGCAGTGTGGTGATCGACTCAAAATGCGACTTGCTGCTGTACGGCAATGCCGAGCGCGCGATTGTTGAAATCGCCCACCGCCTGGCCGCCCGCGAATCCATCGCCACCATGACGGACATTCGTGGCACCGCCTTCATCCGCCGTGCAGGTGACAAGACGGCCCAGGGCTGGTTCGAGATTGACTCGACCAGTGTGGACACACCCGGCCGCGTCGAAGCGCACGTCAACCCCTATTTGATGATCTCCGACGTGGCCAGAGAACAGGGTGCCACCTGCGCGCGCGAAGATGAGGCAGCGGGTGTGGCGTCCAAGGCCGAAGCCACAGGCTCGCCCGTCCTGGCCAAAATCGCTGCCAACGCCAACCCTGCCATCAAACCGCTGACATTCGTTGCCAACCCGGCTTTGCCCCACATGCAGGGCAAGGTCAAGGTGCCCCCGCGTGACCGATCGGTCATCCGCCTGCCATCGTACGAGCAGGTCAAAAGCGATGCCGTGCTGTACGCCCATGCCAACCGGGTGCTGCACCTGGAGACCAACCCCGGCAATGCCCGCGCTTTGGTGCAAGCCCACGGCGAGGGCGCAACAGCGCGCGACGTGTGGATCACACCCCCGCCGATCCCGTTGACCACTGCCGAGATGGACCACGTGTTTGACCTGCCATACGCACGCAGTCCGCACCCGAGCTACGCGGACGAAAACGGCAGCCACGACCACGCCACCAAAATCCCGGCCTGGGAGATGATTCGCTTTTCAGTCAACATCATGCGCGGCTGCTTCGGTGGCTGCACGTTCTGCTCGATCACCGAGCATGAAGGCCGCATCATCCAGAGCCGGTCTGAAGACTCGGTCATCCGCGAGATTGAAGCCATTCGCGACAACGTCAAGGGGTTCACGGGGGCAATTTCTGACCTGGGCGGCCCCACTGCCAACATGTACCGCATTGGCTGCAAAAGCCCCGAAATTGAAGCGGCCTGCCGCAAGCCCAGCTGCGTTTATCCGGGTATTTGCCAGAACCTCAACACCGACCACGCCCCGCTCATCAAGATGTACCGCCGTGCGCGGGCACTCAAAGGTGTCAAGAAAATCCTGATCAGCTCGGGCGTGCGCTACGACCTGGCTGTGCAAAGCCCCGAATACGTCAAAGAACTGGTCAGCCACCACGTCGGCGGCTACCTCAAAATCGCACCCGAGCACACCGAGCAGGGGCCGCTGACCAAGATGATGAAGCCGGGCATCGGCAGCTACGACAAATTCAAGACGCTGTTTGAAAAGTACAGCCTGGAAGCCGGTAAAAAGCAGTTCTTGATCCCGTACTTCATTGCCGCCCACCCCGGCACCAGTGACGAAGACATGATGCACCTGGCGCAGTGGCTCAAGAAAAACGGCTTCAGGGCAGACCAGGTGCAGACGTTTTATCCGTCGCCCATGGCCACTGCCACCGCGATGTACCACACCAATAAAAACCCGCTGCGCAAGATCACCCGCGACAGCGAGACGGTAGATATCGTGCGCGGTGAAAAGCGCCGCCGCCTGCACAAGGCCTTTTTGCGCTATCACGACCCTAAAAACTGGCCGCTTTTGCGTGAAGCGCTCAAAGCCATGGGGCGGGCTGACCTGATCGGCAATGGCAAGCACCACCTGATCCCGACATTCCAGCCGCTGACCGATGGCGCCTATCAAAGTGCGCGGCGCAAGAACTCGACACCTCTGGTCAAGACTTCAGCCTCAGCATCGCCCGTCAAAGGGCGCTTGCTGACCCAGCACACGGGCTTGCCGCCGCGCGAAAATGGGGCAGGCGATTCCGGCAGGGCAACAAAAGTCTTGCGCAAGAGCTGGAAACCCTGAAATGGATGTCCAGTAAAGCGAGTCCATGCGAGTTGAACCGCGCCATCCAACCCATTGAATGAACCCATTAAAAACAAACATGAGTAAAAAACGCATAGCCGTGATTGCAGGCGATGGCATTGGCAAGGAAGTCATGCCCGAAGGCTTGCGCGTGATGGATGCCGCCGCCCGCAAGTTTGGCATTGACCTTGCATTTGACCACTTCGATTTTTCAAGCTGGGACTACTTTGAAAAGCACGGCAAGATGTTGCCAGACGACTGGAAAGACCAGATCGGCGGGCATGACGCCATTTATTTTGGGGCAGTAGGCTGGCCTGAAAAAATTGCCGATCACGTGTCGCTGTGGGGCTCGCTGCTGCTTTTTCGTCGCGAGTTCGACCAGTACATCAACCTGCGCCCAGCGCGCTTGATGCCCGGCATCATCGCGCCTGTGGTGCGCCGCGATGGCAGCGCACGTCAGCCAGGGGAGATTGACTTCTACATCGTGCGCGAAAACACGGAAGGCGAGTACTCCAGCATTGGCGGGCGTGCTTTTCCAGGTACAGCGCGTGAGTTTGTTTTGCAGGAGTCGGTGTTCACGCGCATTGGTGTGGACCGTGTGCTCAAGTTCGCTTTTGAGCTGGCCCAGACGCGGCCCAAAAAACACCTCACAAGTGCCACCAAATCCAACGGTATTTCAATCTCCATGCCCTACTGGGACGAGCGTGTTGCCGAGATGGCCAGAGCTTACCCTGGCATTCGGCTTGACAAGTTTCACATTGACATTCTCACGGCGCATTTTGTGCAGCGCCCTGACTTTTTTGATGTGGTGGTCGCCAGCAACCTGTTTGGTGACATCCTCAGTGATCTCGGCCCGGCCTGCACCGGCACGATTGGCATTGCACCCAGTGCCAATTTAAACCCGGAGCGTCAATTTCCGTCCCTGTTTGAGCCCGTGCATGGCTCGGCGCCAGATATCGCAGGCCGCCAGATCGCCAACCCGATTGGACAGATCTGGTGCGGCGCCATGATGCTTGAATTCCTTGGTCACAAAGATGCCCACGATGCGGTGCTTGCCGCTGTCGAAAAAGTGCTTGCACCCCAAAGTGGTGCCCCGCGTACGCCTGATCTGGGTGGGCATGCTGGCACCAAGGATGTTGGCAAAGCCATTGCCTCGGTGCTTGGTTGAGATTATTCGGTGCAGATCTTTTTGGCTTCAAAAACAGACTAGAATTTACGTCTGCGTTGTTAAAGACAGGTGTCGTGCCAATATCAGAGACACCCATCGCCACGGTTGTGATCTTCATATAAACTGGACATGTTACTTTCCGTTGATAGCCCTGACGCACATTCGAGAAAGCTTCGGAAGGCTTCGGAAGATTCCGGAAGTGCCTCTTTGTCAGACAAGCAAGTTAATCATTCATCAACGAGGGGCTTTTTGTGAACAAGACTGAGCTAATTGAGCACATTGCCAAACACGCTGACATCTCCAAGGCCGCCGCAACGCGCGCACTGGAGTCAACAATTGGTGCTGTGAAAACCACGTTAAAAAAAGGAGGCTCTGTTTCCCTGGTGGGTTTTGGTACTTTTACCGTGGGCAAGCGTGCTGCCCGCACCGGTCGCAATCCACGTACCGGTGATGCGATTAAAATCAAGGCTGCCAAGGTTCCAAAGTTTCGTCCAGGCAAAGCGCTCAAAGACGCTTTGAACTGACACAGACGAGTTGAAAAGTTGAAGGTGGGGTGCTTAGCTCAGTTGGTAGAGCAGCGCCCTTACACGGCGTAGGTCGGCGGTTCGAGCCCGTCAGCACCCACCATAAACTAAAACAATGAACAAAGGCGAACCAGACGGTTCGCCTTTTTCATTGGCGGCTCTACATCGTCACTTGCTGCGCACGCGAAGTTTGTGCGCGTACTGATTTTTTGTTTTTGCGCCCCTGATGGACGTAAAGGAAATTCGAGATGTTTGATTTCATTCGCAAGCACACCAAGCTCACAATGGGCTTTTTGTTTTTATTGATTGTTCCCTCCTTTGTCCTGTTTGGTCTGGATGGCTACACCAAGTCCGAAGGCACAGGTGCGGTGGTTGCAAAAGTTGACGGGCAAAACATTCTCCAGCCTGAATGGGACAGGGCACACCTGCGCGAGGTCGACAAAATGCGTGCTTCCATGCCCTCACTGGATGCCAAACTGCTGGACTCACCCGAGGCCCGCTACGCCACGCTGGAGCGCCTGGTCAGAGAGCGCGTGCTGGCCGCTGCCGCGACCCAACTCAAGCTCAACACCAGCGACCAGCGCTTGGCCCGTGAATTGCAGGAAAGTCCCGAGATCGCTGCATTGAGAAAGCCTGACGGCACTTTGGACATGGAGCGTTACAAACAGCTGCTGGCCGCCCAAGGACTGAGCCCCGAGATGTTTGAAGCCAATGTGCGATCCGATCTTTCAAACCGTCAGGTACTCATTGGTATTGCCAGCAGCGGATTGTCCACAGCAAGTGCTGCTGATATCGCGCTCAATGCCTATTTTGAAAAGCGAGAGATTCAAATCGCGCGCTTTTCTGCCATTGACTACGTTGCCAAGATCAGCCCCAGCGAGGCTGATCTTGAACAGTTCTACAAAGCCAATGAAAACCTGTTTCAGGCCCCCGAGCAAGCCAACATCGAATACGTTTTGCTGGACATGGAAAGCGTCAAGAAAAGCATCACGGTCAGCGATGCAGACCTTAAATCTTATTACGACCAAAATATTCAACGATTGAGCGGCGCTGAAGAACGTCGTGCCAGCCACATTTTGATTACAGCCCCGACAACCGCGCTTGACACTGACCGCCAGAAAGCAAAAGCCAAAGCGACCGAGTTACTGGCACTGGTCAAAAAATCGCCCGACTCATTTGCAGATGTGGCACGCAAGAATTCGCAAGACACAGGCTCTGCGCCCAGCGGTGGCGACCTTGATTTCTTTGCACGTAATGCGATGGTCAAGCCATTTGCAGATGCCGCCTTCAGCCTGAAAAAGGGTGACATCAGCGACGTGGTGGAGTCGGAGTTTGGCTACCACATCATCAAACTCACGGATATCAAGTCCCCAAAGCAACGTAGTTTTGAAGAGATGAAGGCCGAGCTGGAAGCCGATGTCAAAAAGCAGCAAGCGCAAAAAAAGTTCTCTGAAACTGCCGAAGCGTTCACCAATGGCGTGTATGAGCAGTCAGACAGCCTCAAGCCGATTGCTGACAAGCTCAAGCTGGAGGTGAAAACCGCAGCTGGCATCCTGCGAAAACCCGTGCCAGGTAGCGCCGGTGCATTTGTGAATCCCAAGTTTTTAAATGCGCTCTTCTCGCCTGATGCCATAGAGAAAAAGCGCAATACTGAGGCTGTTGAAGTAGCTTCAAGCCAGCTCATTTCTGGCCGTATCACCCAGTACACACCAGCACGCACAAAACCACTGACGGAGGTCAAGGACATCGTTCGTCAACGCTGGCTGGCCGTGCGCAGTGCTGAAGAAGCCCGCAAGGAAGGCACCGCGAAATTGGAGTCATGGAAAGCCAACCCTGCTTTGGCAGTGCTGCCCGAGTCGTTGGTGGTGTCGCGCGATCAGGGCCAGAGACAACCTGCTCAGTTGATAGACGCTGTCCTCAGAGCTGATGCTTCAAAATTACCCGCTTTCAGCGGTGTGGATTTAGGCCCTGCTGGTTATGCAGTCGTCAAGATCAACAAAGTAGTACCCCGCGAGCCTTCGCCAGAGGCTACGCTCAAACAAGAGCGCAACCAGGTCGCGCAGTGGTGGACGTCTGCGGAAAACTCAGCTTATTACAACCTTCTCAAAGAGCGCTTCAAGACCACTGTTTTGGTGCCCAAACCAGTAGAGGCCAAACCTGGCTCGCAAGTCAACTCAGAAACTGGCGCAGCGCAATAAACGATTGTGAAGTTGCCGTTATAATCTTCATTTGTGGTGGCTGTAGCTCAGTTGGTAGAGTCCAGGATTGTGATTCCTGTTGTCGTGGGTTCGAGCCCCATCAGCCACCCCACGTGAACATTGAAAACCTTGGCCATTGAATAAATGGCAAAGGTTTTCTCACTTCGTGGTCATGTAAAACGAGCTGCTGCAAGTAAAGCTCAAGCATCTTGAAAAGAAATGGCGAACGTACAAGCCAAAGATGCTGGTCTGCAGCGATGCATCTGCAGATGATCATTGGCAAACCCGTCTGCGCTTTGTTATGCGGCCTTCAACAGGTGTGCTGGCTCGCTCAGACGAGGTAGGCGGCGACGCGATGCCAGTACTTCTTCAATGTCACTGCGCGCACCTTCAATCAGTATACGAATCGCCTTTTCCGCACGGTCAGGGTTGTGAGCGATCACTGCATCGAGTACTTCACGATGTAGCGGCAATGAACTGCGCGGGCCATTTTTGCGGCGGGTCGAAATCTCAAAGCTGGTACGCAGCAACGCGCTGAGCGCCTTACTCATCTGCACCAACATGCGGTTGCGTGACGCTCGCAACAAACCCTGATGAAAGCGCAGATCGAACGTCACATAGTCGCCCCCTTCTTCAACCGCCCGCTTCATACCAGTGTAAGCCAGTTCAATTTCAGCGATGTCCTGGGCTGTGGCGCGCTCCGCTGCCAGGCGCAAGGCGGCGGGCTCGACCACGCGGCGCAAATCCTGCAGATCGCGTAGAAACTCAGGTGTCAAACCTGCCTTGGACTGCCAGATGATCACATCCGGGTCAAACCAATTCCAGTGGTCTTCTGATAGAACGCGGGTACCGACCTTGGGGCCTGTCGTGATGAGGCCCTTGGCGATCAGCGACTTCACAGCCTCTCGCACAACAGTTCGGCTCACGCCGAGTTCTTGGCACAACATCGGCTCTGGCGGCAGCGATGTGCCTGCCGCATAGCGACCTGCAACAATGGCCGAACCCAAGTGGTCTACCGTGTTGCCGTGAACATTCTTCATCATGTCCTGATTCCAATTCCCAATAAAAACGATAACTGCGTGACTTCGCCTTGTCATGCCACAGCACTGCCTGCGGCTTCGCGCCTTGTTCTCGCTTCTATTGAGAACGGGAATGAGCCTTGTCAACCACGAATAAAAAGCGTCACGAGTGGGTCATGACCGACTTGACAGCTCCAGTGACCATGTACGGCAGGATCGAACGTTGCGCCTTCTGGCAGTGTGTCGGCTGAGTAAAAATGCTCACCGGGCTTGAAAACGCGCGAGACACCGCCTTGCAAGCCGATTTCCATTTGACCGCTCAGGATAAAAACCCATTGCCCGTGCGGCGAACAATGAAACTGGCTGCGAAAACCCACAGGACTATGACGTAACTGGTAGCCACCAGACGGCATCAGGGCTGACAGCATGGATTGGGGTGACCCTTCAGGCAGACTGATGGGCTCTTGCCTGAATGCTGCCCGACCATCAGGGCCTGTAAAAAGAATCACCTTGCTGAAAATAGTCACGTCATGCTCCGGTGTAAGTTGCTGAGTCATCAAGTCGTCGGCGTGTCCGTGAGTGTGTTGATTACCTGCGAGCTGTGACTATGCTGTCTCCACGTTTGAAGGAGCCTCAAGCGATGCGCCACCAAAGTCCAGCTGTACCTTCATGGCCCGGCCCTTGTCGCTTGCCAATGTGAAAGCCTCCCCTGCCTTGTCAAAGGAAAAAACATCGGAAATCACTGGCCTGCCATCAATGAGCCGCTGATTGAGAAAACGCACCGCCATCGCAAACTCTGAGTGGAACCGAAAGGTACCTCGCAAATCGATTTCCTTGCCCACCAGCGTGTTCATGGGTAACGATATGTTGCCTCCCAGACCAACCGCCACAATCACGCCGCGCGGTGCCACCACATCCAGCCCGCTCAGAAGCGCACGCTCGTTACCCGATGCTTCAAACATCACCTCAAAGTAGCCTTTACCTGTTGCGTAGGACGCCAGGGCATCTGGTTCCTTGGAAAGGTTGATGGCTTTGTCTGCACCCATCTTCAGAGCGCAAGCCAGTGGCAGTTCGGCAATATCAACCGCCACAATCTCGGCAGCACCCGCACGGCGCAAACCGGCTATCAACAGGGCACCAATCGGCCCGCAACCCGTGACCAGTACACGTTTGCCAAATACCGTGCCCGCACGGGAAATGGCATGCAGCCCAACGGACAGCGGCTCGGCCAGTGCCGCCTGTGTCAAGGGCAGATCGTCGGCGACCAAGTGTGCCTGCGATGCATCGATCACCAGCATTTCGCGAAATGCTCCTTGTACATGCGGAAAGCGCATCGCACTCCCATAAAAACGCATGTCCAGGCAGTGGTTGTGCTGCCCCAGCTGGCAGTATTTGCAAACGCCGCAGGGCCGCGATGGCGATACCGCGATGCGTTGGCCGCGCTGATAGCCGGTAACGCCACTGCCGACTTCATTGACAATGCCAGACACTTCGTGCCCAAGAACCATGGGCTCCTTGATACGCACCGCACCAAAACCTCCGTGCTGAAAGTAGTGCAGGTCGGAGCCACAAATACCGCCAAAAGCGACCCGTACACGCAGTTGCTGCGGACCGAGCGGCTCCACAGCCTGCGAATCGAATCGCAAATCCAGAGGGGCGTGACAAACAATAGCGCGCATAGTATTCAATCCCTATCAAAGCGTGGCGGTCACGCCGCCGTCTACATACAAAATATGACCATTGACGAAATTCGATGCGTCACTGGCCAGAAAAACAGCTGCGCCGCCCAGCTCGGCAACCTCACCCCAACGCCGACTTGGTGTGCGACCTGTCAGCCAGGCACTAAATGTTTGGTCAGCCACCAGTTTTTCAGTGAGTTCGGTTTTAAAGTAGCCAGGCCCCAGGCCGTTAACCTGCAAGCCATGTGGCCCCCAGTCGATAGCCATGCCCTTGGTGAGCATTTTTACAGCGCCTTTGCTGGCCATGTAGGGGGCAATATTTGGGCGGCCCAGCTCGCTTTGTACCGAGCAAACATTGATGATTTTGCCGCGCCGGCGTGGGATCATTCGGCGCGCCACGGCCTGGCCCACCAGAAACACGCTGTCAAGGTTCGTGCGCATGAGGCGGTGCCAGTCGTCCACAGCAAAGTCTTCAAGCGGGCCACGCAACTGCATGCCAGCGTTGTTGACCAGAATCTCGATCGGCCCGATAGATGACTCAATGTCTTCAATGGCCGCCGTAACTGAGGCATGTTGCGTCACGTCGAAGCTGCGGGCGTGCACAGTCAGACCTTCAGCGCGCAGCATTTCCCCAGCTTGCTCAAGTTTGACAGCATCGCGCCCGTTGAGCACCACAGAGGCACCTGCCTGTCCCAGTGCGCGCGCCAGCGCCAAGCCGATGCCTGCAGATGAGCCAGTTACCAGAGCCAATCGGCCGTTTAGTCTAAAAGTATTTGTCAGCATATGTATTTATACCAGTCTGGTGCCAGTAGCGCCGTCAAACAGGTGCGCCTTACTGGCATCAATTTCAAGATGAATCACGTCGTCCGGTTGCGCAGCAGTGCGGCCATGCATGACCACAACCAGCCGCGAACTGCCAATTTCCAGCAGCAGTTCTGTCTCTGCGCCTGTAGGTTCAACCACAATCACTTTTGCTGGAATACCTGTACTTGCAGCGCCAACACGAATATCGGTGGGCCTCACGCCATATGCCACAGCTTGGCCATCACCAGCCTGCGTCATGTTATTTGCAGGCCAGCGGTGGCCCTGCGCCTCTACCCAGGTTTGGCCATCGGCTATGTGCAGTACTCCCCTGAGTACATTCATGGAGGGCGACCCGATGAATTGGGCGACAAACAGGTTACCGGGATGGTCGAACAACTCTAGCGGCGTGCCTATCTGCTCGATGATGCCGTCGTGCATGACAACAATGCGGTCTGCCATCGTCATGGCTTCAATCTGGTCATGGGTCACATAGACCGTTGTTGTTTTCAGGCGCTGGTGCAAGGCTTTGATCTCGGCGCGCATGGCCACGCGCAATTTGGCGTCCAGATTGGAGAGCGGCTCGTCAAACAAAAACACCTTGGGGTCACGCACAATGGCACGGCCCATGGCCACGCGCTGACGCTGCCCGCCCGACAGCTCGCGCGGGTAGCGGTCGAGCAGTGGGTCAAGGTTGAGAATAGTGGCTGCGTCACCCACACGCTTGTTGGTGATCTCTGCACTGGCTTTGCGCAGTTTCAGACTGAAAGCCATGTTCTCGCGCACCGTCATGTGCGGGTACAAAGCATAGCTTTGAAACACCATGGCGATATCACGGTCTTTGGAGTCCAGGTCGTTGATGACTTTGTTGTCAATGGCAATCTCGCCACCGCTGATATCTTCCAGCCCTGCGAGCATGCGCAGCAAGGTGGACTTGCCGCAACCCGATGGCCCCACCAGCACGACGAATTCTCCGTCCGTGATCTCAAAGCTGATGCCGTGAATGATCTTGACCTTGCCAAAGTTTTTTTCGATGTTGTTAAAAGATACGGATGCCATGTGTTTACCTGCTCGATGGGGTGAATGCCTGAGGTAGAGAGCCGCTTGGCTGCAATCAGCTTTTGACTGCGCCTGCGGTCAGGCCAGATACCATATAGCGCTTAAAAACGTAGTAAATGGCTGCGGGTGGCAAGGCATAAATGAACCCCGTAGCCATCAACAACTCCCAAGGCGAATCGTCAGCCGCAAGAAAATTTCCGAGTGCCACTGCCAAAGGCAAATCGGTCTCTTTGGACAGAAGCAAAAACCCGTACAGGTACTCGTTCCAGGCCAGCAGCAAGGCGTAGGTTCCAACAGCTACCAGTGAGGGCACCATCAGCGGTACGTACACCAGCCAGAACAGCTGAAGCGGACTCGCACCGTCGATTCGAGCCGCCTCGTCAAGCTCCCAAGGCAACTTGTCGGATGCCTGCTTGAGTACCCATATGCAATAAGGTGAAGCGATGGTCACCATGGCCAGTATCAGGGACCAGCGGTTGTTGAGCAGGCCGTAGTTGGCCATCGTTTTGTACATCGGTACCGCCAGGAATGCCGCCGGGATGAAGTAGGTGACCAAGGCCATATTCATCACCGTACGGCCGCCGTGAATCTTCAGGCGGCTGATGGCAAAAGCCGCTGTCGTGGCCACAAACAAGGTGATCAGCCCGGTGGCGACAGCAATCATCAGCGAGTTGCCCAGCTGCTGCCAGAAATGGTTGAGGTAGAAGTGCTTTTGCCCGAACACGAACTCAAAGTTCTGCAGCGTTGGGTTTTTAGGCCAAAGCTGGCCTGATGTGGCCTTGTCACGCTGCGAGATGGCGAAAAGGAACAGGTGATAAACCGGAATCATGGTCCATATGACCACCGGAATACCCACAAGCAGCAATTGCGCCTCGGTACTGACTTGGCGCAGCGACCAGCCTTTTTTCATTTTGACAACCTCTTCATCATGACGTACACGAGTGGCAGCATAAAGGGCAGCGCCACAACAATACTGGCCATGGCGAGCTCTATTTGGTCGAGCCGCAGGTACCGAATACCCAGTGTGGCCAGCACATGGGTCAGATCAGCCGGCCCACCACCTGTCAGCAGGTAAACGCTGTTGAAGTCGCCCAGTGTGAAAATCATCGACAGCAGGGTTGAGGTCAGATACAACCCCTTCATGGAAGGCCAGGTGATGAAGCAGAACTTTTGCCAGCGCGTTGCACCATCAACACTGGCCGCTTCGTATTGATCGGCTGGAATGGCCATGCGTCCTGCCAGCAAAATCAACGTCCAAAATGGCAGTGACTTCCAGATGTGCATCACCATGGAAAGCGCCAACGCCAATGTCGGGTCATTGAGCCAGTTGGGCCCATCTTTGAGGGTCAGCTTGAATATCAGCGTGTTGATCACGCCCCACTCGGGGTTGAGCATGAAGCGCGTTGACAAGATAGTTGGTATTGATGGCACTGCCCAGGGCAGGATGAACAACATCGCAACGATTCTGATCCACCAGCGGGTCTGCATGAAAAAGCCGGACAAACCCAGCGCGATCAGCAGTTTCAGATTGACCGCTACAACGACAAAAATGACAGTGTTGATCGCAGTCCGAAAAAAAATCGGGTCAGCGAAAAGTTTGACGTAACTCTGTGGATCGCGTGCCAGCCACAGACCGTAGCTGACAGGATACAAAACAAGAAACAGGAACACCAGAATGTAAGGCAGCACCATCAGCTGCCCCCACTTGTTCCAGGTATTGGAGGAGCGTCGAGGCGTCGAGGCGGCTAAGGCAACGGCTTCGGCCATGTATTCTTACTCCAGCAAAACTTCGGGTAATTCAGTCAACTTAAATCAATTCAAGCCTGGCACCACAAATTTATGCAGTGCCAGGGTGACCCACTGCTTCGCTGTTACTGCGAAGCGACGGTCTTGATGCGCGCAATCATTTCGTCAACAGCTTTGTCAACGGGTATCTTTTCACTCAACACGCGGTTCATGGCTTTGGCCCAGACGTTCTCGTTGTTGAGCACCGTGAACTTGTAGTTTTTGGTGAACTCGAACGGTGTGGTGCCATTCATGTACTGCGTGTACACCGACAGACGATGTGGATCCGTCTTCCAAAATGGGCTTTGCTGCGCTTTTTTAGTGACTGGGAACCAGCGACCGAGTGCGCCTTCGACATACGGTGTCAGATTGGCCTCGTCCAGCATGAAAGCGACGAACTTTTTGGCATCTGCCTTGTTCTTGGCATCCTTGAAGATCACGCCCGTCTTCACGGCGCTGCGATATGTCATCTTGGTGCCGTCGGGTTTGTTCGGAAAACCTGCTGTTGCAATCAGCTCGGTGTAGTTCTTCTTGGCCGCTGCACGCTGGTCTGCAGTCAAGGTTGCGTTGTTGGAGTCGTCAAGCCATTTGGCGGCGATCGAGATGGTGGCGTTATGCGTCATCACGATGGTCTTGTTGTGGAAGGCGACGTTATTGTCTGGGTCTTTCCATGCCGTAGATGAGGGTGGTGTGCAACCTTTAGCGTAAACCGAGGTGTAGTCGGTAAGCGCTTTGACAAGGCCACTGCGAACAGCCGGGTCGTCCACCAGGAGCTTGCCGGAGTCGCTGACCAGCTTGACGTTGTGCGCGTCCATGAAGGTCAGGAAGGAGAAAAACGAGTCGCTGGAATCGACACCCATCGGAAAGCCGGTACCGAAACCACGGGTCCCCGTTTTTTTGCGGTAGCCGTCCTGCACTTTTGTACACCAGAAATCCCAGTAGCCGTTCCAGTCCTTGGGGATGTCACTTTCCTTAAAACCAGCATCTGCCAGCATGTCTTTCCAATACTGCACATGCATGGTTTGCTGCTTGATCGGGTAGGCGTAGTAGGCCCGGCTCTGCGTGGTGTTGTTGTACAAAAAGGTTGTTGACAACGCCGCAGGCTCGAAATTGCCTTGCAACGGATTGATGATGCTCGACACATCTTCCAGCTTGTTCTCATAAGCCCACTTGGCTGTGACCTGGAAGTCATAAACATCGCCATAAGCCACATCAGGGGGGTTATTGGCATCCATGGCTGCGACCGACTTGGGGATGATTTCCTGCGGCGCGTACAGCGACAGGTCAACCTTGATGTTCTTGTTTTTTTCCTCAAACTTTCTGATGGCTGCAAACAAGGCATCGTCTTCGCCCTTGTAGAAACCTTTTTGCCACCAGACGGTGAGTTTTTGCTGGGCTACGGCCTGACCCGATATGAGCAGTCCTGCCGCGACCATCGCTGCTGTGAGAATTTCCTTGAGTTTCATCTGTCTTGTCTCCTGAAAAAATTGATTTGTAAAAATACCCAGGCCAGTCGTCCTCAATTTGTCGTCAAGGATTGTCATCGTATGATGATTAAAAATTGTTTTTTATATGGAAAACCCGCCCTTGTGAACTCGCTCTTGACTCGTCCTTGACCCGTTTTTGACTCGCCTTTGGTCAGTTGCATTCCGGTATGGGTGTCAATGCTGGCTTGCCCGAAAAATGAGCCTGCAGGTTAGCAACTGCGAGGTCCGCCATGGCTTGGCGGGTTTCATGCGTGGCGCTGGCCATGTGCGGGGTCAGCACCACGTTGTCCAGTTTGTACAAAGCCTGCAGGGGGTGCGGCTCTTTTTCAAACACATCCAGGCCCGCACCCGCAATGGTGCCTTTTTCGAGCGCTTCGAGCAAAGCTGCTTCGTCCACCACCGAACCGCGCGCAACATTGATCAGATAGCCGCGCGGGCCAAGGGCTTTGAGCACTTGGGCATCAATCATATGGAAAGTGCCTGCACCGCCGGGCGTGATGATCACCAGAAAATCGACTTCAGCCGCCAAGGCCAACGCACTGGCGTGGAACGGATACGCCAGGCCCGGTTTGGCACTGCGTGCCGTGTAAGCGATTGACATGCCAAAAGCTGTAGCGCGATCCGCTATGGCTTGCCCGATACGCCCCAGCCCCACAATACCCAGCCGCGCGCCAGACACCTTGCGGGCCAGTGGCATAGCGCCTTCAGATGCCCAGCGCCCGCTGCGCACATACTTGTCTGCCTGTGGAATGCGCCGTGCCACCGAAAGTATCAATCCAAGGGCCAGGTCAGCCACCTCATCGTTGAGCACATTGGGTGTGTGCGTCACCACCACTTGGCGCTCGATTGCGGCACCTACGTCAACGCCGTCATAACCAACGCCCATGATGGACACCATCTCCAATGCGGGCAACTGCGCCATCAGAGCAGCACCCACTGCCGATTCACCGCCGCCAGCAATGCCGCGTATCAACGGTGCCATTTTGGAAAATTCTGCCGGATCAGTTTCATGCAGCCGCTCATGGACGACAAACGCAGCCTTGAGCGGCTCCAGAAAAAACGGCGGTGGCTTTGAAACGACAAGAATATGAGGACGGGACAAAGGTATCTCCACTGAAATGTGCATAGCCAAATATCATCATGGTTATTACCAAGACTCAATTCAATGGTATGACGATAATATGATTGAAAATTAAGGACTTTCCCTATGACGGATCAAAAAACGCCAAAAAAAAGACCTGGTGACCTGCGCAGTCAGCAGTGGTTTGGCCGCCAGGACCGGGACGGCTTTGCCTACCGCAGCTGGGTCAAGGGCAAGGGTGTGCCGCATGACCAGTTCGATGGCCGACCTGTCATTGGCATCTGCAACACTTTTAGTGAACTCACCCCCTGCAACAGCCACTTCCGCACGATTGCCGAGCAGGTCAAGATTGGCGTGTACGAGGCAGGCGGTTTTCCGCTGGAGTTCCCGGTGATGTCGCTGGGTGAAACCTTGCTGCGCCCGACCGCCATGCTGTACCGCAACCTGGCAAGCATGGACGTCGAAGAGAGTATTCGCGGTAACCCGATTGACGGCGTGGTGCTGCTGATGGGTTGCGACAAGACTACGCCCGCACTCATCATGGGTGCGTCAAGTGTTGATTTGCCAACCGTGGGCGTCAGCGGTGGCCCCATGCTCAGTGGCAAATGGCGCGGGCAAGAGCTGGGTTCTGGCACCGGCGTGTGGAGCATGAGCGAGCAAGTGCGCGCGGGCACGCTCAGACTGGCGGACTTTTTTGAGGCCGAAAGCTGCATGCACCGCAGTCACGGCCACTGCATGACGATGGGTACCGCCAGCACCATGGCCAGCATGGTGGAGGCACTTGGCATTGGCCTGCCCGGCAACGCGGCCTACCCGGCGGTGGACGGCAGGCGCAATGTGCTGGCCCGTATGGCGGGCCGCCGCGCCGTCGACATGGTGCATGAAGACCTGCTGCTTTCAAAAATCCTGACCCGTGAGGCGTTTGAAAACGCCATCAAAACCTTGGCAGCCATCGGCGGCTCAACCAACGCGGTGATTCACCTGATTGCCATTGCCGGGCGCATTGGCGTGAAGCTGACCATTGATGACTTTGACCGCCTGGCGAGCGAGTTGCCTTGCCTGGTCAACCTGCAGCCCTCGGGCAAATACCTGATGGAAGACTTCTGTTACGCCGGCGGCTTGCCGGTGGTGATGAAAGAAATCGCCCAGCATTTGCACCTTGACGCCATCACCGCTAACGGCTCGACGATTGGTGAGAACATTCTTGACGCGCAAAACTACAACACCGACGTCATCAAACCCCTTGGCGCACCGTTCAAGGACAAAGCCGGCATTGCCGTGCTGCGCGGCAACCTGTCGCCACGCGGCGCAGTCATCAAGCCAAGCGCTGCCACGCCCGAGCTGATGGTTCACACAGGCCGTGCCGTGGTGTTTGAAACGATTGAAGACTTTCACGCCCGTATCGACGATGAAGACCTGGACATTGATGAGACCTGCGTGATGGTGCTGAAAAACTGTGGCCCCAAGGGCTACCCCGGCATGGCGGAGGTCGGCAACATGCCACTGCCGCCGAAGGTGTTGCGCAAAGGTATCACCGACATGGTCCGCATCAGCGACGCCCGCATGAGCGGCACTGCCTACGGTACGGTGGTGCTGCACACCGCGCCTGAAGCCGCCGCAGGCGGGCCACTGGCACTGGTGCAAAACGGCGACATGATTGAGCTGAACGTACCCAAACGCCTGCTGCACCTGCATGTGAGTGACGAAGAGCTGACCAAGCGCGAAGCACTGTGGGTAGCGCCTGCACCGGCCATGAGTTCGGGCTACTACAAGCTCTACATTGACCATGTTCTGCAGGCCGATGCAGGCGCAGACCTTGATTTTCTGGTGGGCAAGCGCGGCTCTGCGGTGCCAAGAGACAACCATTGATGCGCTTGGTGGCCCTTGACTGGGGCACGTCGTCATTGCGCGGCGCGCTGATGGCAGCCGACGGAGCCGTCATTGAAGAACGCGCCTTTGCACGCGGCATCCTGACCGTTGAGAAAGGCGGCTTCCCAGCCGTATTTGAAAACCTGTTTGGCGACTGGATGGCAGCCGACACCCTGTGCCTGATTGCGGGCATGGCCGGTAGCCAGCAGGGCTGGCTTGAAGCGCCCTATTGCCCCTGCCCAGCTGATTTTGCAGTGATAGCGGCCCATCTGGCCTGGGTCGTGCCGGGTCGGATGGCGATTGTTCCGGGCATGAGCACCGACAAAAATGGCGTTCCTGATGTCATGCGTGGTGAAGAAACCCAGGTATTTGGTGCGCTGCAACTGCTGGGTCTGCGTGATGCGACGCTGGTGTTGCCCGGCACGCACAGCAAATGGGTCACTACAGTAGACCAGCGGATTACAGACTTTTCAAGCTGGATGACAGGCGAGTTCTACGCCCTGCTGCGCCATCATTCGATTCTGTCGCGCACCCTGCCCGCCCATGAACCAGCCTTTGATGCAAGCGCTTTTACCCAGGGTGTCCATCATGCACTGGCGGGCAACGGCCTTCTCAACACTGCTTTCAGCGCCCGCGCGCTGGCGCTTTTCAAACGCATGGCGACTGACGCTTTGCCAAGTTACCTGTCCGGTCTAGTGATTGGTGAAGAGCTGAAAAGCCAGCATCTGCAAAACGGCCAACAGGTCGTCATCATGGCGTCAGACGCGCTGGCCATGCGGTATGAACTTGCACTGGGCAGTCTGGGCGTGACAGCATTGCGCGTGGGCAGCAGCGCAACCTGGCACGG
>RDZZ01000069.1 GCA_004293655.1 Polaromonas sp. | reverse complement strand
CAACTTTTTGGGCGCCATTGACCTGGCGGCGTCGATAGTCTGGCTGGTTTGAGTCCTAAAACCTTATCAGCCACCGACATTTGATTGATGACACGCCTTGGTGCGACCAGTGCAGCGGCGCTAGCCCAGTGAGCGAGCAGAATGCGGCCCGGTGTGCAAGCCGTGGTCATGGTGCGCTCTTGAAATGGTGTCGATGTGTCAGCGCCGGTGTGTGCAAAGCTGGCCTTGGCCTTGGCGTTGGTGATGGGTTTGCTCAATCGATTCACTTGAAACAGCTGGAAGCTACTTTTTTAATAGCAAACTATCTTTATAAACAGTGCGGTGGAGGCTTAAAAAGCTTGCAAAAATAGCACCACACCCAAACGACAAGGTTGGCGCCGCTGCACAGCACATGACACAACGGGCTGCTTGCAACGCTGCCCTATTGAGCCGTCCAGCCGCCGTCCATGTTCCAGGCCACGCCGCGCACATTGTTGCCTGCGGGTGAGCAGAAAAACACCGCCAGCGCGCCCAGCTCTTCGGGCGTGGTGAACTGCAGTGACGGCTCTTTTTCGCCCAGCAGTTGGGCGGTGGCAGCCTCGGTGCTGATACCGCCCGCAGCGGCCCTGGCATCGACCTGTTTTTGAACCAGGGGTGTCAGCACCCAGCCAGGGCAAATCGCGTTGCAGGTCACGCCGCTGGTGGCGTTCTCAAGCGCTGTGACTTTGGTCAGGCCAACAATACCGTGCTTGGCCGCCACATAGGCTGACTTTTCAGCCGAGCCGACCAGGCCATGCACCGACGCTATGTTGATGATGCGGCCCCAGCCCTTGCCACCATCGGCTGCCTGCATGGCGGGCAAGGCCAGGCGGGTGGCGTGAAAGGCGCTGCTCAGGTTGATGGCGATGATGGCATCCCATTTTTCAGGCGGGAAATTCTCGATTCGGGCCACATGCTGAATACCTGCGTTGTTCACGAGAATATCGACGCGACCGAACTGTGCGGCGGCATGAGCCATCATCTCGGCAATTTCGGTGGGCCGACTCATGTCTGCGCCATGGTAGGCCACCTTCACGCCCAGTGCCTCTATGTCAGCGCGTGGCCCCTGCACATCACCGAAACCATTGAGAACGATGTTGGCGCCTTGCGCCGCCAGGGCTTTGGCAATGCCCAGGCCGATACCACTGGTGGAGCCCGTGACGAGTGCTGTTTTGCCCTTGAGCAGGGTCGTTTGCATGGTGATTCTCCGAATGATTTACGATGGCTGAAACGGTATTTGCACAGCACCCGCATGCAGTGTGCCGGGCCAATGTCCACATGTCATTATCAGGCCTTGAAACAAAGCTTTCGCACCATGACGCTACCCACGTTGAATTACCTGAGCTGCCCGGATGCCACGGGCAGCCACCGCATGGCCTACTGGCAATGGGGCAACCCGCACAGCGCCCATGTGGTGGTGTGCGTTCACGGCTTGTCGCGCCAGGGGCGGGACTTTGATGTGCTGGCCAGCGCCTTGTGCGAGCGCGCCGGGCCGCTGCCAGGCGGCATCCGCGTGGTCTGCCCTGACGTGGTGGGCCGGGGCGAAAGCGACTGGCTCACCGATCCTATGAGTTACCAGATACCTACCTATGCAGCCGATATGCTGGCCCTGCTGGCGCAGTTGCACGCACAGTCACCGATGCGCACGCTCGACTGGGTAGGCACCAGCATGGGCGGCTTGATTGCCATGGTGGTGTGCGGCCAGCCGGGCTTGCCCTTGCCACTGCCTGTGCGCCGGCTGGTTTTGAATGACGTTGGCCCCACCATCGAATGGGCAGCACTTGTGCGCATCTCAACTTATCTGGGCAAAGCCGGACAGTTCGATTCTTTGCAAGAAGCAGCTGACGCGATGTGGGCCATCTCATCAGGCTTTGGCCGCCACACGCCCGAGCAGTGGCTGGCGCTGTCGCAATTCATGGTCAAGCCTGTCTCAGGCCAGCAGGCCGGCCCGCTTCGCCTGCATTACGACCCAGCCATCGCAGTGCCGTTCAGGCAGGCTACGCAGGCATCAACCTTGCAAGGCGAAACCATGCTCTGGCAGCTCTACGACAACATCGCCGCCCGGACGCTGGTGCTGCGCGGCCAGGACTCTGATTTGCTGACAGCGGCCACAGCACGGCGCATGGCTGAGCGCGGCCCCAAAGCCCGGCTGGTCGAGTTGGCAGGCGTCGGGCACGCGCCCACGCTGGTAGCGGCTGATCAGGTGGACACCGTGGCCAGGTTTGTGCTGACGTGATGCACGAACGTAGTGCATGAGCCATGACGTGATAACGTCACAACGGTTTTCAATAACGACGAGTTGAGTCTTCCATGAAAAGCAACGCAGCAGAGCCAAGCGGCCCCAACCATCCGTCTGTGCCGTTGGTGGGTGTGCCCCAGAACGCCCTGATCGTCACCGCCAGCGCTGACAGCGTGCATGACCAGCCGTATGCCCTGCAACGTGCCCGCGTCTTCGCGGAGCCACTGATCGGCAGTGAAGTGCTCGACACCGGCGAAAATATTCTGGCGCATGCAGATGCTGTGGCGGCCATTTTGAAGTCCATTGGGGGCTCTGAAGCCATGCAGGCCGCCATTTATCTGGTGCATTGCTGCCAGCACCTGACCCGGCCGCTGGAGATCATCACCAAATCGTTCGGTGCCAACTACGCCGCGCTGGCCGTTGAGACAACCAAGCTTGTGACCGTACAGCGCCAGACCCGGACAGCGAGCGCCAAGGCGCCACTGTTTTCAGACCCGGCCGAGCAAACTGAAACCGTGCGCAAGATGCTGCTGGCGTTCTCGCGTGATTTGCGTGTGGTGATGTTGCGGCTCGCGTCACGCCTGCAAACGCTGCGCCACTATGCCGCCCATTTTGCCGCGACCCGGCAGGGCGCAACACACGCGCTGGCCTACGAGTCGCTGCACGTGTTTGCCCCGTTGGCCAACCGGCTCGGCATCTGGCAGATCAAATGGGAAATGGAAGACCTGGCTTTCCGTTTTCTGGAGCCTGACACCTATAAAAAAGTTGCCCGGTTGCTCGATGAAAAGCGCGTGGAGCGCGAGAAATTCATGGGTACATTGCGCGCTCAGCTTGAGCGTGACCTCAACCACAACGGCATTGCTGCGCTGGTGCAAGGCAGGCCCAAACACATCTACAGCATTGTTAAAAAAATGCGCGGCAAGTCGCTTGACTTTGACCAGGTGTTTGACATTCGTGCGTTGCGCGTGGTGGCCGCCGATGTGAACGGCTGCTACGCCGCGCTGAGTTTTGTGCATTCGCTTTTTTCGCCGATTGATGGCGAGTTCGACGACTACATTGCCAAGCCCAAATCCAACGGCTACCAGTCACTGCACACGGTGGTGCGTGACGATGCGGGCAGAGCGGTTGAAATCCAGATCCGCACCCAGGCCATGCACGATCATGCCGAGCATGGCGTGGCCGCGCATTGGGCCTACAAAGAAGCGGGTACCAAGGGTTATGCCGGTGTGTCTGCCAGCAGCGAATACGACGCCAAAATTGCGGTGTTGCGGCAGTTGCTAGCCTGGGAGCGCGACCTGTCTGGCCCTGCTTCGCAACGTGCGCGCGAGGCCAACCAGGGCCTGTTTGATGACCGTATTTATGTTTTGACACCAGACGCTGCAGTGGTCGAGTTACCCCAGGGTGCTACGACAATTGATTTTGCCTACAGCGTACATACCAACGTCGGCCACCGCTGCCGTGGTGCGCGCATTGACGGGGCCATGGTGCCGCTCAACACACCGCTGCAAAACGGCCAGACGGTGGAGGTGATCACTGTCAAAGAGGGCGGGCCATCGCGCGACTGGTTGAACCCTGAGCTGGCTTTTTTAGCCAGCCACCGCGCCAAGTCAAAGGTGCGCGCCTGGTTCAATGCGCTGGACGTTGCCCAGACCATTGCCAAGGGCCGGGAGGCGGTTGAAAAGCTGCTGCAGCGCGAAGGTAAAACAGCCATGAAGCTCGACGATCTGGCATCGCAGCTGGGGTTCAAGGCGGCGGACGATCTGTTTGAGGTGGTGGGCAAGGACGAGCTGTCATTGCGCACCATCGAAACCATGCTCAGGCCGCCCGAGCCGGTACCTACGCAAGATGACTACGTGCTGACAAAAAAGCCGCGCCCGGCCAGCCAGAACACCCAGGGTGGCGGCGTGTTGGTGGTGGGTATGGGATCTTTGCTCACGCAGCTGGCCAAATGCTGCAAACCTGCACCACCCGACCAGATTCTGGGCTTCGTCACCAAGGGCAAAGGTGTGAGTATTCACCGCAGCGACTGCAGCAACTTTCGCAATATGGCGTCTTGCAGTCCTGACCGCGTGATTGAAGTGGACTGGCGTGTGCCAAAGGCTGCAGACGGCTCGATTTATGCAGTCGATATTTCGATTGAGGCTTCAGACAGGCAAGGTCTGCTGCGCGATATTTCGGAGGTTTTTACCAAAGAAAAAATGAATGTCATTGGTGTGCAGACCACGTCAGTCAAAGACAACCGTGGCGGTACAGCATGGATGACTTTCACGGTCGAGGTGGCGCAATCGGGCCGCCTCAAGCATGTGCTGGGTGTCGTCGCTGGAGTCGCTGGTGTCCGGTCAGCCAGAAGACGTTAATTCAGGCGCTGATTTAAATTCTTCTGACGGTTTATCCAGAATAGAGGTTTCAACGCTGTTATAATCTAGGCTCGACTTTAGGCGCATAGCTCAGCTGGTTAGAGCACCACCTTGACATGGTGGGGGTCGTTGGTTCGAGTCCAATTGCGCCTACCAAATTCATCCGAACGGATTCCTGAAATGCACAGTAGCTGCTACGCTACGTTCTTCAGGTAAATCAAGGAATTTGTTAATTTTCTTGGTTCCTAGAATGTGCAGATGCCACTGCTCTTCAGCAGATGGCCATTCAGAGGATTTCCCAGTGCAGAAAAGCAAACTTATCCAAAACAAGCCGGATGCATCACCGCGTCCCGCTGCCACCAGCAGGGTGATTAAAAAGTATCCGAACCGCAGGCTCTACGATACTGAAACATCAACCTACATTACCCTCGCCGAAGTGCGGCAACTGGTCATGGACAGTGTACTTTTCGTGGTGCGTGATGCCAAAACCAACGATGATCTGACGCGCAGTATTTTGCTGCAGATCATTCTTGAAGAAGAGGCGGGGGGTGCTCCCATGTTTACCGAGGCCGTGCTGGGCAACATCATCCGTTTTTACGGCAATGCCATGCAGAGCTTCATGGGCGCGTACCTTGAGAAAAACGTTCAGAGTTTTATGGATTTGCAGCTCAAGATGGCCGAGCAGTCCAGGGGCCTGAGCCCTGAGAAATGGGCGCAATTCATGAATGCTCAATCGCCCATGATGCAGGGCATGATGGGCAATTACGTCGAGCAGTCCAGAGATGTTTTCACGCAAATGCAGGAGCAGATGCAAAAGCAAAGCGAGCAGATGCTGTCTGCGTTCGGTCTGAAAAGATAAATTCAGGCACCGCATCAAAGCGGCTTGGGAACAGGCTCTGAGACAATAAGCCCTATGAGTGAAGTTATCTCCCCACCACTGTTCCCCCCGGCGTCTGTCACACACAAGCCTGCCCCGCGCGTTGGTTTTGTCAGTCTGGGCTGCCCCAAGGCGTTGACGGATTCTGAATTGATCCTCACCCAGCTGAGCGCCGAAGGCTACCAGACCTCCAAAACTTTTGAAGGCGCAGACCTGGTCATCGTCAACACCTGCGGGTTCATTGACGATGCCGTCAAGGAAAGCCTGGACACCATTGGCGAGGCATTAGCCGCCAATGGGCGGGTGATCGTCACGGGCTGTCTGGGTGCCAAGGCCGGCGAGGACGGCGGCAACATGGTGCGTCAGATGCACCCCAGTGTACTGGCTGTGACGGGCCCGCATGCCACGCAGGAAGTCATGGACGCGGTGCATTTGAATTTGCCAAAACCGCACGACCCGTTCGTGGACCTGGTACCCAATTCATTCGGTGTGGCTGGTATCAAACTCACACCAAGGCATTACGCCTATTTGAAAATCAGCGAAGGCTGCAATCACCGCTGCACTTTTTGCATCATTCCGTCGATGCGCGGGGACTTGGTGTCACGCCCGATCGGCGATGTACTCGTTGAGGCCCGCGCGTTGTTTGAAGGCGGTGTGAAAGAGCTGCTGGTCATCAGTCAGGACACCTCGGCTTATGGTGTGGATGTGAAATACCGCACTGGATTTTTTGATGGCAAACCCATCAAAACCCGCATGCTGGAGCTGGTTCAAACCCTGGGGGAAATTGCCGAGCCCTACGGTGCCTGGGTGCGTCTGCATTATGTGTACCCGTACCCCAGCGTGGACGAGGTATTGCCGCTGATGGCCACAGGCAAAGTACTGCCTTACCTGGATGTGCCGTTGCAGCACAGTCACCCCGATGTATTGAAACGAATGAAGCGACCGGCCAGTGGCGAGAAAAACCTCGAACGCATTGCGCGCTGGCGCGAGATTTGCCCTGAGATCGTGATTCGGAGCACCTTTATTGCCGGCTTTCCGGGAGAGACGGAAGCTGAGTTCGAGCACTTGCTCGACTTTATGCAAGAGGCCAAAATTGACCGTGCGGGCTGCTTCGCTTACAGCGCAGTATCAGGTGCTACTGCCAACGACATTCCTGGTATGCTGCCGATTGAATTGCGTGAAGAGCGGCGTGCGCGCTTTATGGCGGTTGCAGAGGCCGTGTCAAGCCAGAAACTGCAGCAGCGCGTGGGTGCAACCATGCAAGTTCTGGTGGATTCAGCTCCCGCGCTAGGCCGCAAGGGCGGTACGGGTCGCTCTTATGCCGATGCGCCTGAGATTGACGGCGTGGTGAAGTTGCTGGCGCCTGAAAAAATCAGCAAAACGCTCAAAGTAGGTGAATTTACCAAGGCCCGCATTGTCGGTGTGCAAGGGCATGACCTGGTTGCCGTGCCGTTCTGAAAAGCGTTCCGACTGCAACTTGCCTGCAGTTGGTAACTGATGACTGGCAATTGTTTTCAGGCAATTGTTCTCAGGAGGTTATTTGCAAGCAACAAAATGAAGGCAATAAAAAAGCCACTGTTTTGCAGTGGCTTTTTATGTTGATTGTGTTTTGACTTCAACAGTCTGACTATCATTTGCTGTTTTTATGGTGCCCGGGAGAGAACTCGAATCTCCACATCTTGCGATACACGGACCTGAACCGTGCGCGTCTACCAATTCCGCCACCCGGGCAAGTCTTAGAGTGTACCATTATCCATGGCAGGCAGCTGCTTTCCATCCCGAAATATTTAAGCGGCATACTTATCTGCTGACACGTCGTCTGGTGCCTTCTGGCACAAGGCATGCTTTTAACCTTTAAAGAGACTTTTTATTAAAACAACTCAACACAGTGCCAGCACAGCGTCTGGCCTCTTCGCTGAATTCGAGGGTACTGTTTCTGGTCACCGTGATGGTCACGGCTTTGTGTTGCGCGACGATGGCGAGGCAGACATTTATCTGCCGCCCAATGAGATGCGCGCCGTGCTCCACAAAGACCGCGTCAAGGCGCGCATCGTCCGCCATGACCGCAAGAACCGGCCGGAAGGTCGCGTCACTGAAATCATTGAGCGCTCGCCTCACCCCATCATTGGTCGTTTGCTGCAGGAAAGCAGTGTCTGGCTGGTTGCCCCGGAAGACAAGCGCTACGGCCAGGATGTGCTGATCCCCAGAGGTGCGACCGGGTCGGCCAAAGCGGGCCAGATCGTGGTAGTGCAACTGACCGAGCCACCCGCACTGTTTGGCCAGCCTGTGGGCCGCGTCACAGAGGTGCTGGGTGAAATTGACGACCCTGGCATGGAAATTGAAATTGCGGTGCGTAAATACGGCGTGCCGCATGAGTTCAGTGATGCCGCTCTGGCGCTCGCCCGTGCCCTGCCAGATGCCGCGCGCCCGGAAGACAAAAAAGGCCGCGTTGACCTGACCGATATTGCACTTGTCACCATCGACGGCGAGGACGCGCGTGACTTTGACGATGCCGTGTATTGCGAACCTGCCAAAGTAGGGCGGGGCAAAGGCTGGCGGCTGCTGGTGGCGATTGCCGACGTGAGCCACTATGTGGAGACCGGCAGCGCCATTGACATTGACGCCTACGACCGGGCCACCAGTGTGTATTTCCCGCGTCGCGTGATTCCCATGCTGCCTGAAAAGCTCTCCAACGGCCTGTGTTCGCTCAACCCGAATGTGGAGCGTCTGTGCATGGTGTGCGACATGCTGGTGACAGCCAAAGGCGAAGTACACGCCTACCAGTTTTACCCGGCAGTCATGTTGAGCCAGGCGCGCTTTACCTACACGGAAGTCGCTGCCATTTTAGCCAACACGCGGGGACCGGAGGCGAGTCAACGGCAAGCATTGGTGCCGCATCTGCTGGACCTGCATGATGTTTTCCAGGCTTTGCTCAAAGAGCGCGGCGTACGCGGTGCGGTGGACTTTGAGACCACCGAAACCCAGATTGTTTGCGATGAGGCGGGACGCATTGAAAAGATCGTGCCCCGCACACGCAACGTCGCTCACCGGCTGATTGAAGAAGCCATGTTGGCGGCCAATGTCTGCTCGGCTGACTTTATAGCTGCCAGCAAGCATGTGGGCCTGTTTCGCGTTCACGAAGGCCCCACGCCCGAGAAAAAGGACATGCTGCGCAACTACCTCAAGGCTCTTGGCCTTGGCATGACCATCAGCGATGACCCGACACCCGGTGAATTCCAGCAAATCGCCACAGCCACCAAAGACCGGCCGGATGCGCTGCAAATCCACTCGATGCTGCTGCGTTCCATGCAGCAGGCCATCTACACACCCATGAACAGCGGGCATTTCGGCCTGGCGTATGAAGCTTACACCCATTTCACCAGCCCGATTCGCCGTTACCCGGACTTGCTGGTACACCGCGTGATCAAGGCGGTTTTGAGCAAGTCCAAATACCAGTTGCCGACGCTGCCCACGCCGGGCGAGGCCGAGGCCAAACTCTCAAAACGACTGGCTTCGCGCGTTAAAGACCCCGAACAAAAGCCTAAAAAGGCGACTGCTGACCAGCTCGCCTGGCAAGCCGCTGGCCTGCACTGCAGTGCCAACGAGCGCCGTGCTGACGAGGCCAGCCGCGACGTGCAGGCCTGGCTCAAGTGCAAATACATGCGCGAGCATCTGGGTGAAGAGTTTGGCGGGGTGGTCACAGCGGCCACTGGTTTTGGCGTTTTTGTCACGCTGGACGCGATGTATGTGGAAGGTCTGGTTCACATCACCGAGCTGGGTGGCGAGTATTTCCGTTTTGACGAAGCGCGTCAGGAACTGCGCGGCGAGCGGACCGGCATTCGTTACGCCATTGGCACACGGGTGCGGGTGCAGGTCAGCCGCGTGGACCTGGATGGTCGCAAGATTGATTTTCGCCTGGTGCATGAAGGCGAGGCGCTGCTGGGTGCGACTTCGCGGGTCATGAAAGACAAAACCGGCGGCTACGTCAATGAGTTGCCTGGACAGGAGCGAAGCGCACCGCGCAGCAGTGGTAAGCGCCCAGAACAGCGCGAAGCACGCACCGGTGGCCGTGGGGAGGGTGCTTCAAAGACCTCCAGTCGGCTACAGTCTTCGCCGATTCAAGCCGTCAAAGCAGCTGCGAAGAAGTCAGCTGGTAAAGGTGTCGGTAAAGATGTTGGCAAAGGCGCTGTCAAGACCCCTGCCAAAGCCAGGACCAAGCCGGGTAAAAAGCCGCGCCGTTGAAAGCCGTGCCTTTGAAAACCCTGCCGTTAATCTGAATGTCCCGAATGTCTTTTTTGCGTGGTTGAACATTGATGCTGATCCGGATTCTGTCCTTCTTGCTGGAAACGTTTTTCTTTGTGCTCATCGGGGCTGCGTTGTTGCGCGCCTGGATGAACGGGTGCCGCGTCAACATGCGGGCGCAACCTGGCAGCTTTGTCATGGCCGTGACGGACTGGCTCGTCAAGCCGCTCAGACGCGCCTTGCCCAAGGCTTGGGTGCAGTCGCGAATTGACTGGGCGAGTGTGATGGCAGCGGCGATTCTGGCGCTGGTCTATGCACTGATTTCAGCGGTGTTGTTCAGCCTGCTCGCTGGCATAGATGAGCTGACGGTGTTGGGGCCGGCAGTGCTGCTGTCTGTGCTGGCATCTGCCTTAAAAATACTGATTCGGGTAGCTTTGCAAACCGCCATGGTTGTGGTGATTGGTTTTGCAATTCTGTCATGGGTACAGCCCAGATCACCGGCCTGCAGTCTGCTAAGCCGCCTGGCTGAGCCGCTGCTGGCCCCTTTGCGCCGGCTGATGCCCGCCATTGGTGGCATGGATTTGTCAGCCCTGGTGCTGATCCTGGCCCTGCAAATCGGCTTGATGGTGTTGGGCTGAACCCTGCCCAAGGCGCTCGGGGCCACCAGGGCACGCTAGTTTCTGGGCTGCGCCAGTCTGGAGGCTGTGAGCATTTGCAGGGAGTGACTCACGGATGGCGGATACGTCCAGCAAAGCCATGAAAGCCTGAGCTGTGCCCGCGTGCCGCCCCCGTGATTTCTTGCGGCTGCACAAAAACCGCCCAGCAAAAAATCAGGCCTCTGCAGGAATGCGCAGCACCTGGCCGGGGTAGATTTTGTCGGGGTGCGTCAGCATGGGTTTGTTGGCCTCGAAAATCTGCGTGTATTTGTTGGGCGTGCCGTAGAACTGTTTGCTGACTCTGGACAGGTTGTCACCGCTGACCACCACGTACATTTGCGATTCCGGCTCTGGGCTGGACACCGTCATCATGTCGTTGACGCTTTGCACCGATGCCACATTGCCGCAGCACAGCAGCACTTTTTCTTTGGTGGCCTGGTCGGGCACCACGCCCGAGACGGTGACCGTTCCGGTCGGTGCGTCAAAGGCAATCTCAAGAGCCTCCACATCCAGATTCATGGTGCCGATGTAAGTGGCAATCGCGTCACCTGCGGCTTGGCTCAGTGCCTGAATGTTCTCGGGTGTGGGCGCCGCAACAACCGCAGCCTGAGCCGCTTGTGCCTCGCCGTGACCAAAGAGCTTTTCTCCTGCTTCTTTGATAAAACTGAACATGCCCATGATGATTTCCAATCAAAAAGTAATGGCCTGGCGACGCGCCTGGCTGATACAACTTTAACCCGTAGCAGTTACCGCTTTCAGCTGGCCCCTAACGACAAGTCAATTTAGGCGGGGCTAGACACCCATGTTGCGGCACTTGCCTGCAAAATTGGCCTGTTAATTTTTGTCACGCCAGCTTGATGCCAAGGCGAGCGATGCCCAAACCTTCCATGTCGATGTCCGGTTTTTTTCCAGCGATCAAATCCGCCAGCACCCGCGCGCTGCCGCAACTCAGCGCCCAGCCGCTGGAGCCGTGGCCCAGATTGAGCCAAACCCTTGGCATGCCACTGTGGCCAATGACCGGCGGGCCATCAGGCAGCATGGGGCGTGCACCTTTCCATTCCTGTACGTGTACGCCTGCAGAGGTGTGTTGCGCTGCCCCCGGAAACCAGTCGTGCAGCACTTTGTAGAGGGTTTGGATAGATGCCGCACGCTTGACACCCAGCGAGCCACCGATTTCTGCGCTGCCTGCCACACGCACCCGCTGACCCAGCCGCGAGATGGCCACCTTGTAGCGCTCGTCCATCAACGCACTGCGCGGTGCGTTCAGGGGCTCGCGGATTGGCGCGCTGATGGAGTAGCCATACACCGCTGCCATGGGAATGTTCAGGCCCAATGACTGCAGCAACTTGGCCGAGGCCAGACCAGCGCACATCACAACACCATCAAAACGTCGGGGCGCGACTTCGCCTGCTATGGAAAGAATAGCGGGTTGTGCCGGATTCAATTGCCCTACAGCCTGATTGAACTCAAATTTAACACCCAGGCGCTGGGCTTCGTTTTTCAAAAGCAATGCGAACTGGCGGCAGTTCGCAACCTCATCATCCGGCAGATGGACGGCACCTGCAAAGGATGTGTCGGGGTTTAGGGCAGGCTCGATGCCACGCGCCTGGCTGGCCGTGATCTCGCCAAACGCAACCCCGGCATCGCGCAGAACCTGCAGCCCAGGCTGCACCAGTTGGTGGTCTTTGTCGGTGCGCAACAGCACCATGTAACCCGCACTGCGGTCATAGTCGAGCTGCAGGGCTGCTGTCAGCTGGTGCAGTCGCTCGCGGCTGTAGAAAGCCAGGCGCTGCATGCGCGCGCGGTTGGCCAGATAAGTGGGGAGCTTGCAGGCTTGATACCACTTCCACATCCAGGTCAGCTCGCGGCTTGACAGCGGCAGGCTGATCTTGACGGGTGCGTGTCGGCTAAAAAGATGGCTGAAAACCTTGCCGGGCATGCCGGGAGCGGCCCACGGCGTGACATAGCCGGGTGCCACCACGCCCGCGTTGGCAAAACTGGTTTCTTCGGCAGCAGCACTGCAGCGCTCGAAGACAGTGACCTCATGGCCATCGGCTGCCAGCTCGTAAGCGGTGGTGATGCCGATGATGCCTGCACCAATAACGGCAAGCTTCATGAGGCCAAACCCTGGAAAACGTGGGTCACCAAGCAGAAAGAATCGATAAGTTTTGGAGGCATATTTTATGTATCAAATAGGCTGCTACGGCAATATTTACCGAGATATGCAGCTATTATTTTTATAGCGTTTGATGGTTGAAAGTCAGCGGTTGGCAGCGCGAAGCACGGCTTCGAGCTGAAGCGCTGTGTCCAGCACCGCGTCGTCATGCAGCGCCGCATGCCAGAGCATCAGGCCCACTGGCAACTGGTCAGGTGTGTGGCAGGGCAATGAAATACCGCAACCGTCGAGCATGTTAACCACGGCGGTGTTGCGCAGCAGCAGGGTGTTGACCCTGAAAAATTCAGCGTCATCCTGAAGGACGCTGGCAATCGGGGGCGCGGTGATGGGCACCGTTGGTGACAGCGCGGCATCAAAGCCCTGCAGGCGGGCCTCGACCCGGGTGATCCACTGGCGGCGCGCAGCCAGCAGGTCGATGTACTCAAAAGCACTCATGCGGGCACCGCGCAAGATGCGCAGGGCGACTCGGGGGTCGTACTGGGCTTCGTTCTCGGCGATCAGCTGGCGGTGCCAGGCGTAGCTCTCAGCCGCTGACAAGCCGCCCGTGGCGTTGATAGCGGCCAGATCGTTGATCTCTTCAAGCGCGGCGCATTGCCAACGGTTTGTGCGCCAGCGTCACGGTGCGTGCTGCCAGCACCTCATGCGCCAGAACAGCGTCGCGCACCGAGCGGGTCAGCGCGCAAACGGTGTCCAGGCTGGTGGACAAGGGCAGCGCACCCAAAGCAGGCACCAGGCGGGCCGTGCTTTTAAAGCCCACAATGCCGCACAGCGCTGCGGGGATACGGATGGAGCCGCCGGTGTCTGATCCCAAACCCAGCAATGCAGCACCAGTGGCCACGGACACGGCAGCCCCCGACGACGAGCCGCCGGGAATGCGCTCGACCTGGGTGTCAGCCGGGTTGACAGGCGTGCCGTAATGCGGGTTGATTCCCACCGCCGAAAAAGCGAATTCCACCATGTTGGTGCGCCCCAGAATGACAGCCCCCGCCGCCCGCAGCCGCGCCACTGCCAGGCAGTCATGTGCGGCCACAGGTGCCTGTGCCAGCACGGTCGAGCCGGCAGCGGTGGTCTGGCCTGCCACGTCAAACAAGTCTTTGACAGATATCGGGATACCTGCGAGCGCAATGCCTGCGAGTGGAGTACCCGCGCCAGCAGGGGCCGTACCGAGCGCAGAAATATCGAACCCGCCCGGCATGTAAACATGGCGGCAGGCGCTGCTTTGTGCGATGGCCGTGGCGCGCTCCCTGACGGCCCAGGCGCTGTCTCGCCCGGCCTGAATCGCCTCGCGAGTGCTTTGAATGTCGGGGGTAGCGGGTGCGGGATGTGATGAGATTGGTGGAGTCATAGGGGGGGGCGGGATGGGAGCGGGGATGTTATAATCGACAGGCTTTACGGAGTCTGTGATGGCTACAGCGCCCCGGGCCCGTAGAGTCAATCGCAAATCAGCCATTCAAGGTGTCTTTGGTAGTCCCACAAAGCGGGTTCCCAGAGATAAGCGCTGATTTTAGACACAACCTTTTGGAGTATTCCTATGTCAGTTAGCATGCGTGAGATGCTGGAAGCGGGCGTTCATTTTGGTCACCAAACCCGCTTCTGGGACCCCAAGATGGCACCGTACATTTTTGGTCACCGCAATCGTATTCACATCATCAACCTGGAAAAATCGCTGCCGATGTTCCAGGATGCAATGAAGTTCGCCAAGCAGCTGTCTGCCAACCGTGGCACCATTTTGATGGTGGGCACCAAGCGCCAAGCACGTGAAATCGTCGCCATGGAGGCCAGGCGCGCCGGTGTACCTTTCGTTGATCAGCGCTGGCTGGGTGGCATGTTGACGAATTTCAAAACAGTCAAGACCTCCATCAAACGTCTTAAAGAGATGAAGGCCCAGCAAGAAGCCGGCCTTGAGTCCATCAGCAAAAAAGAGCAGCTCACTTTCAAGCGCGAGATCGACAAGCTCGAAAAAGACATCGGCGGCATCCAGGACATGGCTGCACTGCCAGACGCCATTTTTGTGATCGATGTGGGTTTTCACAAGATCGCAATTTTGGAAGCTAAAAAACTGGGTATCCCACTGATTGGTGTGGTGGATTCCAACCACTCGCCTGTCGGCATCGATTACGTGATTCCTGGTAACGACGATTCGTCTAAAGCCGTTGCGCTGTATGCGCGCGGCATCGCTGACGCCATCATTGAAGGCCGTACCAACGCCGGTAACGACGTTGTGAAAATGGTTCAGTCTGAAAGCTCAGACGAATTCGTAGAAATACAGGCCGCCGCTGCTTAAACAGTGTTTTTCTGCCTGGTGCCGTCGAGCAGACGAGCCAGGCGCGAAAAAGGGGCTCGCGTGGCCCCTTTTTCACACGTCAATTCATACATTAATCATCAAATAATCGTTCAATAGATGCACGCAGTATCCAAGTGGGTAAGCGGTTATTGAAACAATCGGAGAAATGAAAATGGCTATTACTGCAAGCATGGTCGCCGAATTACGCGCCAAAACCGACGCTCCCATGATGGAGTGCAAAAAAGCCTTGACCGAGGCTGAAGGCAACTTTGAAAAAGCCGAAGAAATCCTGCGCGTCAAGCTGGGCAACAAGGCTGGCAAAGCGGCCTCCCGCATCACAGCCGAAGGCGTGGTTGCATATCATGCTGAAGGCGAAGGTGATGCCAAAGTAAGCGCGTTGGTTGAGGTTAACTGCGAGACCGACTTTGTCACTAAAAATGACAGCTTCCTCGCTTTCACCAACGCCGTTGCTGCTGGCATCGTCAAAAATAGCCCAGCCGATGTGGCTGCTGTGGCTGCCATGCCGCTGAGCCTGGACGGTTTTGGCCCAACGGTCGAAGACGTGCGCAAGGGTCTGATCGGCAAGATCGGCGAGAACATGTCGGTGCGCCGCTTCCAGCGTTTTGCAAGCGGCCAGTTGGCGTCCTACCTGCACGGCACGCGTATTGGTGTGGTGGTTGAGTTCGATGGCGATGAAGCCGCTGCCAAAGACGTTGCCATGCACGTCGCCGCCATGAAGCCGGTGTCCCTGTCCAGCGCCGATGTACCCGCAGAACTGGTCGCCCGTGAGCGCTCGGTAGCTGCTGCCAAAGCGGCAGAAGATGCCAATGTGGCAACAGCCGCTGGCAAGCCAGTACAGTCTGCCGAGATTGTGGCCAAGCGCATTGAGGGCGGTGTGCAGAAGTACCTCAAAGAAGTCAGTC
Organism: Polaromonas sp.; assembly: GCA_004293655.1. Classification (GTDB taxonomy): domain Bacteria; phylum Pseudomonadota; class Gammaproteobacteria; order Burkholderiales; family Burkholderiaceae_C; genus Polaromonas. The sequence goes on along the minus strand of RDZZ01000069.1, from coordinate 15,958 downwards.
TGCACAACCAGACCTTTGTCAAGAACGACAAACAGACGGTCGAGCAGATGCTCAAAGAAAAGGCCACCACGGTCAAATCTTTCACTCTGTATGTGGTGGGTGAGGGCATTGAGAGGAAGGTTGATGATTTCGCGGCTGAAGTAGCCGCCCAGATCGCCGCAGCCAAGGCCAGCTAATTCGTGCCTTCGGGCGAAGCAATGTTGACAACAGCGGCTTGAGTCCCCCAGTTCAGCTGGAAGGCCGCTAAACTGCAAATCCACCCCACCCAAAGAAAGACCTTACATGCCAGCCTACAAGCGAATCTTGTTAAAACTGTCAGGTGAGGCCTTGATGGGCGGCGATGCGTTTGGCATCAATCGGGCCACCATCGTGCGCATGGTGGAAGAAATTGCCGAGGTCACGCGCATGGGTGTGCAAGTGGCTGTTGTCATCGGCGGGGGCAATATTTTCCGGGGTGTTGCAGGTGGCTCGGTCGGGATGGACCGCGCCACTGCCGACTACATGGGCATGCTCGCCACCGTGATGAACGCGCTGGCCCTGGGCGACACCATGGACAAAGCCGGGCTGACACCGCGTGTGATGTCTGCCATCGGCATTGAGCGTGTTGTCGAGCCTTACGTCAGGCCCAAGGCGCTGCAGTACCTTGAAGAGGGCAAGGTCGTCATTTTTGCAGCGGGTACAGGTAACCCGTTTTTCACCACCGATACGGCGGCTGCCCTGCGGGGGGCTGAGATTGGTGCCGAGATCGTGCTCAAAGCGACCAAAGTCGATGGAGTTTATTCGGCTGACCCGAAGAAAGACCCGAATGCCACGCGTTATGCCACCATCACATTTGACGAAGCCATGGGCAGAAACCTGGAGGTGATGGATGCCACAGCATTTGCACTGTGCCGCGACCAGAAACTGCCCATCAAAGTTTTCAGCATCTTCAAGCACGGCGCGCTCAAACGCGTGGTAGAAGGCCAAGACGAAGGCACACTGGTACACGTTTAGACCCGATTCGCGACCTTGCACGTTCAACGCGCTTACCGCATCGATTGTATTTACCGTATTTACCGCATCAAAATCCGGAGTTTTCATCATGAGTATCGCCCTGATCAAACAAAACGCAGAACAAAAAATGCAGCAGTCTGTGGATTCGTTTAAAGGCAATCTGACCAAAATTCGTACAGGCCGTGCTAATCCTGGCCTGCTGGACACGGTACAAGTCGATTATTACGGCGCCATGGTGCCGATCAGCCAGGTGGCCAATGTGGCATTGCTCGATGCCCGCACCATCAGTGTCTCGCCATGGGAAAAAGGCATGGGCGCAAAAATCGAAAAAGCTATCCGAGACTCAGATCTGGGCCTTAATCCGGCCTCGCAAGGTGACCTGATTCGCGTGCCGATGCCGGCCATGACACAAGAGCGGCGCAAGGAGCTGACCAAAGTGGTTCGCAGTGAAGGCGAGCATGCCAAGGTGTCGATTCGTAACTTGCGCCGTGACGCCAACGACAGCGTTAAAAAACTCGTCAAAGACAAGCTCGCGTCCGAAGACGACGAGCGCAGGTCACAAGACGATATCCAGAAATTCACAGACCGCTTTATTGCCGAGGTCGATAAGCTGGTGTCGGCAAAAGAAGCCGACATCATGGCTGTCTGAGCCATTCAAAGCCTGGTATTGACTGTGGCCCAAGCCATCTCGCCTGCGCCTCCGCGTCATGTGGCCATCGTCATGGATGGCAACGGTCGCTGGGCGACCAAGCGATTTCTACCCCGTGTAGCGGGCCACAAGCAAGGTGTAGATGCACTCAGGTCTTGTGTACAGGCCTGCATTGATCGGGGCATTGCCATTTTGACGGTGTTTGCCTTTTCATCCGAGAACTGGAACCGGCCTGTCGAAGAGGTTTCAGGTCTGATGGACTTGCTGGTTCTTTCACTGTCCAGAGAGGTACCACGTCTGAAGGCCAATGGTGTGCGCCTTCACTTTGTGGGCAATCGCCAACAGTTGTCTCAAAAGGTGCAGGGCAGCTTGCAACAAGCTGAAGCTGCCACAGCTGACAACCAGAAACTTGTCTTCAATGTTTGCTTCAACTACGGCGGGCGTTGGGATATTGCCCAGGCTGCACAACAACTGGTGAGCAGTGGGCAGGTCATCACAGAAGCCGCGTTGGATCGAGCTATGGCGTTGTCACACGTACCCGACCCAGATCTGTTGATTCGCACGGGAGGTGAGTTACGCATCAGCAATTTTCTATTGTGGCAAGCCGCTTACTCAGAGCTGCATTTTTCAGACAAACTCTGGCCGGATTTTGACGTGGCTGCGCTGGACGAAGCCATTGCCGTGTTCCGCAGCCGAGAGCGGCGTTTTGGTCAAACGTCAGCACAGTTAAACAGCAGTGGCCATCTGCATCCCGTGAAGGTAGCCTGATGCTTCGGCAGCGTGTGATCACTGCCGTGGTGTTGCTGGAGATCTTGCTGCCTGCCCTGTTCTACCCCAATGCACTTGTTTTTTGTGCCATAACACTTGTGTTGATTGCAGCAGGTGCCTGGGAATGGGGGCGCCTCAATGGCTGTGTACAAGTTCTGTCAGCGGCACTCGCCCTGGCCTGCGTGCTGCTGTGTGGTCTGTCGTGGTATGCCGGATGGCTCGACAAACCATTGCCCATACTCTGGGCGCTGGCAGGCGGCGGCTGGGTGGTCGCTGGTGCCTGGCTTTTGTATCAAGGCGTACCTGGCTGGTCGCGCATTCCAAAAATCGTGCGTCTGTCGGGTGGTCTGATCGCGTTGTACCTTGCATGGCTTGCCATAGCGCAGGCGCGCGTGATAGGCATCAACTTTTTGTTGTCCGTGCTGTTGCTGGTGTGGGTGGCGGACATTTTTGCCTACTTCGCGGGCCGCACCCTAGGTGGACGCTTCAGCAAAGGCAAGCTTGCCGCATCGATCAGTCCCGGCAAAAGCTGGGAAGGCGTGTGGGGCGGTATGGCTGGCGTGGTGCTGATGTCGCTGGTCTGGGTAGGGCTTGACAATCGCACGGCACTGAACGCATTCAGTGGCAGCCTGTATGCCCGTCTGTGGGGGCAGTATGGCATTATCGTCATGCTGATTGCAGTGATTTGCCTGGCAGCCATGAGCGTTGTGGGTGACTTGGTGGAGTCTTTGATCAAACGCAGCGCAGGCGTCAAAGACTCCAGCGGTTTGCTGCCCGGTCACGGCGGTGTGCTCGACCGCGTCGATGCTCTCCTGCCTGCTTTGCCACTGGCCATGATGCTGGTCAGCTTTTAAAGACCCTCTCTAAAAATCCACTCAAGTTATTCATGACCATTGCCAAGCAGCGCGTTACTGTTCTGGGCTCAACCGGCTCTGTGGGTGTCAACACGCTGGATGTGATTGCCGCCCACCCGGAGCGTTTTGAGGTGTTTGCCCTGAGCGCTGCCACACAGGTGGATCTGATGCTGGCGCAATGCACTCGCTTCAGGCCACGTTATGCGGTGATGGCCAGCGCACCGCATGCTCACCTTCTGGCTGAAAAAATCAAGCTCAATCAGCTACCCACGCATGTTCTACAAGCCCCTGATGCTCTTGAAATAATAGCGTCGCACGAACTCACCGACAGTGTGATGGCCGCCATCGTGGGCGCAGCTGGTCTGGGCGCGTGTATGGCAGCGGCGCTTGCGGGCAAGCGCTTGCTTCTGGCCAACAAAGAGGCTCTGGTGGTGGGGGGCGATGTATTCATGCAGGCCGTGCGCGACGGTGGTGCGCAGCTGCTGCCCATTGACAGCGAACACTCGGCGATTTTCCAGTCCTTGCCCGAAGACCCGGCAATGTGGGCCGAACGCGTTGAAAAAATCATTTTGACCGCTTCGGGCGGGCCATTTCGCACCCGCGCGCTGGACACCCTTCGGGATGTGACGCCCGAGCAGGCTTGCGCGCACCCGAACTGGGTGATGGGACGAAAAATCTCGGTGGACTCCGCCACCATGATGAACAAGGCGCTGGAAGTCATTGAAGCGAAGTACCTGTTTGGTCTGGCCCCTGCACAAATTGAAGTGGTCATTCACCCGCAAAGCATTGTGCATTCCATGGTGCAGTACCTTGACACGTCGGTTGTCGCGCAGCTGGGCTGCCCTGACATGCGGGTTCCCATTGCCTATGGCCTGGCCTGGCCGGGGCGTATGGCGTCCGGTGCAAAAGCGCTTGATTTCAAAGCCATGGCGAACATGAGCTTTGAGGTGCCTGACCCCCAGCGCTTTCCGGGTCTGCAGCTCGCCTGGGATGTGCTGGCAGCGCGAACTGGCACGACGGCAGTGCTCAATGCTGCCAACGAGGTAGCCGTGGCGGCTTTCCTGGAAAAGCGCATACGCTTTGACCAGATTCACCATGTCAACCTTGCAACTCTGGATGCCTTGGTGGTGTCTGAGGTCCGCAGTATCGGGGACTTGCTGGCGCTCGATACACAAGCACGCGCCGCAGCTGGCGGCATAGCCGCGCGACTAGAGTGAAGAAAACAGAGCGAATACTGGAGTGACGACATGCTGACACTATTGGCGTTTATTGTGGCACTGGGGGTGCTGATTGCGGTACACGAATATGGTCACTACCGGGTAGCGGTAGCCTGCGGCATCAAGGTTTTGAAATTCTCGATCGGGTTTGGCAAACCCCTGTACACATGGCGGCTCAAAGGCAAACCGACGGAGTTTGCCATTGGCATGCTGCCCCTGGGCGGCTACGTCAAAATGCTCGACGAGCGCGAAGCCCCTGTGGATGCGAGTGAGCGGCACTTGGCCTTCAACACCCAGCCGCTCAAGTCCCGCGCTGCTGTGGTGGCCGCTGGGCCAGTTGCAAATTTGTTGCTGGCGATTGTTCTCTACAGCATCGTCAATTGGAGCGGTCTGCAAGAGCCCAAGGCGATTCTCGCCAGCCCGGTTGCTGGCTCGATTGCAGAGCGGGCCGGGCTGCTTGGTCAAGAGCTGGTGCAGCAAGCCGCATTTGACGGCGAAGCGCTGGAGGTCGTGCGCTCATTTGAAGACCTGCGCTGGCGCCTGACGCAAGGCGCCTTGACGGGCCGCGATGTACGCCTGGCAGTCAGCAGCAACGCGCAGGTTGACCCGTCGATTGATACGCCGTTCAAAGAAGTGTTGCTCAAGCTCAGCGAACTCAATGCCAGTGATGCAGATGCGCAGCTATTCCAAAAAATCGGCATCCTGGGGCCGTGGACCCAGCCTGTCATTGGTGAGGTTACGGCAGGTGGTGCCGCTGAAAAAGCCGGTTTGCGTGCAGGTGATGTGGTTCAGCGCATCGGTAACACACCGATTGTGGATGGGCAGCAACTGCGCGAGAGCATACGCAGCTCGTTCGCTTCTGGCATGGGTACCCATACCGTTGCCGGCCAGGCTGCTGTGTTACCCCAGACTTGGCAGGTTTTGCGGGCAGGGAAGCCGCTGACCCTGGCCGTCAGCCCTGAGGCTCGCCAAGATGGCAAGCTCGTTGTGGGTCGGATCGGTGCGTATGTCGGCACGCCACCCCAGTTTGTCATGGTGCGGTATGGTGTATTGGATGGTTTATGGCAAGGAGCTGTTCGCACCTGGGACGTGTCTGTGCTGACACTGCAGATGATGGTAAAGATGGTGACAGGTCAAGCATCACTTAAAAACCTCAGTGGCCCGCTCACCATTGCCGATTACGCTGGCAAGTCTGCCCGTCTCGGCTTGAGTACGTATCTGGTGTTTTTGGCTCTGATCAGCGTCAGCCTGGGTGTTCTGAACCTGCTGCCGCTGCCTGTTTTAGACGGTGGACACCTGATGTATTATCTTTGGGAAGCTGTTACGGGCCGGCCCGTGTCTGATGCCTGGATGGACAAATTGCAGCGCGGTGGTGTGGCATTGCTGCTGGTCATGATGTCTGTGGCCCTCTTCAATGATGTTACCCGGTTATTTGGCTGATGCCCACCTTCATACCTGTACGCCAGCCCCAAGCTGTCTCACTTCCGAGATCACAGCTTCAGCCTCAAGTCAATATCTTAAAGTTCATGCGAAAAAATTCAAATCCATTCCAGTTTCGGGCTCTGTCTGCCCTTGCCGTCAGTTTGCTGCTGGCCCAGGCAGCCTGGGCCGTGGACCCCTTCACAGTGCGCGACATTCGGGTGGAAGGTCTGCAGCGGGTAGAGCCTGGAACCATCTTTGCATCGCTGCCGTTCAGGGTAGGTGAAACCTACAGTGACGACAAGGGCTCTGCTGCCATTCGCGCCCTGTTTGGCCTGGGGCTGTTCAAGGACGTCCGGGTTGAAGTCAATGGTGACGTTCTGGTGGTGATTGTGGAGGAGCGCCCCACGGTTGCAGACGTTGACTTTGCAGGCTCCAAAGAGTTTGACAAGGATGTGCTGAAAAAAGCGCTCCGCGACATCGGCTTGACAGATGGGCAACCTTTTGACAAAGCCCTGGCAGACAGGGCTGAGCAGGAAATCAAACGCCAGTACATCAACCGAAGCATGTATGGCGCTGAAATCATCACAACAGTCACACCGATTGAGCGCAACCGGGTGAACCTGTCTTTTAATGTGACCGAAGGCGACATTGCCAAAATCAAGGACATTCGGATCGTGGGTAGCCGGGCATTCAGCGAATCCACACTGCGCGGGCTGTTCGATCTGGACACCGGTGGTTTCATGAGCTGGTACACCAAATCCAACCGCTATTCGCGCGCCAAGCTCAATGCCGACATCGAAAGCATGCGCTCTTACTACCTCGCACGGGGCTATCTGGAGTTCAGGGTGGACTCCACGCAGGTAGCGATTTCGCCTGACAAGCAAGATGTCACCATTACTTTGAACATCACCGAGGGTGAGCGGTTTGTGGTGACTGACATCAAATTGAGTGGCAACTATCTGGGGCGTGACGACGAGTTCAAATCACTGGTCACCATCAAGCCAGGCGAGGCTTACAACGCTGACCGTGTGGCTGAAACCGTCAAGGCTTTCACGGACTATTACGCTACTTTCGGATTCGCATTCTCAAAAGTGGATGTCACCCCTGACATTGACCGTGCCAGCAACCGCGTTGCGTTTGTGTTGCAGGGTGACCCTTCCCGCCGGGCTTACGTCCGGCGCATCAACTTGACTGGCAACAACCGCACGCGTGACGAAGTGGTGCGCCGCGAGTTCCGGCAGTTTGAGTCGTCCTGGTATGACGGCGACAAAATCCGCCTGTCACGCGACCGTGTTGACCGTCTTGGATTTTTCAATGAGGTCAATGTGGACACCCAAGAAGTCAGTGGCACGGCAGACCAGGTCGATTTGACTGTCAACTTGGTAGAAAAACCGACAGGTAACCTGCAGTTGGGTGCGGGGTTTTCCAGCGCCGACAAAGTCTCCCTGACAGTGGGTGTCAAACAAGAAAACGTTTTTGGCTCAGGCAACTATCTTGGCGTTGAGGTCAACACCAGCAAGTCAAACCGGCAAATTGCTTTGAGCACCATTGACCCGTATTTCACGGCAGATGGTATTTCACGGTCACTGGAGGTGTACCACCGCACCAGTCGCCCGCTCGACGGTCAGGGCGGCGATTATGGTGTGAAAACGACGGGTGCCAGTATCCGGTTTGGCGTGCCTTTCACTGAAACTGATACGGTGTATTTCGGCTCTGGCTATGAACGTTTGACGATCGACAAGGGCATCAATCCTCTGCCAGTGACGTATCAGAGCTACGTCAACCAGTTCGGCAAGACCAGCAGTTCCATTCCCCTGACGGTTGGCTGGACACGTGACAGCCGCGACAGCGCTTTGGTGCCCACCAAAGGCCTGTACCAGCGGGTCTATGGCGACTGGGGGATTGCGGGCGATGCGCGGTTTATACGTGCCAACTACCAAATTCAGCAATATATTCCGCTCAACAGGCAGTTCACAGTGGCGCTCAATGGTGAATTTGGATGGGGCCGTGGCCTGAACAACCGGCCTTTCCCTGTGTTCAAAAATTCTTACTCTGGCGGCCTCGGCTCAGTACGTGGCTTTCAGCAAGGCTCGCTCGGCCCACGGGACGCGGGAGACCTGGCTGTCGGTGGCCCGAAAAAAATCACACTCAATGCAGAAGTTCTCGCGCCGTTTCCAGGGGTAGGCAATGACCGCACCTTGCGCTTGTACAGTTTTATCGATGCGGGCAATGTATTTGCAGAAAAAGACCCTTACCGCATCAACGACTTCCGGGCGTCTTTCGGCATTGGCCTGAGCTGGATTTCTCCGGTGGGCCCCCTGCGCATCGCTGTTGCCAACCCCTTGCGTAAAAAACCGGGTGATAAAATGGAACGCCTGCAATTCCAAATTGGTACATCTTTCTAATGAAGCATACTTCACGCAAAATAGCTCTGGCATTGGCACTGATTGTTGCCAGCCTGCATGTCGGCGCGCAAGAGTTCAAGGTGGGCATCGTCAACCTTGACCGGATTTTCCGCGAGGCCAACTCAGCCAAGAACGCTCAAACCAAGCTGGAGCAGGAGTTCGGCAAGCGCGAAAAAGACATCAACGATGCGGCGGCTCAGCTGAAAATCGCGTCCGACAAGTTTGAGCGCGAAGCGCCGACCCTGGCAGAGAGTCAGCGCACCACACGGCAAAAGCAACTGGTTGACCAAGACCGTGATTTCCAGCGCAAGCGCCGCGAGTTCCAGGAAGACCTGAACGCCCGCAAGAACGAAGAGTTGCAACAGGTCATCGAGCGTGCCAACAAAGTCGTCAAGGCCTTAGCAGAGTCTGAAAAGTACGACCTGATTTTGCAAGAAGCGGTCTATGTCAACCCCAAACACGATATCACCGAGAAAGTGCTCAAGTCGCTCAATGCTTCCAGCGGCAAGTAAAACACCGTTTTAAACAGCCCTTGAAGCGCTTTCCAAACGCCTGACAACTCCGGCTTTGCCTTTATCTTTGAACGGGGCGCCAGCACCATGACGCTCAAACTGGCGACCATTGTGGCTACATTGGCCAGTGTGTCCGATGCCCGACTGGTGGGCGATCCAGACCTCATCATTGAGCGTCTGGCCCCGCTGGCGCAGGCCACCAACAGCGATCTGGCGTTTTTAAGCCACCCCAAATATGCCTCCAAACTGGCGCTGTCAGAAGCCGCCTGTGTGGTGGTGTCACCTTCGGCTGAAGCCCTGGCACGCGAGCGCGGCGCGTGCATTGTGGTGGCTGACCCCTACGCCTACTTTGCCTTCATTACCCAGCTCTGGAAGCGGCACCACAGTCCGGCTGCCGTGCCATTCATTCACCCCAGTGCATGGATTGACCCGCTGGCCCGGCTTGCGCCTGATGTGTCGGTTGCGGCCTTTGCCTGCATCGGGCCGGGTGCTGTTATTGCCGCTGGTGCGCGCATCGGTGAGCACTGCGTTGTCGGGCGAAACACAGCCATCGGCAGCGGCAGCCGCCTGGCAGCCCGCGTGACACTGGCCGATGACTGCACGATGGGCGAGCGCTGCATTGTTCACCCCGGCGCGGTCATTGGTGCCGATGGTTTTGGTTTTGCACCCCACCAGGGCCGTTGGGAAAAAATGGAGCAACTCGGTGCGGTCCGTATTGGCAATGATGTCGAGATCGGTGCCAACACCTGCATCGACCGGGGTGCCTTGCAGGACACCGTGATTGAAGATGGCGTCAAACTCGACAACCTCATTCAAATCGGTCACAACGTGCATATCGGCGCACACTCGGCATTGGCCGGATGCGTGGGTGTGGCGGGCAGCGCCCGCATCGGTGCGCACTGCACCGTCGGTGGTGGGGCTGTGGTGCTGGGGCATTTGAGCCTGGCAGACCATGTACACATCTCGGCGGCATCTGTGGTGACGCGCTCGATTTCCAAGCCTGGGAGCTACACCGGCTTTTTCCCCATCGACGACAATGCCGCGTGGGAAAAAAATGCGGCAACGGCCAAGCAGCTGTTCCCGCTGCGGGAGCGACTCAAGCAGCTTGAAAAATCCTTCGCTTCCGTCCACGATGCGCCCGTAAACGCCAGGGCCACCCAAAGTTCTGCCAGCCACGACAACCCAGAAGAAAAACCATGATGGACATTCACCAGATTCTCAAGCAGCTGCCGCACCGTTACCCATTTTTACTGGTAGATCGGGTGCTTGAAATCGACAAGGGCAAACGTATCAAGGCGCTCAAAAACGTCACCATCAATGAGCCCTTTTTTGTCGGGCATTTCCCGCACCGCCCGGTCATGCCGGGTGTGTTGATGCTGGAAGCCATGGCGCAGACCGCTGCCCTGCTGGCATTTGATTTGCTCGGGCAGGCACCTGACGACAAAACCGTTTACTACTTTGCCGGTATTGATGCCGCGCGCTTTAAACGCCCGGTCGAGCCAGGTGACCAGCTCATCATGGATGTGACGCTCAACCGCATGAAGGCCGGTGTGTTCAAGTTCTCCGGCATCACCTATGTGGGTGATGTGATCGCCTGTGAAGCCGAGTTGATGTGTACCATGCGCACCATTGCTTGATGCTGGCGGGCTTTCATGACGCAGCAAGCATTGGCCGCAGGCATCCATCCACCAGCCGCTGGCATTCATCCGACGGCCATCATTGACCCGCTGGCGCAGTTGCACAGCTCGGTCAGCGTTGGGCCGTACACGGTCATTGGCCCGCACGTCAAAGTCGGGCCTGGCACCACCATCGGCGCACATTGCGTCATTGAGGGGCGCACCACGATTGGCGCTGACAACCGTATTTTTCAGTTCAACTCATTAGGCGCGATTCCGCAAGACAAAAAATACGCTGGGGAGCCGTGCGAGCTGGTCATTGGCGAGCGCAACACCCTCCGTGAGTTTTGCACGCTCAATATTGGCTCACCGGGCGGCACGGGCGTGACGCGCCTGGGCAGCGACAACTGGATCATGGCCTATGTGCATCTGGCGCACGATTGTGTGGTGGGCAACCACACCATTTTTGCCAACAACGCCCAGCTTGCCGGGCATGTAGAGGTAGGCGACTGGGCCATGCTGGGCGGCTTCACGGTGGTACACCAGTTTGTGCGCCTGGGCGCGCACAGCATGACCGCGATGTGTTCGTTGCTGTTTGCTGACTTGCCGCCCTTTGTGATGTCGCAAGGTCAGCCCGCGCGCGCCCGGTCCATGAACTTTGAAGGTTTGCGTCGCCGTGGCTTTTCACCTGAGCGTATTGCCGCTGTCAAGGCCATGCACAAGGCCCTGTACCGCGACGATTTGACACTTGAGCTGGCGCGTCAGCAGATTGCCCAGCTGACTGACAAATACCCTGACTCATCGCCAGACGTTGCCATGATGCTGGGCTTTTTAGAGCAGGCATCGCCGCAGCGCGGCATTGTTCGGTAAATGCCGATGTCGGCAGCGTCCAAAGTGGCTGTGGCCATGGTTGCAGGCGAGACCTCCGGCGATCTGCTCGCAGGCTTGTTGCTCGATGGCTTGAAGGCGCGCTGGCCAGGCATGACCTCTGCCGGCATCGGTGGCACGCACATGGCCAAGCGCGGCTTTCAGGCCTGGTGGCCCAGTGAAAAACTGGCCGTGCGCGGCTATGTCGAAGTTCTGCGTCATTACCGCGAGATCATCAAGATACGCCAGCAGCTGAAAAAACGTCTGCTCCATTCAAGTCATGGCCAGCGCCCAGATATTTTCATCGGTGTAGATGCGCCGGATTTCAACCTCGACCTTGAGGCTGACCTCAAAACTGCCGGCATCAAAACCGTTCACTTCATCAGCCCGGCGGTGTGGGCATGGCGCGCAGAACGTGTCGAAAAAATCAGGCGCAGTACAGACCACGTGCTGTGCATTTTTCCGTTTGAGCCCGCGCTGCTGGCCGCGCACGGTATTGCCGCGACTTATGTCGGCCACCCACTGGCCAGCGTGATTGCCATGCGCCCTGACCGGGCAGCCGCCAGAGCCCGGCTTGGTTTGCGGGACGAAGACACCGTGGTCGCCATCCTGCCAGGGAGCCGGAAATCTGAAATCCAGTACCTGGCTGAGCGGTTTTTTAAGGCTGCACGGCATATTCGGCGCGGATGTCATGCTATAAAATTCATAGTACCTGTGATTCCTGCACTCAAAGCCCTGATCGAGCAGGCCGCAGCACGTGCTGGCATGCAGGGCGCTGTGCAAATCGTCGATGGCCAGTCACACACGGTGCTGGCCGCCTGCGATGTCACCCTGATTGCCAGCGGCACGGCCACGCTTGAAGCGGCTTTGTTCAAGCGCCCCATGGTGATTGCCTACAACATGCATTGGTTGTCGTGGCACATCATGCGGCGCAAAAAATTGCAGCCCTGGGTGGGTCTGCCCAATATTTTGTGCCGGGATTTTGTCGTCCCCGAGCTGCTGCAAGATGCCGCTACCCCAGAAGCTCTGGCCCGCGCCGTGCTGCAGTGGCTGGACGACAAAACAGCAGCGCCTGAGAAAATAGCAGCCCTTGAACAACGTTTTACCGCGCTGCACGCCGAACTGCAGCGCGACACACCCAGGCTGGCGACCGATGCGATCGAAAAAATTCTTGCAGGCTGAGCAAACCCCTTTGTCCTGGGACATTCCCGGCCTCATGGCAGGCGTGGACGAGGCCGGGCGCGGGCCGCTCATGGGGCCCGTGGTTGCTGCAGCGGTCATTCTTGATGAACTCAACCCCGTCAAAGGGCTGGCAGACTCCAAAAAACTCACGCCACTGCGGCGCGAGCAGCTCTACGACGAGATTCGGGCCAAGGCGCTTTGCTGCTCGATTGCCATGGCAACTGCCCAGGAAATTGACACCTTGAACATCCTGCAGGCCACCCTGCTGGCCATGAAGCGGGCGGTAGAAGGCCTGCGTCTCAAGCCCCACAAGGTGCTGGTTGACGGTAACCGTTTGCCCACCCTGACCATTCTGGCCGAGGCGATTGTCAAGGGCGATACGCTGGTGCCGGCGATTTCGGCAGCATCGATTCTGGCCAAGGTCTATCGGGACCGTTGGTGTGCAGACTACCACCTTCAATACCCGCAGTACGGTTTTGCCAGTCACAAGGGTTATGGCACGGCAGCGCACTTGGCCGCCCTGCGCGAGCACGGCGTTTGTCCGCAGCACCGCCAATCGTTTGCGCCTGTGGCCAGGGTGTTGCGGTGAGCGAGGGTTTTTCAGTGCCGGTGGCGCACATCAGCTCGCGCGAGAACCCCTTGGTCAAAGAGCTGCGCCGGCTTTCGCAGGGCAGCACGGCCTACCGCAAACAAGGGCGCGTGTGGCTCGAAGGTGACCACCTGTGCCGGGCGGCGCTTGAGCGTGGCATCAAGCCCGTACTCGCCGTATTTGCAGAGTCTTTTTGGCCTCTAGCGCGGCAACTGTGGGGACAAGCTGCTATCAAAAACATAGTAATTTCTGATGCTTTGTTGCCAGAAATCAGCGGCCTGGAGTCCCCCGCCCGCATGGGCTTTGTCATGGACCTGCCTGCACAAGAGCCTTTACTGCCCGGTGCTGACTGCGTCATTCTTGACCGGGTGCAAGACGCTGGCAATGTGGGCTCTATCTTGCGCAGTGCGGCAGCCTTTGGTTTTGGTCAGATCGTCGCGCTCAAGGGCACGGCGGCATTGTGGTCGCCCAAGGTGCTGCGCTCTGGCATGGGCGCGCACTTTGGACTGCGGCTGCTCGAAGGCGTTGAGCTTGAAGCGCTGGCCGGACTGCAGGTTCCCATCGTTGTGACAAGCTCCCACCAGGGCCAGTTTTTGCACCAGCTCACGGACATCAATGCGCTTGCCATGCCCTGTGCCTGGGCATTGGGCCACGAAGGGCAGGGCGTGCGGCAAGAGCTGATCCACCAGGCCAGCCTGAAGGTACGCATCGACCAGCCCGGCGGGCAAGAGTCGCTCAATGTGGCGGCGGCGGCGGCGATTTGTCTGTATGCCAGCTCGTTGTGCAGGCCCCCTCAAGGCACGATGGTTGTGAACAGGTAAGCTGCAAAAATCACCAGATGAGTCACGCCTTGCAGCACCGTGGTGCGGCCTGTTCCTAAAGACAGTGTGGCCACAAACAGCGACAGCAGCAGCAACACGCTGGACTTGTTGTCCAGCCCGAGGGTGAGCTGCCAGCCCGTGGCAATAGAGACAATCGCCACGGCAGGAATCGTCAAACCAATGCTTGCCAGGGCCGAACCCAGCGCCAGGTTCAGGCTGGTCTGCAGGCGATTGGCCCGCGCGGCCCGCAGGGCGGCCAGCCCTTCAGGCAGCAAGACCACCGCTGCAATGATGATGCCCACCACAGCAACTGGCGCCCCGACGTTGACCACGGCCGCTTCTATGCTGGGTGCCAGAGATTTGGCCAGAAGCACCACAGCCGCCAGACATGCCATCAGCCATGCCAGACTGGCCAGTGCCACCCGCGTGCTGGGTGGTTCCGCGTGGACCTGTTTGTTTTCTGCGGCTTCCTTCGGTAAAAAATAGTCCCGGTGGCGTACCGTTTGAACCAGCACAAACGTACCATAAAGCACGATGGACACCACCGCAATGAAGACCAGCTGCCCAACGCTGTAAAAAGGCCCGGGCACGGTTGTGGTGTAGTTGGGCAAAACCAGTGTCAGCACAGCAATGGCGGCCAGCGTCGCCAGTGAGGCACTCACGCCATACAGACCAAAACGCTGCTCACCGAAACGGCTGCCACCCACCAGCATGCACAGCCCTACCATGCCATTCAGGATGATCATCACGGCGGCAAAAACCGTGTCACGCGCCAACGCCGTCGTAGCCGGCCCGCCCGAGAGCATCAGCGAGACAATCAGTGCGACCTCAATGATGGTGACTGCCACGGCCAGCAGCAAGGTGCCATAAGGCTCACCGATGCGGTGTGCAATGACCTCAGCATGGTGTACGGCTGCCAGCACACAACCCAGCATGCTCGATACCAGTACAGCAACAAACCATCCCCCGGCGTTACCTGCAAGCCACACGCCCATCAGAAAAATCCAGCCCAAGATCGGTGCAACCAAAGACCAGACAGGCAGAGCGGAAGATCGTGACGACATGCGATTGATGATAACTTGACGCACCCATTGCGAGTATGAATCTCTCGCCTGCAGAGGCCGTGGAACCGGCTTCGCCGGGCCACAGGCGCAGCGGCGGCCTGCAAGGTGCAGGAAGCGACACGCAGTGCGCGACCGTGGGGGCGATATAATCAGAGGCTTTTCAAAACACAGTTTCGCCCCAGCGCATTTAAAGCCATCCCCCTTATAAAAGCAGCCAGCAAAAGTCTCACCAAGACATTTGCGTGCGTTTGGGCGAACCGTTACCAAATCGGAGAACCCAGTGCTTTTGTCTCTACAGGGAACATCAGGAAAAACCCCTCAAGCCATATTGGCGCTCGCAGACGGCACGGTCTTTATCGGCACCTCGGTGGGCGCGCCAGGCACCACGACAGGCGAGGTGGTCTTCAACACCGCCATGACCGGTTACCAGGAAATCCTGACCGACCCCAGCTACTGCCAGCAGATCGTCACGCTGACCTACCCACACATCGGCAACTACGGCATCAATGCCGAGGATGTCGAGTCTGAAAAGATTCATGCGGCAGGCCTGATCATCAAAGACCTGCCCCTGCTGGCTTCCAACTTTCGCATGTCCATGACCTTGTCCGAGTACCTGCTCAAAGAAGGCACGGTGGCCATTGCCAACATTGACACCCGCCAGCTGACGCGTCATTTGCGCAGCAAAGGCGCACAAAACGGCTGCATCATGGCCCTCGGTCAGGATGAGCAGGTCTCGCAGGCAACCATCGACAAGGCCATTGCCGCGGCCACAAGCGCACCCAGCATGGCCGGGCTTGACCTGGCCAAGGTGGTGTCGGTCAAACAGACCTACGAGTGGACGCAAACCGAGTGGACACTGGACTCGGGTTATGGCACGCAGACAGCACCCCGGTTCCATGTCGTTGCCTTTGACTTCGGTGTCAAGAAAAATATTTTGCGCATGCTGGCCGAGCGCGGCGCACGCATCACGGTGGTGCCCGCGCAAACGCCTGCTCTGGA
>RDZZ01000116.1 GCA_004293655.1 Polaromonas sp. | reverse complement strand
GCGCTGGAGGCGATGTCGTACAGGTGGCGGCTGTAGGCAGCGGTTTTTTCAGCCAATGGCTGCAACATGCCCGCTTGCAGCGCCATCAGCTCTTGTGCGTCTTTCACGCCCATGACGGCTTGTGCGTGGTTGGCGGTTTCGGCCAGGGCAGCCTTGGTGGCTTGCACGTTCAGTTCGACCAGTTTTTCAACGCCTTCAAAGGCTTTGTGGGTCAGACCAAACAGGGTTTCGATGTTGGCTTTGTGGGAGGCCATGATTTGTTCAGCGGTCAGCATAATTAAACTCCAGTGGTGGTTACAAAAAAGTCAGCAATGACTGTCGAGTTGCTTTGCCTTTAATTGCTTCACCGCAATTGCTGCACTGCAACATAAACGCGATTATAGGGATAACCCGTGACATTGCAAGCAGTTTGTGTTGCAGTGCAGCATTTCAGGGTACTGTTACTGGTTATAGACAAGCGAGCGACTGGCGAGTCACGATCAACCGCTTCGATTTTTGCCCGGTGCTTCATTGGTATTTCGTTGGTATTTATTGGTATTTATCGGTATTTCACTGGCATTTTTCTTCAGGTTCTCTTCAAGTCCTCATCAAACTCTTTTTATTTTGCAAGCCTTCTACGCCGACCACTTCGTTCTGCCGCTGCCTGAGGGGCACCGGTTTCCCATGGCCAAATACAAGTTGCTGCGCGACCGTGTTGTGGCCGAGATGCCCGCCGTGCAGATGGCCCAGGCCCCTTCTGCGACCGACGGCGAACTGGCACTTGCACATTTACCCGCCTACATTGAGGCCATTGCCCAGGGCACGCTGCCAGCGCCTGCCCAGCGTGAAATTGGCTTTCCGTGGAGCCTGGCGATGGCCGAACGCGCACGCCGTTCGGTGGGCGCTACGGTGGCCGCAGCGCGGGCAGCACTTGGCCTGGGTACACGGCCCGAAGGCATTGCCGCCAACATGGCAGGCGGCACGCACCATGCGTACGCCCACAAAGGCGGCGGCTTTTGCGTCTTCAATGATGTGGCGGTCACAGCGCGGTTGATGCAGGCGGAGTGGGCCAGAACCTACCGCCACCAGCGCCAGCCGCTGCAGGTTGCCGTGATTGATCTGGACGTTCACCAAGGCAACGGCACGGCCAGCATTTTTGCAAACGATACCAGCGTGTTCACGCTGTCCATGCATGGCGAGAAAAATTTTCCGTTTCGCAAAGAAGCCAGCGATCTGGACGTTGAGCTGCCAGACGGCTGCACCGATGGGCCTTACCTGCAAGCTGTAGAACACGCACTCGATGAGCTGGACCGGCGCTTCAAGCCCGGCCTGATCTTGTTTTTGGCGGGTGCAGATCCGTTTGAAGGCGACCGCCTGGGCCGCTTGTCCTTGAGTTACGACGGCCTTGAAGCGCGTGACCGCCGCGTGTTTGACTGGGCCTGGCAGCGCCGCATTCCGCTGGCATTTTGCATGGCAGGCGGCTACGGCGTGAAGATTGACGAGACGGTGCAGGTGCAGGTGAATACTTACGGCGTTGCGCTGGACTACTGGCGGCGCTGGAGAACTTACAGTTCTCCTTGAAGACCTGCACTGCGCATGTGGTGAACCTGTAAGAATCAAACCATAAGGCGGGATGAATGAGTGAAAAAAAGGCGCACCAGCAACTAATGCCCGAGGCGTCTGTGACTGATGCATCTCAAACGCGGCCCGCGCTGCGGGTTCTTGTGTTGGGGGGTACGGGTTTTATTGGTCGCCATGCAGCGGCGGCGTTGAACGCATCGGGCGCAGAAGTGGTCATCGGTAGTCGCCATCCTTTGCGGCACGCGCACGCTTACCCATACGCCAGCTTTCGCCCAGCCAGATTTGAAGACCTGACTGCACCGCACGCCTGGACATCGCTCCTTGGCGGTATTGACGTGGTGGTCAACTGTGTGGGCATCCTGCGGCAAAGGCCTCAGGAGTCTTACAACGTCGTGCATCACCTTGCGCCAGCGGCGTTGGCAGCAGCTTGTACACAAGCGAGCATACGCTTGATCCATACGTCAGCACTGAGCCTGCATGAGGGTGCTCGCAGCCGTTTTTTATCGAGCAAACTTCTCGGAGAACGTGCCGTCATGGCCTCTGGCGCGGACTACAGCATTGTGCGGCCCTCCTTGCTCGATGGTGCCGGTGGGTTCGGTGCCAGCTGGTTGCGAGGCTTGTCCCGCTCGCCAGTGCATTTCATTCCGCGCGGCGCGCGCGGCAGCATTGCCGCCATGACGGCCACTGATCTGGGGATGGCTTTCGTCGCTTTGGCAGCTCTGCAAACGCTGGCAGACCACCGCGAAGTTGAGCTTGGGGGCACACGTCACTATGGCTATGCCGAGTATTTGCGAGCGCTTCGAGCAGACTACACCGACTCAAAACCACTGCAAATTCCCATCCCGGACTGGCTGGCGCGCCTGAGCGCACATGTCTGCGACGCTTTGCATTTTTCGCCCTTTTCTTATGGTCACTGGATTTTGCTGCAGCGCAACAATATCGCTGTGCCCAACCGCTTGCCGGAATTGTTGGGGCGAGCGCCATGCGCCATCGGGCGTGCGTCAAAATCAGTGGTGTCATCGGCTGTGTCATAAATGGCTTACCTATCCATGAGTACTTCACCACGACCCCATGCGGAACCCAGAAGCGCCTACAAAGCTTTCCGCCCCATCGGCACCCGCTGGGGCGACAACGATGTGTACGGCCACGTCAACAATGTTGTTTACTACAGCTGGTTTGACACCGCCGTCAACGGCCTGCTGATGGAGCAAGGTGCCATCGACATTCACACAGGCAGCGTGATTGGCCTGGTGGTTCAAACCCAGTGCCATTATTTTGCGCCGCTGGCTTTTCCCGAGGCGGTGGTGGCGGGCATTCGTGTTGCGCACATCGGCTCGTCCAGCGTGCGCTATGAAGTCGGCATTTTCCCGGCTGATGCGAGTCAGCCGTGCGCTGCCAAAGGCCATTTCATTCACGTTTATGTGGACCGCGCCACGCGCCGGCCTACTTCCCTGCCCCTGCAATTACTCACCACACTGGAGACCCTGAAGTGAACCCTGCTCTTTCTGACAACCTCGTTGACCAGGCCATTGAAACGCGTCAGTCCATGCGCGCATTTTTGCCCCAACCCGTGCCGCGTGAAACGCTCACCCACCTTCTTGAACTGGCTGCCAGAGCACCGTCGGGCACCAATACGCAGCCGTGGAAGGTCTATGTATTGCAAGGTGCCAGCCGCGATCAGCTGGTCGAAAAGGTCTGCGCCGCAGGCGACGCCATCCGGGCCAATCCGGCGCTGGCGGCTGAGTACAAAGAGGCGTATGACTACTACCCTGAAAAATGGGTGCCGCCCTTCATTGACCGTCGCCGTGAAAACGGCTGGGGCCTGTACGGGCTTTTGGGCATCACCAAAGGCGACAAAGACGCCATGCACGCGCAGCAGCAGCGCAACTTCAGGTTTTTTGACGCACCCGTGGGGCTGATGTTCACGCTCGACAAGGTCATGGGACGCGGCTCGCTGGTCGATTACGGCATGTTCATGCAAAACCTCATGGTCGCCGC
>RDZZ01000068.1 GCA_004293655.1 Polaromonas sp. | reverse complement strand
GCCATGGGCAATATTTCCTGATCGTTGGTGCCCCGCTTGACCACCATGTTGATCTTGATGGGGTGCAAACCGACTTTGCTGGCCACGTCAATGCCGCGCAGCACATCGGCGACCGGAAAGTCCACATCGTTCATGCGCCGAAATACCGCATCGTCTAGCGCGTCAAGGCTGACGGTCACGCGCTGCAGGCCAGCGTCTTTCAAGGACTGGGCTTTTTTGGCCAGCAGCGACGCATTGGTGGTCAACGTGATGTCCAGCGGCTTGCCAGCGACAGTGGTCATTGAAGCCAGCATGTCGATGAGCACCTCCAGGTTTTTTCGCAGCAGCGGCTCGCCACCCGTGATGCGGATTTTCTCCACCCCGTGCGCCACAAAAACGCGGGCCAGCCGCGCCATCTCTTCAAAACTCAGCAGTGATGTCTGCGGTAAAAACGCATAATTTTTGTCAAACACCTCGCTGGGCATGCAGTAGCTGCACCTGAAGTTGCAGCGGTCGGTCACGCTGATGCGCAGGTCGCGCAGCGGGCGGGCGAGGGTGTCGGTGAGCAGTCCAGTGCTTGGGTAGGCCTGGGTTGCCAGATCAGCCGCCAGTTTGCTGGCCAGTTGATTGACGATGGGAATGATGCGGGCAGACATGAGGCTGTCAGCTTACGCCAAAGAAGATGCCAAAGCCGATGCAATGTCGGTTTGCGCAAAATCATTGCCTTTGTACAAAAGTGGCAACCTCAATGCTTTGGCCAGCGCATAGGCGCAGCAGTCGCCAAAGTTCAGAGCTGCAGGGTGGCGGCCTTTGCCATATTTTGTGAAGGCCTGTATTGCCAGCTCAGCTTGGGCAGGGGTAAACGGTTCCACCAGAATCTGATAAGACCCTATCGCCTCATCGACTTGCCGTTGAATGTTTCGATTCAGCGAAACAATACCCAGCTCAAGCCGTGTCGGGGCGCTCATGAGCAGTTGCGCATGTCCGGTTAACAACTTTTCAAGCTTTTCGAAGCCTGTTTCTCCCAGGCAACAAGCCATCACTGCCGACGAATCCACAACAAGTCGATCAGGCGGCGTCATCAATCGAAACAACCGTGTTGGTTGTAGCCAGCCAGTTCGTCATCGGTACGCGCGTCATGCACCATTTCACGCTGAATGTCTGCACGAATTTGGTTCATGGCTGAAATTTTCTGATCGGGCGTGCTGGCACTGGGCGTCTGTGCGAGCTTGGCATCGCGGTAGGACTGCAGCGCCACAATGACTTGCTTGTTCACAGAGCGCTGGTTGGCCGCAGCATCGGCTTTTAAAAATGCCTGAAGGTCTTCTGGCAGCTCTCTGACAGTCATGGTGGCCATGATGGACTCCTTTGCTTGCAAAATGCTGTCATTTTGCAGTATTTTTGAGTTTTTTGTCAAACACACCGCGCCCCATCGACCTCAATACACACGCCACTGATGAAGTCCGCCTCGCTGCTGGCCAAATACAGCGCTGCGTTGGCCACGTCAAGCGCGCTTGAAAAGCGCCCCAGCGGAATGCTGGCCTTGAACTTTTCCAGGCGCGCCTCGTCCAGCGGCCCGCCGGCAAACTCCGCTGACAAACCCGTGTGCGGGTTGAACACCGGGTTGATGCAATTGACCCGAATGTTGTCCGGCCCCAGTTCAGCGGCTAAGGACTTGGACGTGGTGATGACCGCGCCTTTGGAGCCGTTGTACCAGCTCAGGCCAGGGCGCGGGCGCACACCCGCCGTCGAGGCGATGTTGATAAAACTCCCACCGCCCTGCGCCTTGAAAACCGGCACGGCATGGATGGTCGAGAGGTAAATGCTTTTGACATTGATGGCGTAGCACTTGTCGAAGTCGTCCTCACTCACGTCCAGGGCGCTCTGGTTGCGGTGCGTCCAGCCTGCGTTGTTGACCACCACGTCGAGCTTGCCGTGGCGCTCAACCGCAGCTGCCACCAGTGCTTTGACTTCGGCCGACTTGGTAATATCTGCGGCGAAAAACGATGCTGCACCGCCCGCCTTGATGATTTTTGCTGCAACGCGTTCACCCATCGCGACATCAATGTCATTGACGATGACCTGCGCGCCTTCTTGAGCCAGGCGCAGGGCAATGCCTTCGCCAATACCGCTGCCCGAGCCGGTGACGATGATGGATTTGTTGTGGAGTCTCATGCGGTGTCTCGCTGGTTGTTGAATCACGTGCTGCTGGCCTGTGCTCGCTCATGGCCCGTCCATCGGGGTTGACCTTCTGAGCGTCACCACGTTCCAGGCGGTCTCTGGGCGCGTGTTTTTCTGGCCGCGTTTTCAAGCATTGTGGCGGCATTGAGCCGATTGGCGCTTTCGGCAAACTGCAGCGCCGTCAAGCCTTGCTGGTTTTTGAGCAACGGGTCAGCCCCTTCTTCAAGCAGCAACTGGACAGCCGCTTGCGTGCCGTACATGCTGGCCATCATCAACGGTGTGGAGCCATTGGGCGACTCGGCATCAATATAGGCATGGTTTTCCAGCAGCAAGCGCATGACGTCGATCTGGCCCGCGCTGGCTGCGTAGTGCAGCGGCGTCCAGCCCGTTTTGTTCACGTCCGCGCCTTTTTTGATCATTTTCTCCACCAGCTCGCGCTCGCCCTTGATGGCGGCGAGCATCAGCGGGCTTTCGCCTTGCACGCTCAGGGCGTTCAAGTCGGTCTGGGGCCAGTCAATCAGCAGCTGGGCGACTTTGGGGGAGGGCTCCCGCAAGGCATTTGCCAGGCCACTCTGGCCTTGCGGGTCGAGTGTGTTGGCGTCAAAGCCACGCGCCAGCAGTTGCTGTACAGCCCGTGCGTCGTCACGTTTGACAGCCTGAAAGAAGTCTTCGTAGGAGCCTGCAAAGGCCGTGTTCAAACCTGCAAGGGCCAGCAGGCACAGCAATTTTTTCAGGCGGCTGATCCAATGGCTAAACCAACGCGTTTTCATGCGGTGACACCCGTGAAAAGCTGCTCGAAATTACGGCTCGTGGCGTGGGCGATGGTCTCCAGGCTCTGGCCCTTGAGCTGTGCAATCAGCTGGGCAACATAAGGTACATATGATGGGTTGTTGGTTTTGCCCCGGTAGGGCACGGGGGCCAGGTAAGGGCTGTCCGTCTCGATCAGCATGCGGTCAAGCGGTACAAACCGGGCGACTTCGCGCAAATCAGCCGCGGTCTTGAAGGTCAGGATACCGGAGAAAGAAATGTAGAACCCCATGTCCAGCGCGGCACGGGCGACCGCCTCGGTTTCAGTAAAACAATGAAAAACACCGCCTGCCCGGCCCGCCGAGTCCGTGCCCTCGCCTTCTTCTTTCAAGATAGCCAGCGTGTGGTCAGACGCATTGCGGGTGTGGATGATGAGCGGTTTACCCGTCTGCCTGGCGGCGCGGATATGCACCCGAAACCGCTCGCGCTGCCACGCCATATCGGCCAGCGTCCGCTCGCCTAAGCGAAAGTAGTCCAGTCCGGTTTCACCAATACCCACCACTTTGGGCAAGGCTGAACGCGCTACCAGGTCATCCACGCTGGGCTCGGCGACACCTTCATTGTCAGGATGCACGCCAACGCTGGACCAGAAGTTGTCATACGTCATCGCCAGCGCATGGACATCGTCAAACTCTTCCAGGGTGGTGCAGATGCACAAGGCGCGGCTGACATGCGCCTGCTGCATGGCTTCGCGAATCTGCGGCAGTTGCGCCTTCAGTGCGGGAAAACTCAGGTGGCAGTGAGAATCTGTGAACATGGTGCTGAGTTAAGCATAAAAAATGCGGCTGTGGCAATGGGTATAAGGTTTTATAGCTATAAAAATAATAGCAAATAACGGCCTGCTGATGTCAAACGGTTTGCGTTGGGCGCTCAGACGCCAGATGAGAGCCGAGAATCTCTTCGATCTTGAGCTTGAGCAAGCGTGACTTTTCATCACTCGGAAAGCGCACGCCCACGCCTTGGGTGCGGTTGCCTGCGGCCTGGGCCGGCGTGATCCAGGCCACCTTGCCAGCGACTGGGTAGCGCTGGGTGTCGTCGGGCAGCGTCATCAAAACGTACACATCAGCGCCCAGCTTGTAGTCGCGGGTGGTGGGAATGAACACCCCACCCTCCCGAAACAAGGGAATGTAAGCGGCATAAAGGGCCGCTTTTTCCTTGATGGCCAGCTGTACCACGCTGGGGCGGGCAGCGGTTCCTGGGGCGGCGGGGGAACTGGCGTTTAGGTTGGTGCTCATGGTGTTGGTTTGTAAGTGGGTTGCGAACGCAAGGGCTCTCTAGGGGTCCTCTGCACAACTCTGGCGAGGCTGTGGCAGTCGGCGCGGGATGGGCTGGCCAAGGCGCCTTTTTGCAGCCAACAGCACAGCTATTGGCAAGAAAAACAACGCAGCAGACCGCCCGAGTCCGCTTGACCACAGACCGCAGGGAGTTATGCAGAGAGTCCCTAGGTTACCCCATGCAGTGACTCAGCGCGCCTTGAGCCGACCGCCAGGGCCAGTCTGGCCCGGCTGGCCAGTGACTCCAGCATCAGGCCGGGGTTGTAGGGATGGTCAACTGTTCTGGCCGTGCTGACCAGCTCTTTTGACCAGCTGGCCAGCGCCTGCATGCTGTCGCTGCCGGGTGAACTCTGTGAACTGACAGGCAAGTCTTGAAGGCTGAAAAACCGTGGCGGCGCGCCGACTTTGACGGCCCAGACATCATGGCAGAGTTTTTGAAGGGCATCGACGGCCTGAGCCGGTGCCCAATCGGCCAATGCCGCGGCATCTCCCCGCGCCATGGCTTTGGGCAGGGCTTGCCAGCTTTGCGCCAGTGCGCTGGCCTGACCGTTCAAGACCCACACCAAAGCGTCAGCGGGGCGTCCGCCAGCGGCTGTCAAGAGCGTTTTCAGATCATCCACACTCGGGGCTTTGAATGCTTTTTTGTCGCTGGCATCGCTTGCCTGATTTGCCCGACTTGCCGTTGTGTGTACCTGGCTCTGCAGCCAGGCCAGCGCCTCGTCAAACGTAGGCCAATGCAGGGTGTGCCCCAGGCAGCGGCTGCGAATGGTGGGCAGCAACTGGTGGGCGGCCTGGGTTGCCAAAATGAATTTGACGGCACCGGGCGGCTCTTCCAGCGTTTTCAGCAGCGTGTTGGCCGTGATGCCGTTCATGCGCTCGGCAGGAAACACCAGCACCACCTTGGTCGTGCCGCGTGAGCGGGTGAACTGGGTAAAAGACACCGCTTCGCGGGCGGCGTCGACCTTGATTTCCCGGCTGGGCTTGCGTTTTTTGCTGTCCAGCTCGTCCTGGGTTTTCTCGTCCAGCGGCCAGCCGAGTTCTAAAAACAGCGTCTCGGGCATCAGCATGCACAGGTCGGCGTGGGTGTGAACGTCAATGGCGTGGCAGCTGCTGCAGACGCCACACGCACCCGCAGATGTCGGTTTCTCGCACAACCAGGTGCGCGCCAGGCCAATAGCCAGTTCAAACTGGCCCAGACCCGAGGGGCCGTGCAGCAGCCAGGCATGGCCGCGTTGGGCCAGCAGGCTTTGCAGCTGGGTTTGCAGCCAGGGGGCCAGCGCTGCTGTGGTCATGGCAGCCAGCCTTTGGCCACACACACCTGCCTGACGTCAAGCCACACCGCCTCCCGGGGCAGCGAAGCGTCAATGCGGGCAAAGCGCTTCGGGTCGGCCTGTAAACGCTGGGCATATCCACGTGCTACCCGGCGAAAAAATTCAACCGGCTGGGCTTCAAACTTGTCGGGCACACGTGCGCCCACCAGCCGCCGGGCAGCCTCCTCAGCAGCCAGATCAAACCAGACCGTGAGGTCGGGCTGCAGCAGTTGCCAGCCAGCAGCCTGGGTAGCTTGGGCAGCGTCAGTTACTGGCGTGTCCTGGCATTGCACCCACCCTTCAAGTGTTTTGAGCACACCCATGTCAAACCCACGGCCTGCGCCCTGGTAGGCGAACGTGGCATCGGTAAACCGGTCACACAGCACCACCTCGCCTCTTTGCAGGGCGGGTGCAATCACGTTGTTGATATGGTCGCGCCGGGCGGCGAACATCAACAACGCTTCTGTAAGCGGGTCCATGGCGTCGTTGAGCACCAGAGCGCGCAGTTTTTCGGCCAGTGGTGTGCCGCCCGGCTCCCGGCTTGACGTCACGGTGCGGCCAGCGGCCTTGAAAGCCTGTGCAAGCGCTGCAATGTGGGTGGACTTTCCAGCGCCGTCTATGCCTTCAAAGCTGATGAAGAGGCCGGTATCTGACAGGCTTTGCCGCATGTTATCTGCCCCGAATGTATTTGTTGACCGCACGGTTGTGCTCCTCCAGACTGGCGCTGAACTGACTGCTGCCATCGCCCCGCGCCACAAAGTAAAGCGCTTCGGTA
Organism: Polaromonas sp.; assembly: GCA_004293655.1. Lineage (GTDB taxonomy): Bacteria > Pseudomonadota > Gammaproteobacteria > Burkholderiales > Burkholderiaceae_C > Polaromonas. The sequence goes on along the minus strand of RDZZ01000068.1, from coordinate 12,309 downwards.
GGCGCTGGCTGCACCGCTGCCAGCAGGGCGGCCCGGCCCGGCATGGCAATCGGCGTGGGCGGCAGGCCGGCGCGGGTGTAGGTGTTGTAGGGTGTGTCGGTTTGCAGGTCGCGTTTGCGCAGATTGCCGTCAAATTTGTCGCCCATCCCGTAGATGACGGTGGGGTCGGTTTGCAGCAGCATGCCGATGCGCAACCGGTTGGTAAACACCCCGGCAATCTGGCCACGGTCTGCGGGCTTGCCGGTTTCTTTCTCCACAATGCTGGCCAGCGTCAAGGCTTCCAGGGCATTTTTGAGTGGTGTGTCCGGGCTGCGCGCGGCCCAGGCTGCATCCATGCGCTTGTCCATGGCGCGGGCGGCACGCTTGAGCACTGTCAAGTCACTGGCACCTTTGGCGTAGGTGTAGGTATCGGGGAAAAACCGCCCTTCAGGGTACACGCCCGGCATACCGAGTTTTTTCATGATGGTTTCCGGGTCCAGGGCTTGTGTATCGGGGGTTAGCTGCTCTGCTTTCAGGAGCGCTGCACGTACCTGGTTGAAGTTCCAGCCCTCGACCAGGGTGATGCTTTTAAGTGTCTGGTCGCCGCGCACCAGCATGCTCAGCAGCGTGCGTGGCGTGGTGCCCGGTGTGACCTCGTAGCTGCCCGCCTTGATTTGCCGGGCCTGGCCAGACAAGCGAAACCAGGTTTGCAGCAGCACGGCAGGCACCATCACCCCGGTATCTGCCACCACCCTTGCCACCGCATTGGCAGTGATTCCAGGCTCAATTTCAAGATCGAGCACCTGCGCGCCGGGCGGCAAATTCAGGCGCAAGGGTGCATGGAGCCACCACCAAGTGATGCCAGCTGCCAGCGCAGCGGTCAAAAAAATCAGGCCCAGAAGCCTTGTAAAAAATGCACGCACCAACCATCTACCTTTTCAAGAATCTTTTTGCCGCAGTCAGCAAAGCCAGCAAAGTCAGCAAAAACAGCACACCTATGATAATTGAGCCTATGCACACGCCACTTTCTCCTGCCGCCGTCCTGACAGCCAACCCGCCACCCTCTGATTTGTCGGGCGTCTGCCTGCTCCCACATCTGGGCGTGATCCGGGTGACCGGAGACGACGCGGTCAAATTCTTGCAGGGTCAGCTGACGCAGGATGTCGCTTTGATGAGCTTGTCAGAGTCGCGTCTGGCGGCTTTTTGCAACGTCAAGGGCCGCATGCAAGCGAGTTTTGTGGTGTTCAAGCGCAGCCCGCAAGAGGTGTTGCTGGTGTGCAGCCGGGACATTCTGGAGCAAACCCGCAAACGCCTGTCGATGTTTGTGATGCGGGCCAAAGCGGTGTTGCTTGACGCCAGTGGCGAGTTCGTACTTTATGGCCTGGCGGGTTCTGCTATTGAATCAATAGCTGCCAGCGCAGGTGCTGTGTGGTCAAAAAACGATATTGATACCGCAAACTTGGTATTTTTATACCCAGGTGCCGGGCAGGCCCGTGCTCTTTGGTGTGCCCCCGCGGGTACGCAGCCGCCCGCCGGCGCAGACATGCCCTTGCCAATTTGGAACTGGCTGGAAGTGCGCTCTGGCATTGCCATGGTCACGCAACCCATTTTTGAAGCTTTCGTGCCGCAAATGCTCAATTACGAGTCTGTTGGCGGCGTCAGCTTCAAAAAAGGCTGCTATCCGGGCCAGGAGATCGTGGCGCGCAGCCAGTTTCGCGGCATTCTCAAGCGCCGCGCTTATCTGGTGCATGGCAGTGGTGAGGCCAGTGTGGGGCAAGAAGTGTTTCAAGCCACTGACCCAGACCAGCCCTGCGGCATGGTGGCGGCCTGCGCGCCTCATCCGGCGGGTGGTTTTGATGCCATTGTGTCGATGCAAACTGCAGCGGCATCAACATCCTCAGACAGCCCAGCGCTTTGCCTGGGCAGCAGCACAGGCCCAGTGCTGACGTTGCTGGCCATGCCCTACGCCTTGCTGGAAGATATTTAAGCGGCCCTCACGCCCTGAACGGCTCAAGCGGCCAGCGGAGCCGTTCAGGCCTGAGTCATTTCGCATCAGGAAAGTGTTGTTGCCGCAGCGCCAGACTTTGGGCCGCCAGCTCTGCGTCCCGGCCTTGTGTGCCCAACAGATGGGTGGTGTTGAGCAGGTCTGCGTCGTAGATACCCTCTTGCAGGGACTGTTTTGCCAGCTTGAGCGCTTCAGCCTCCCGGCCCTGGCGGCTGAGCAACACCAGCTTGAGCGAGCGAACGTATGCCGACCGGGGCTGCAGCGCTTCACAGCGCGCCAGGTACTGCATGGCCTTGGCGTGGTTGCCCAATTGTGCATGGCCACGCGCAATATTGGCCAGGATGACCACCACATGAGGGCGCGAGGCCACCACCGACTCCCACACCCAGACGGCGTTTTGCCAGTCGCCCCAGCGCCCCAGCTCGTCAGCGACCATGGGCGTGATCTTTCGGTAATGCGGGTTGATGGCCACGCCTTCGCGCGTCAGCGTCAGCAGGTTGTTTTTAAAGGGGTCCCACTGCGGATGGTTGGCGTCGCCCGAGGCCGAGATGGCCAGCGCTATCTTGACCGCCGTGACCAATTTTTTCTCCACGGCCATGGCCTGCTGGCTGATGGTGCCCGCCAGCGCCAGGCAAACCACCATCACAGCGGCCATGCCCCGCGCGTGCATGGGTTTGAAGGACACCAGGACTGCGCGCAACGGCCCCGGGTTGCTTAGCCGGGCGTCAGAAGCAGCCAACAACGCCAGGCTCAGGGCAAACAGGCTGCCCGTTGTCGCCAGCCGCCACGGAAAACCGATGTTGCTGACCCACATCAGCGCCAGCAAACTGGCCAGCACCGCACACCGCAGCGGTGCCTCAGACAGAGCTTGTGCAGAGCGGTTGCGCCAGGTGGCCCACGCGGCATACAGCAGATAGATCCACAATGCCAGCAAAAAAGCCAGCCCGGTCACGCCATATTCGGCCAGCAGCTGCAGCGGCTCGTTGTGCGCGTAGTAGTCGGTCTCGATCTGTGTGCCGTCATTTTGGTAGAGCGGCACCACGGCCTCCCAGGCACCGGCCCCAATGCCTGTGACAGGATGCGCCCAGATGATGCGGGCCGTGGCGCGCCACATCACAAAACGCACGTTCAAAGAGGTGTCATCCACCGATATGGATGCCGTGCGCTTAAAAGCCCGGTCAAAAGCGGTGACCGCTGCACCGCCTGAATCAGCCACTATTTTTGGGTTGCCCGTGCTTGTCAAGCCCAGCCCGAAAACCGTGGCCAGCAGCACACCGCCCGCAAGCCAGCGCCTGGAGCTGTTCCAGTTTGAAAGTGGACTGCGCTTGCGACCCAGCACGGCCAGCAGGGGCAACGCCAGCAACAGTGTCAGCAGCGGCACGAGCAGCAGCCACAGCGCACTCAAAGCGCCTCGGGTTCCGGTCATCATCAGGGCCACGATGTTCAAGCCCAGCGTCAAAGCCAGCAGGGCAACGCGCGGTGTGCTGCGCGCCTGCGCCAGCAGCAGGGCTGAAAAAGGCAGCGTACACACCACGAACTCGGCGAAAAAATTGCGGTTGACAAAGGTCGATGCCGGATTCGGCCCCTGCGGAAAAAAACGCCAGTCAAACCAGAACTGCAACGCCGTCCAGCTTGACGCGACCACAGCCCCCCAGTGAATGGCCGCTATCAGCTGCGGGGCACGCTCGCGCGAGAGCGTGTTGAGCCCCAGCCAGAGCAGCAGAGAAAACACAAACCAGCGAGTAGCCTCCACACCGCCCAGATAAGTATGCGACCAGACCATGCTGCCCAGCGCATAAGCCATCAAGCCCAGCGGCAGCCACATCACGCCGTGCCAGCGCAGGGCGTTTGTTGGTTGTCGCTGGTGCAGAAAAAACAGCAGGCCAGCGGCCAGTGCTGCAAACGACACCAGCATGGATTTGAGCGTGTCTTGCAGCATTTCTTCGTAAGGCACGCCCAGCGCGGGTGTCAAAAACACCATCACAGCCAAAATGGCAACGGTGCGGCTGCTGCCCGCTGGCTCCAGAGGCGGGCTTGGCGCGGCCATGGCAGGCGCGGCATGGCCAGCGCTGGCAAGTGCTACCACCCGGTCGGCGGGCGAAGACGAAAGACGTTTTTTCTTAGCCAAAAAATAGGCCTTCTCTGTAACTGGTGGAGCTGCTGCTGCAGCTTGAGCATCTCAATGTGTTCGATACCCGTACCCATGCCGGTATCGAACACATCAGGTTGTGTGCGCCGAACACGATTTTCTGCATGTCCACCCCCGCCCAGCGAACACGCAGGCAGTGAAAAAGCCGGACATCCTGTTGTCCGGGCTGAATGAGTTGGCGCATCTGTGCTGTTCAAAAGTTGGTTTTGCCGCTGCTTTGCTTCGCATCAGGCTCACGCCATGACCAAAGCGTTAAAGTCTTGACTTTTCATGTGACAATCAATTCGAACTGTTCAGACAGACCCAGATTGAGTGCTGGTTGCCGTTCTTTTTTGTCGACACCACGACAATCATTCTTGCAGAGCATAGGCTATGAGTACCCATAAAATCAGAATTGCAGTCTTTGGCAGCTTTTATCGTGGTTACTTTGTGCTCGATGAGCTGTTGCGAGGCCCCTTCAAAGACCTGTTTCATGTTGTGGGCGTGGCCACCGATGATGCGCAGCAAACCTTCATAAGTCGCCACAAACGTGTCTGGCAATACCCGCACACTGAAATCGAAGAAACCATGGTGGAAAAGCTCGCTCATCAGCATCTCATTGAGGTTTACAAAGGACGCGTTAAAAATGAGCCTTTCTACAAGCTGTATGAAAACGAGTGGAACCCGGATTATGCGATTTCCGCCACTTTCGGCCAGCGCATTGACGCCAGATTGTTCAACTATCCCAAGTTTGGATTTTTCAACATTCACCCATGCATCGAAGACGGCTGGCCGTCCAAGTATGCGGGGCCCAATCCGTTCAAGGCGCTGATGGAGGATGGTCACAGCTACACTTCGGCTGCATTGCACAGGGTTGACGATGGTTTTGACACCGGGGAGTTGATCGCGATGTCACCACGCATCGCCATACCCCCGGGTGCCAGCGTCGTGGACATGCACAAAATCAGCTCACCAGTGATTGCAAAGTTTGCCATTCCCGAACTTGTCAAGCTAGCCAGGATAAGACAATGAAGTTTCCTCTTTTGGCCCGAATGAAAACAGGCTTTGCCGCAGCACTGGCGGCTTTGTTCATGCTGCCAGTCTTGGCCTTGGCACAAACGAACCCCACGACCTCCGCAAAACCCGCCGCACCAGCCAACGTGGGTGTTGCAAAAGCTGAGTTGCAACCGCCAACCGCGAACGACAGCGGTGTGGTTCGCATGCCAGATGGCAGACTTGTCGCGCCTGAAATTGCCCGTATCATTGCGCGCGGCGAGTTGATTGTGGCCGTCATGAGCCGCGATACCGTTCCTTTCGTGTACGAAGTGAACGGTAAGCTGGTGGGCGTGGACATTGAGCTGGCACAACAGATAAGTGATGAGTTGAAGGTACCGATCCGTTTTGACCGTAGCGCCAAAACCTACGACGAGGTGGTGGAGCTGGTAGCCATGGGTCGTGCTGATCTTGGCGTCAGTAAACTGGCGCGCACGCTCAAACGTGCCAAATATGTTCTTTTTAGCGATCCTTACATGCGGCTGGAGCACTCGCTGCTGATCAATCGCCTCGCCTTTGCCAGTGTTGCACGAGACCAGTCTGTCGCGCAGGCTGTCCGAAATTTCAATGGCAAGATTTCTGTCCTTGCAGGCTCGGCCTGGGAGGAGTTTGCGCGTCGTAACTTCATCAAGGCCACCATCGTGCCCTACCCCACCTGGGCTACAGCGGTTGAAGCTGTCAAAAAAGGGGAGGTAGTGGCGGCATACAGAGATGCGATTGAAGTGCGCACGATCATGCAGTCTGACCCTACTTTGGCACTGACTTTGCGTACTGTCAGCTTCAGCGATCTGGAATCGATCTTGTGTGTCATGGTCGGCCCACGCGATTTCGTGCTGCAGTCGTTTGTCAACGAGATTATTGCAAACCAGCCTGAAAAGCTCACCGTTAACGGTTTGCTCAAGAGGATGAAATGACGCTGTCCACCTCGGTTCAAGTCTCCAGACTACAGCGCTTCAAGGCTTTCTCAAGCAGCCCCTGGACAGTGCTGGGTTGTTTGTTGATTGGCGGATTTTTAGGCTGGGCCATACCCGATTTTTCCAAGAGCCTTGCTGTTGTCGGCACAGTTTACGTTGACTTGCTCAAAATGATCGTGCTGCCCTTTATGGTGTCAGCCGTCATCTTCAGCTTGCAAAAGCTGTTTCGCGATGGCGGTGAAGCGCAGTTACTGGGCCGCATGCTGGTCGTCTTTCTTGTCATTTCTGTCACAGCCGCACTGCTGTCCGCCTTTGGTGCGCTGGTTCTCAAGCCTGGCAGTGACATCACTCCCGAAACCCGTGTAGCCTTGGGCAACCTGGTGGGTGCAGATACCGACAGCAGTAACATCAACATGGCCTTCCGCACAATTGATGAGCCGCCTAAAAGCCTTACCCTGCAAGATGTTCTGGCTTCACTGATTCCATCCAACATTTTTGCCTCACTGGCCAACGGCGAGACTCTGAAGGCTTTGGTCTTTGCTCTGCTGTTTGGTTTTGCGATAGGTCAGGTGCCAGGACGCCTGGCTGACGGGCTGAGTCAGTCTCTGGAAACTGTCTATCATGCCTGCCAAACGCTCACACGCTGGGTAACTCTTCCCGTGCCATTTGTATTGGTGTGCATGACAGCCAGCCAGATTGCAAATACAGGGCTGGAGCCGCTGTTGAACATGCTGAGCTTTGTATTGACTTTCCTGGCTGTCAGTGCGGTGCTGTTACTTTTGAGCATTGTTATCTTGAGCCTTCGTTCAGGCTGCACTTTCAAAAAAACGCTCAATTCAATGCGTGAAGCATTCATATTGGGCGTAGCTACCAACAACAGTGCGACTTGCATGCCCGCCATGGTGGATGGCTTGGTGGGTCATCTGAGGTTCAGCCGATCACGCGTGGAATTGCTAGTGCCCTTGAGTGTGTCCTTGCTGCGCACAGGAGCCATTGCTTATTTTGTATGTGGCACTTTGTTCGTTGCAGCCCTTTACGGTCGTCCCCTGAGTGCTTGGGAAATCCTGTTGGTGGCAGGTGTTTCTGTGATTTCTGGTTTTGCCTCGACTGGCATGGCCGGGATATTGACGATCTCGCTGGTTGGAACAGTTTGCGGTTATCTGGGCTTGCCTTTTGAAGCAGCCTTCATTTTGTTTGTTGCAGTCGATCCGATTTGTGCCATGGCCCGTACCAGCGTCACAGTCATCGGTGCCTGCGCGGCAGTCGCCTTGGTCTGTCCTTAGCCCTGGAGTGGTGAGCTCGGATCGCTGCCTGCCAGCTTCGACACTGCTTGCGGTTTGATGGATGCAGGAGGTACGGGGTCGATAGCTGACAAGTCAATGCAAGCGCCTGTGGTGTCTGGCCTGAGCAATCCATCCATGTCAGTTTCAGCCGTCAATCCGCCGGATATGTTCGGCTGTACCAGCGGTGCCGGCATTGCGACAGACTTAACGACCGCTGGGCTTTTGCCATGCTGACTTAACAGTTGGCCTACAGAAGCCGTTGATTCAGCAGATTCCGGCTTTTGTACGTCAATGACCTCATCAATCGTACGTTCAGTTTTTTCAGCACCTTCGAGCTTCTGCGTAGCCAAGTCTGCACCCTTTTCTTGAACTTTCCGAGCACTACCTGCAACAGACGGCGGGATGGTTGCAGTTTTGCCTGCAGGCGGATCTCGCTCTGGAACATCGACTTGCGCGCGGGGTTCCAGGCTGTCAGGCTGAGTAATTGCTGTTCTGGCTTTCTGGTCTGATGAAGGAGCAGTTTGGTGAGGCTCTGCATCCTGACCACCATCTACCGGGTCTTCGGTGGCCTGTGCGTCCCTCATAGAAAAGTCAAGCTCCTTGCTTTCGGGTGTCGCGTCACCGTCAGCAATGACGATATTTGCTTCATCTCCACTGGTCATCGCCTCTGGTGCCCCGTCAGTTTTGTCAATGATCAGTGTGTCGTCCGTGTTCGGCTCGATGGTCTTGCGTCTGTCGCTGCCAGCAGCCGTCGTATCTAGCGCGTTTTCGCCAGATACTGGCGTATCTGGTGGCACTAGGTCTTGAGCTGCGCTGGTGGCAACTGCCTGCGGCATTGCCTTGGCTGAAGGGAGTCCATCAGCATGCTCATCGACTTGATCGCCAGTGGACATGGCTGCTGCGGGCGCACTTATAGCGCTGGTCAAGGTACCACCTTTGGTAGCAGTGTCTGTTAAATCTTCAGCAGTCTCCTTGCCTTCTGCAGAAGAGTCAGCTGCGTCATCTGAAATCGCCGTCTCACTGCCAGCGCCGCTATCGGCAACAGCATTGGCATCATCGTCGTTGTGTGTGCTATCTGGCGAACTGCTGGAGTCACTGGTAATCGGTGCATCACTCGTATCCGGCTGACTGGTCTTGGATTCGTTATTGTCAGAGGCGCGTGTACCGGCAGAACCTTCAACAGATGCCGGTCTGTCTGACGCAACCTGAGCGGGGTCTTGATCTGGGCTAGCACTGGTCGTGTCTGGCGTTGTCTTGGCCGCAGGTGCTTTGTCAGCACTCTGGTCAGTGGGCGTGCCTGTTGTGGCAGCGGCTGCAGTGGCTCCTGCCTCTTGTTCTGCTTTACCGGCCTTGTCAGTTTCTGCAGCGGCTGTATTACGCGGCAAAGCAGCACCCCCGTGCTTGACAACCTCGGCATCGACAATGGCTTCTGCAGCTTGTACATCAGCCTTAGCCGCCTCTGTCTGAGCCTGGGCTGTCTTTACATCAGTCATGGCGGCGTTGATATGCGATTGCCCTTCATCGCGATAACCTTCGACGTCTTTCAGGGTCTGGTCACACTGCTCGCCCATACTTGCCTGAGCTTGCTCGACAGATGTGCGCAGAGATGTCATTTCTGCAGCCAGTCCAGCGAGACCTGCCTTGAGTTCATCGTTGACCGATTCAGCTTCGGCTGCTGCATCTGAAACGGCAGCGTCGGCTTCCTCGCCAATACTGTCCAGCACATCGGTGGCGCTTTCAAGTGCAGCATTTGCATCCGACTCGGCCCTGGCGGCATTGTCTGCGGCTTGTTCAGCTTGACCACGGCTGGTCTGCAAGTCTTGTTCGAGTGTTTGGGTGGTGTCTGGCAGACCGTTCATGGTGGCTGCATCGGTTTCGGCGCTGGCTTGCAGTTCGTCCCCGGTTGTTGCCAGCTGGCGCTGTTCGGCCTCTGCCTGATCGGTTGCGCCTCGCGCCTGCTCCAGTGGGGCTTGCAAGGCAGCAGCACTTTCCTCGCGCAGGGCTTGAACTTTGGTTTCCAGACCATTGACATCGACACCAGCCTGTTCGGCCATGCTACGTGCAGTTTGTAATAGCTGTTGCGCGGCAGGCGGCAAACCTGCTATTTCAGCATCCATTTGGTTTAATACCTGTTGCACTCCTTCGTTGAGGTGGGTGTTTTGTGTCTCTACGGCCGTCAGGGCACGATCCACCATAACTTCAGCATGTTGCAGCGCGATTTCTACCGTGGCCTCGGCCTGAGCCAGCACTTCATCTAGCGCTTTACGCCCTTTGTCCAATGCTGCATTGACTTGGGTCAGTGCTTGGTCCAGCAGTTCGCGCAGTCGTTGTCCAGGCATTTCAATCTGCTCGCGCAGGGCAGCCAAATGTGTATCCAGCTCGTCGAGCTTGGCTTTTAACGCATCGGCCGGCGGCGTGAGTTTGTCCTTGACCTTGTCAATCAGATCATGCGCCTGAACACTTGCTCCGTCGATTTTCTGATGTACAGGCGCTAAAGCCTGGTCTTTGAGACTCAGTACTTTGTTGTGTAGGGCCTCGATTTTCTCCTTGGGTTGCGCTTTGGCTATAAAGTCATCGCGCACGGCCACCACCTGGTCAATCAGCGCCTCGGGTTTGGGTTTGATGGCATCGACTGCCGCATGCAGTTTTTGCGAAATTTCAACCAGTTTTTCTTGAGCGGTGACCAGGGCCGTCTGAAGTTGCGTCAGCAATGCCACCAGCTTGTCAATGGCCAGTTGAATTTGGGCAATCACCTGGTCTAAGACACCTCGTAAAGCACCGACTGCCCCCAGGGCTTGTTCAAGCAGGCTGGTGGCAGTTTGACCAGCTGTTTTGACAGTAGCGCGGGCGGCTGCAATGGCGGCCTTGATGGTGGGCAAGCTTGCCTTGACCCCCATGAACAAGACGCGGGCTGCCATCAGCGGCGGTGCCCGCATCATATAGCGGGTGCAAATGGTGATGGCATTGTCGCAACGCACACCTGCCTGATCAAGTTCGACGCTGGCTGCAACCAGCGCCTGGTCAGCGCGTTGCACAAAATCAGCGACGCGCGATTTGATGTCTTCAATCAAGGCTTCAGCAGCGTCGATTTGGTCGTTGACAACAGAAAACCGCTCCGGTAGAGCATTGAGCTGCGCCTTGATGGTGTCAATTTCCTCGCTGAGTTCTGCAATGGCTTGCCTAAAGCCGTCCAGCGCATGGTCTACGCCGCCTACTGCTTCGTCCAGGGTGTTCAAAATTGCGGCGACTACCTCACGCACTTTGGCAATCAGAGCGTCGATATCGCCAAGTACCCCGTCAACAATATCGCCTACCGCCAAAATTTGCTGAGCCACGCCGTCGATGGCTGCCTCAACCTTTGCGATCGGAATATTCAGTGCCTCGGCAAGCTCGTCCACATTGCCGTGAAAGCCATCAATGACCTCCTGCAGCCGGGTCAGTTCAGCCGTCAAGGCGTTCACAGCCGCCACCAGTTTCTCCTGCATGGGCCTGAGCAGGTCAAACAGCTCGGCTGCCAGTGCAGCGATATCGCCTGCCATCTTTTCAACCGACTGGGCCAGACCATCGGACATGCTGCCAAGCTGGGTCTGAATCGCGTCAGCCTCTTGGCGGATACCCTGGCTGAGTTCTGTCACGCTTGAACGTGTCCGCACGCCTGCAGTTTCAGCCAGTGCCCGCAAGTCGGTCAGAATTTTCTGGCGCGCCACAGGGGACAAGATGTTAACTGGACTCTGCAGCGCCACCAGGCTGCTTTGCAGTGGTTGCAAATCACTGGCCAACTTTGCAAGTTTAGGCTGGACGGCACCAGCCTTACCCGACAAGGCTTGCACCCGGTCCAAAAGTATATTGATGCTTGGCATCAACCCTGATAAATCAGGGCGCAGAGCCATCAAACGTTGCGGCAATGCAGTCACTCCAGTCGCTAATGTCTTGAAGTCGGTAGTCACACTGCTCAAACCTTGACCTGCCTCTATCAGGCGCTGTCCAGCTGATGCCAGCTGTGCTGGAATGGCTTGCAGGTCGGTTTGTAAATTGCTGAGTGCGGGAGCCAAATCGCTGACAACATCCTGAGGATTCAACGCAGTTGCCAAGGTACCTAGCTGACGCGTGATTTCCGCAAACTCAGAGCCAACCCGAGAAACGGCTTCTTGCCCTTGCACCAATGCGTCTGTCAGACCTGAACTCAACACCGTGCTGGCCTTGCTGGCTGCTGCAACGACCTGGGCGGCACCTTCGGTGAGCGCTGTCTGTGCCGTATCTACAAATTTCAAGACGCACTCATTACAGCTTGCCCAGCGTCGAGCTGACATCAGCGCTGATGCCGTCCATCGCCGTCTTCACATCAGGCACCTTGTTGGGTGCAGGCTCTATGGAGCCTTCAGCGTTTTGCATGCTCCCCAGCGTGATGTTGATTTGAGCCAGCGATTGATCTACTTCAGGCAGTACATCAGCACCTTCGATTTGTACGTCTTCCAACACGTTGAGTAACGGCGGTAACTGTGGCACCACAGGCACGCTACTTAGTGCAGGCATACCTGCCAACACAGATGCGGCAGCAGTGGAGGTGGAAGTAGCTGGTATTGCAAGCCTGCCAAGAGGAAACCCCCTTTGCCCGCCTTCAAACGATGCGGCGAGACGCTCAAGCTTTGACAGCCGTGTCTCAATGCGTACGAGCGTTTCGATTATTCGTCTGAACTGGTCCTGATCCATTTGTCAACAATCTCAATTCCATCAATTTGGTGTGGCGTGCATGCGAAAGTTAAAAAAACCCGTTGAAATGTGATATTTTCTATTTTAGAACAGTAAGATGTAAAAAATGTAGGTTTGTAAAAACCTTCAGTAATTCCCAGTTTTGGGATTTACAAATGCTGGCCCGCAACGGTGTGAGCTAGAAATTTTCCCCTTCTTTCAAGGATTTTTTATGTCTGACAGTTTGCAAAAGTGGGT
>RDZZ01000067.1 GCA_004293655.1 Polaromonas sp. | reverse complement strand
CTGATCAACCCGATTGCGATGGAAGAAGGTCTGCGCTTTGCGATCCGCGAAGGCGGCAAGACCGTCGGTGCAGGTGTTGTTGCCAAAATTCTGGCTTGACAAAGAAATAGCTTCTTGGATTTAGTGGAGGGGTATAGCTCAATTGGCAGAGCGTCGGTCTCCAAAACCGAAGGTTGTAGGTTCGATTCCTACTGCCCCTGCCATCGGTCACCAATGCGCATTGATGATGTGGCTTTGGTAAAGATGGTTTGAGAGGAAAAATAAGGCCCACCGAGAGTCGAGGACTTTCGGTGGGCTTAGGTGTCTCAAGAGACGAGCAAGATTAAACAGGAAATCCGGTAACTATGGCTTCTTCTCAAGTCGAAACCGTCAGTACCACCGCAGACAAAGCCAAACTGGGGCTGGCTATTGCACTTTTACTTGCATCGCTTATAGGTTTCTATACGCTGGCTAGGCAAGGACAGTTAATCCAGTGGAGTGTGTTGGTTGTCGGTTTGGTGGCTGCTGTGGTGGTATTTTTGTCCTCTGAATGGGGCAGGCAACTCCTGGGGTTCGGGCGCGACTCTGTGCGCGAGGTCAGAAAAGTAGTTTGGCCAGCACGTAAAGAGGCCATGCAGATGACAGCTTATGTATTTGCATTCGTCGTTGTCATGGCCTTGTTTTTGTGGTTGACAGACAAGACGCTCGAATGGGCGCTTTATGACCTGCTACTGGGATGGAAACGATGATGAGTGATCTGAATGCAGTAGTTGTTAACGAAGTAGCAGCGGGTGCATCGTTGGTGCCAACGCCCGGTATGCAGTGGTATGTTGTGCATGCTTATTCTGGTATGGAAAAAGCGGTGGAGCGCAACATCGTTGAGCGCATTAACCGTGCCGGCATGCAGACAAAATTTGGCCGTTTTCTGGTGCCGACAGAAGAGGTCGTCGAGATTAAAAATGGCCAGAAGAAAACCACTGAACGACGTTTTTTTCCAGGCTATGTGCTGGTAGAAATGGTCATGGATGACGAAACTTGGCATTTGGTGAAACACACCAATAAAGTAACAGGCTTTGTGGGTGGCGCGAAAAATAGACCGGCTCCGATTTCTGAAGAAGACGTCCAGAAGATTGTGAGCCAAATGCAGGTTGGAACAGAAAAGCCTCGCCACAAAGTTGAGTTTGAAATTGGTGAGTATGTTCGTGTCAAGGATGGTCCATTTACAGACTTCAATGGCATAGTCGAAGAGGTCAATTACGATAAAAACAAAGTACGGGTATCTGTGACCATCTTCGGTCGCGCAACACCTGTGGAGCTGGAATTTAGCCAGATTGAAAAGACCTGATCTTTCAGGGCATTGAGAAGTTCTGCACTCTGCAACTCGGTGCAGCAGGCTCGCTTGAGTCGCTTGAGTTGTGCAACCCCGGGAAGTCTGAATTTGTTCTTTTAGCAGTCTTCAGGCGCTACTACCCGCAAGGAGAAAAGTATGGCGAAAAAAATCGTCGGCTTCATCAAGCTGCAAGTGCCAGCTGGTAAAGCCAATCCGTCCCCCCCGATTGGCCCAGCTCTGGGTCAACGCGGTTTGAACATCATGGAGTTCTGCAAAGCATTCAATGCGCAGACCCAGGGTATCGAGCCGGGTACACCACTACCTGTGGTCATCACTGCTTTTGCAGACAAGAGCTTCACCTTCATCATCAAGACACCACCTGCCGTGTCGATGATCAAGAAAGCCATCAAGCTTGACAAAGGTTCGGCTACGCCGCACACCGTCAAGGTTGGCAAGATCACACGAGCTCAGCTCGAAGAAATTGCCAAACACAAAATGAAAGACATGACTGCTGCTGACTTAGATGCTGCAGTCCGTACGATTGCTGGTTCTGCCCGTTCCATGGGCGTGACGGTGGAAGGTGTTGTATGAGCAAATTGACCAAACGCCAAAAAACTGCAGTGGGCAAAATCGACAGCAACAAGCTATATAACCTGCCCGATGCATTGGGACTTGTAAAAGAGTTCGCCGTCGCCAAATTCGATGAGTCTATCGATGTGGCTGTGCAGCTCGGTATTGACGCCAAAAAATCGGACCAAGTCGTCCGTGGTGCTGTTGTCTTGCCAAACGGCACGGGTAAAACCAAGCGTGTAGCGGTATTCGCTCAGGGTGCCAAGGCTGAAGAAGCCAAAGCAGCTGGCGCTGACATTGTGGGCATGGATGATCTGGCGGCCGACATCAAAGCCGGCAAGATGGATTTCGACGTGGTGATTGCCTCGCCCGATGCCATGCGTATTGTGGGTACCTTGGGTCAGATCCTTGGCCCTCGTGGTCTGATGCCCAACCCTAAAGTTGGCACGGTGACGCCTGATGTAGCGACTGCCGTCAGGAACGCCAAAGCTGGCCAAGTCCAGTTCCGTGTCGACAAAGCTGGTATCGTACACGGCACCATTGGTCGCCGCTCATTCGATAATGCCAAATTGCAAGGTAACCTGGCAGCGCTGATTGAGGCGCTGGTCAAGGCCAAGCCGGCTACCAGCAAGGGCGTGTATTTGCGCAAAGTTGCAGTATCGTCAACGATGGGGGTAGGCGTTCGCGTTGACACACAAACTATCGCGGCGTAACGAAAAGAATTTGAATGGCTCGCAAGAGTCATTCAATGTGGTGGGCTGCTGGAGTTTTTGTCCAGCAGGTCATCCAAGACCGTTGGCGTGGCAGGTTTTAGACCTGGTACTTAATCGAGCTTTTTGAAGCCAGCCAGCGCAGATGGCGACCCCGCTGCAGACAAGATTTTGAAAAAAGTCTAGAACAGTTGGTCGCTGAATATAGGCGTATTCAATGGTAACTGCAGCAGTAGTTGCTAGAAAATACATTTTAAGGAGTAGACCTTGAGTCTCAATCGCAGTGAGAAACAAGCCGTCATTGATGAAGTGACTGGCCTCGCAGCCAAAGCTCAAACGCTCGTGATGGCGGAATACCGTGGTATCACGGTTGCTGATATGACCAAACTGCGTAGCCAAGCTCGCAGCTTCGGTGTGACTTTGAGTGTTTTGAAAAACACTCTGGCACGTCGTGCTGTAGCGGGCAGCGCATTTGAAGTTGTGTCCGATCAGATGACTGGACCGCTGGTCTATGGCTTTTCTGTCGATGCAGTAGCTGCTGCGAAAGTAGTGGCGGATTTCGCGAAAACCAACGACAAGTTAGTTATCCGCGGTGGTGCATTTGCAGGTAAAGCCTTGGATGTGAACGGCGTTAAGCAGCTGGCAAGTATTCCTTCAAAAGAAGTGTTGCTGGCTCAGATCTGTGGTTTGTTGATGTCGCCAATTTCGCGTACAGCCGTTGTGCTGGGTGCCGTGGCGGCCAAAAAGGGCGGCAGCGACGCCTCTGCAGCTGAAGAAGCTGTAGCCGAATCCGTGGCAGCGTAATTTAAACCAACTTATTTTTAGGAAAATTCAAAATGGCATTCGATAAAGACGCATTTTTGACCTCGCTTGACAGCATGACGGTCATGGAACTCAACGAACTGGTGAAAGCCATTGAAGAGAAATTTGGTGTGAGTGCCGCTGCCATGGCCGCTCCTGCTGCTGGCGGTGGCGGTACAGCCGCTGCTGTTGAAGAGAAGACCGACTTCAACGTCGTGCTGCTTGAAGCTGGCGCCCAGAAAGTGCAAGTCATTAAAGCGGTTCGCGAACTGACCGGTTTGGGTCTGAAAGAAGCTAAAGACCTGGTTGACGGCGCTCCAAAGAACGTCAAGGAAGCCATTCCAAAGGCTGACGCAGAAGCCGCCAAGAAAAAGCTCGAAGACGCTGGCGCCAAAGTCGAACTCAAATAATTTTTACTGTTTGCGAAGGCTGGAAGTCTTTCAAGAGGCTTCCAGCCTTTGACGCTTATTCGTTGCTTCAAAGAGCACACTGAAAAGCAAGCAGAGGCAGTCTGCTTTTCAGTGTTTTCTGATCTTCGACTACAGAAAACGCCTTGGTCCGGGTAGTGTGCAATGCGCTACCGTCTGCCATGGTTGGTAGCGGCCAACCACCAAGCCCGCCTGAATATTCTTGTGTATTCGGGCACAGAGTCACCAGAGCAGTTACCTGAGCCTATAAACGCGGAGAACTCATGGCCCCAAATTCAACATACAGCTACACCGAACGCAAACGCATCCGCAAAAGTTTTGGCAATCGCGAGAGCGTGTTGGCTGTGCCTTACTTGCTTCAAATGCAGAAGGATGCATACACCGCGTTTTTGCAAGCTGATCGCGCTCCTCAAAAGCGCACTGCAGAAGGTCTGCAGGCAGCGTTCGAGAATGCTTTTCCTATTGTCTCGCACAACGGTTTTGTGGAGATGAAGTTCCTTGAGTACAACCTGGCAAAGCCTGCATTCGACGTGCGGGAATGCCAGACCCGTGGCCTGACATTTGCCTCGGCTGTACGCGCCAAGGTACAACTCATCATTTATGACCGCGAATCATCAACATCGCAATCGAAGATCGTCAAGGAAATCAAAGAGCAAGAAGTCTACATGGGCGAAGTTCCGCTCATGACCGACAAGGGCTCGTTTGTCATCAATGGTACTGAGCGTGTGATCGTGTCTCAGTTGCATCGCTCACCTGGCGTATTCTTTGAGCACGACAAAGGCAAGACCCACAGCTCGGGTAAATTGCTGTTTTCGGCGCGCATCATTCCCTACCGTGGTTCGTGGCTCGACTTCGAGTTTGACCCTAAAGATATCCTGTATTTCCGCGTTGACCGTCGCCGTAAAATGCCTGTGACAATCCTGCTCAAGGCCATCGGCTTAAATCAGGAATCCATCCTTGCCAACTTTTTTGTATTCGACAACTTCCGTCTGATGGACAGCGGTGCCCAGATGGAATTCGTTGCCGAGCGCATGCGCGGCGAAGTGGCGCGCTTTGACATCACTGACAAGGCTGGCAAAGTTATAGTGGCAAAGGATAAACGTATCACTGTGCGTCACACCCGTGAGCTGGAAACCAGTGGCACGACTACCATCAGCGTGCCTGAAGATTTTCTGGTCGGACGCGTGGTCGCCAAAAATATCGTTGACGCAGATACTGGTGAAATCATCGCCAAAGCTAACGATGAGTTGAGCGAGCTGCTCCTTAAGAAGCTGCGTGTGGCTGGTGTCAAAGACTTACAAGTGCTGTACACCAACGAGCTTGATCAGGGCTCCTACATCTCGCAAACCCTCCGGTCTGATGAGACAGCTGACGAATTCGCTGCACGTGTGGCAATTTACCGCATGATGCGCCCCGGCGAGCCGCCCACTGAAGACGCGGTTCAGGCTCTGTTTCAGCGCCTTTTCTACAACCCAGACACCTACGATCTGTCGCGTGTTGGCCGGATGAAGTTCAATGCCCGTGTGGGCCGTGATTCTTCAACAGGTCCAATGGTCATGACCAACGAAGACATCCTCGCGGTCGTCAAGATTTTGGTGGACTTGCGAAACGGTAATGGCGAAGTCGATGACATTGACCACCTCGGCAACCGCCGTGTGCGCTGTGTCGGCGAACTCGCTGAAAACCAGTATCGTACCGGTCTGGCGCGGATTGAAAAAGCCGTGAAGGAGCGTTTGGGTCAGGCCGAGCAAGAGCCCCTGATGCCTCACGACCTGATCAACAGCAAACCGATTTCTGCTGCACTCAAAGAGTTCTTCGGTGCATCGCAGTTATCGCAGTTCATGGATCAGACCAACCCGCTGGCTGAAATCACTCACAAGCGCCGTGTATCGGCTCTTGGCCCTGGTGGTTTAACCCGCGAACGTGCAGGTTTTGAAGTGCGCGACGTACACGTGACCCATTACGGTCGGGTCTGCCCGATTGAAACGCCTGAAGGTCCGAACATTGGCTTGATCAACTCGCTGGCGCTGTATGCCCGTCTGAATGAATACGGTTTCATTGAGACGCCGTATCGCCGTGTGGTGGACAGCAAGATCACCACGCAGATCGACTATCTGTCGGCCATTGAAGAAGGCAAGTATGTGATTGCGCAGGCCAATGCAGCACTGGATGACGCTGGAATGCTGACGGGTGACCTGGTGTCTGCCCGTGAAAACGGCGAATCTGTACTGGTCAGTGCCGAGCGCGTTCAATACATGGATGTCTCGCCTGCGCAGATCGTGTCTGTTGCTGCGTCCCTGGTGCCTTTCCTTGAGCATGATGATGCCAACCGCGCGCTGATGGGCGCCAACATGTCGCGCCAGGCCGTGCCTGTGCTGCGCCCTGAAAAGCCATTGGTTGGCACCGGCATCGAGCGTGTTGCTGCGGTCGATTCGGGCACTGTCGTGACGGCGAACCGTGGCGGTGTGGTGGACTACGTTGATGCCACCCGCATTGTGGTGCGTGTCAATGATGCAGAAGCCTTGGCTGGTGAAGTGGGCGTGGATATTTATAACCTGATCAAGTACCAGCGGTCCAACCAGAACACCAATATTCACCAGCGCCCGATTGTCAAAATGGGCGACAAGCTGGCCAAGGGTGACGTGATTGCCGACGGTGCATCGACCGACTTGGGCGAAATCGCTATTGGTCAGAACATGCTGATTGGCTTCATGCCTTGGAATGGTTACAACTTCGAGGATTCGATCCTGATATCTGAACGCGTCGTCGCTGAAGACCGCTACACCTCGATTCATATTGAAGAACTCGTGGTGATGGCACGCGACACCAAACTCGGTTGTGAGGAGATCTCTCGCGATATCCCTAACCTGTCCGAGCACCAGCTCAACCGCCTTGACGAATCCGGCATTATTTATGTTGGTGCCGAAGTTCAGCCGGGTGACACGCTGGTCGGCAAGGTCACACCAAAAGGCGAAACCACGCTGACACCCGAAGAGAAACTGCTGCGCGCCATCTTCGGCGAAAAAGCCAGCGACGTGAAAGACACCTCGCTGCGCGTGAGTCAGGGATCGCAGGGCACCGTGATTGACGTGCAGGTTTTCACTCGTGAAGGCATCGTACGCGACAAGCGTGCCCAGCAGATCATTGACGACGAGCTCAAGCGCTACCGCCTTGACCTGAACGACCAGCTGCGTATTGTGGAAGCCGATGCGTTTGACCGAATTGAGAAACTCCTCAATGGCAAAGTCGCCAATGGTGGCCCGAAAAAGCTGGCCAAAGGAACCAAAATCGACAAAGCCTACTTGGCTGATGTTGAGAAGTACCATTGGTTTGACATTCGTCCGGCAGATGACGAAGTGGCTGCCCAACTGGAGAGCATTAAAAACTCGATGGAACAAACGCGCCACAGCTTTGATTTGTCTTTCGAAGAAAAGCGCAAAAAACTCACACAGGGCGACGAGTTGCCAGCGGGCGTGCTGAAGATGGTCAAGGTGTATCTTGCCGTCAAGCGCCGTCTGCAGCCAGGCGACAAGATGGCTGGCCGTCACGGCAACAAGGGTGTGGTGTCAAAAATCGTTCCGGTCGAGGACATGCCGCACATGGCTGATGGAACGCCTTGCGACATCGTGCTCAATCCACTGGGCGTGCCGTCACGCATGAACGTGGGCCAAGTGCTGGAAGTGCATTTGGGTTGGGCTGCAAAGGGCCTGGGCCAGCGCATCGGTGACATGCTGCAAGCTGAAGCCAAAATCGCAGAACTTCGCGCCCTGCTCGATACCGTGTACAACAAGGTGGGGCGCTCCGAAGACCTGTCCAAACTGTCTGACGCCGACGTGATTGAAATGGCTGGTAATCTATCGGCTGGTGTCCCGTTTGCAACGCCTGTGTTCGACGGCGCATCGGAAGCCGAGATCATGCAAATGCTGCAGCTGGCTTATCCGGACGATATTGCCAAGGCCAAAGGACTGACGGCAACACGCACCCAGGCTCAGCTGTACGACGGCCGCACCGGTGATGCGTTCGAACGCACCACCACCGTTGGCTACATGCACTTCCTGAAACTTCACCATCTGGTGGACGACAAGATGCATGCACGTTCAACTGGCCCTTATTCGCTGGTCACGCAGCAGCCGCTGGGCGGCAAGGCCCAGTTTGGTGGTCAGCGTTTCGGCGAGATGGAAGTCTGGGCACTCGAAGCTTACGGCGCTGCCTACACGCTGCAAGAGATGCTCACCGTCAAGTCCGACGACGTGGTGGGTCGTACCAAGGTGTACGAGAGCATCGTCAAGGGCGAGCATGCGATCACGGCGGGTATGCCTGAGTCGTTCAACGTGCTGGTCAAAGAGATCCGTTCGCTCGGTATTGATATCGAACTCGAACGCAGCTAATGTCGTGTTGCCTTGCGGGACAGTCCAGGATTGCAGCGCAATCTGCTCTGTCCCCAACTGATTAAGAAGGATTTAAACCATGAAATCATTACTCGACCTGTTCAAGCAATTCGCGCCGGATGAGCACTTTGATGCCATCAAAATCGGCATGGCTTCACCTGAAAAGATCCGTTCGTGGTCTTTCGGTGAAGTCAAGAAGCCTGAAACCATCAACTACCGCACGTTCAAGCCAGAGCGCGATGGTCTTTTTTGCGCCAAGATTTTTGGCCCTATCAAGGACTACGAATGCCTGTGCGGCAAGTACAAGCGCCTCAAGCACCGCGGTGTCATCTGCGAGAAGTGCGGCGTTGAAGTCACGCAGACCAAGGTTCGCCGCGAACGCATGGGTCATATCGACCTGGCCGCACCGTGCGCGCACATCTGGTTTTTGAAGTCGCTGCCGTCGCGTTTGGGCCTGGTGCTCGACATGACGCTGCGCGACATCGAACGCGTGTTGTACTTTGAAGCATACGTCGTCACTGACCCCGGCATGACCCCGCTGAAGAAATTCAGTATCATGTCTGAGGATGACTACGATGCCAAGCGCCGTGAATACGGTGACGAGTACGTTGCCAAGATGGGCGCTGAAGGCATCAAGGACCTGCTCGAAGGCCTTGATCTTGACGTTGAAATCGACAAGCTGCGCAATGACCTGACCGGCTCCGAAATCAAGATCAAGAAAAACGCCAAGCGTTTGAAACTGATGGAAGCGTTCAAAAAGTCCGGCATCAAGCCGCACTGGATGGTTCTAGATGTGCTGCCAGTATTGCCGCCGGATTTGCGTCCGCTGGTGCCACTCGATGGCGGGCGTTTTGCAACGTCGGATTTGAACGACCTGTACCGCCGCGTCATTAACCGCAATAGCCGCCTGCGCCGTTTGCTGGAACTGAAAGCGCCTGAAATCATTGCCCGCAATGAAAAGCGCATGCTGCAGGAAGCAGTTGATTCGTTGCTTGACAACGGTCGCCGTGGCAAAGCCATGACAGGCGCCAACAAGCGCGCACTCAAGTCGCTGGCCGACATGATCAAGGGCAAGTCAGGCCGTTTCCGTCAGAACTTGCTGGGCAAACGCGTCGATTACTCGGGTCGTTCAGTGATTACCGTAGGCCCAACGCTCAAGCTGCACCAGTGCGGTTTGCCAAAGCTGATGGCGCTGGAGCTGTTCAAGCCTTTCATTTTCTCGCGCCTGGAAGCCATGGGCATCGCCACCACCATCAAGGCGGCGAAAAAAGAAGTCGAATCCGGCACGCCAGTGGTGTGGGACATTCTGGAAGAGGTCATCAAAGAGCACCCCGTGATGCTCAACCGTGCGCCTACGCTGCACCGTTTGGGCATTCAGGCTTTTGAGCCCATCCTGATCGAAGGCAAGGCCATCCAGCTGCACCCACTCGTCTGCTCGGCTTTCAACGCCGACTTTGACGGTGACCAGATGGCTGTACACGTACCGCTGTCGGTAGAAGCGCAGATGGAAGCCCGTACCCTGATGCTGGCTTCTAACAACATCCTATTCCCTGCCAGTGGCGAGCCGTCCATTGTTCCTTCGCAGGACGTGGTGCTGGGCCTGTACTACACGACGCGTGACCGTACCAACGGCAAGGGCGAAGGCCTGGTGTTCTCGGACACCGGCGAGGTTCGCCGTGCTTTTGATGCGGGTGAGCTCGATTTGAACGCCCGCATCAGCGTGCGCCTGACCGAGTGGACCAAAGACAAGGAAACCAAAGAGTTCGTGCCATCGACCAAGCTGTGGGAAACCACGGGCGGCCGCGCACTGCTGTCTGAAATCCTGCCCAAAGGCCTGCCTTTCTCCAACATCAACAAGGCGTTGAAGAAGAAAGAAATCTCCAAACTCATCAATGTGTCTTTCCGCAAGTGCGGATTGAAAGAGACCGTGGTGTTTGCCGACAAGCTGTTGCAGTCAGGCTTCCGCCTGGCCACCAAGGCCGGCATCTCGATCTGCATCGACGACATGTTGATCCCCAAAGAAAAGCCAAGCATCATTGCGCGTGCGCAAAAAGAAGTCAAAGAGATCGAGCAGCAGTACGTCTCAGGTCTGGTGACTTCCGGCGAGCGCTACAACAAGGTGGTGGATATCTGGGGCAAGTCAGGCGACGAAGTCTCCAAGGTGATGATGGCCCAGCTCTCCAAAGAGCGCGTCATTGACCGACACGGCAAGGAAGTCGAGCAGGAGTCGTTCAACTCCATCTACATGATGGCTGACTCCGGTGCTCGCGGTTCTGCAGCGCAGATTCGTCAGGTGGCCGGTATGCGCGGTCTGATGGCCAAGCCAGACGGCTCGATCATCGAAACACCGATCATGGCCAACTTCCGCGAAGGCCTGAACGTGCTGGAGTACTTCATCTCCACCCACGGTGCGCGCAAAGGTCTGGCCGACACGGCTTTGAAGACTGCCAACTCTGGTTACCTGACCCGCCGCCTGTGCGACGTGGTGCAGGACCTCGTGGTCACCGAAGAGGACTGCGGCACGCTTGACGGCTCTGTCATGCGCGCCATTGTTGAAGGCGGCGAAGTCATGGAGTCTTTGCGTGACCGCATACTCGGGCGCACAGCAGTCGAAGACGTGTTGCACCCTGAAAACCGCTCGGTGCTGGCCAAAGCTGGCACCATGATGGACGAAGACCTGATCGATGATCTGGAAGTCGCTGGTGTTGACGAAGTCAAGGTACGCACAGCGTTGAACTGCGAAACCCGTTTTGGTTTGTGCGCCAAGTGCTATGGTCGTGATCTGGGGCGTGGCGGCCTGATCAATATCGGCGAAGCGGTCGGTATCATTGCTGCCCAGTCGATTGGTGAGCCCGGCACACAGCTGACCATGCGTACCTTCCACATCGGTGGTGCGGCATCGCGTGCGGCGATTGCATCCAGCGTGGAGTCCAAGTCCAACGGCGTGATTGGTTTTAATGCACCGATGCGCTATGTGACCAACAGCAAGGGCGAGCTGGTTGTGATTGCGCGTTCAGGTGAGATCGTCATTCATGACGAGCATGGCCGCGAACGTGAGCGCCACAAAGTGCCATATGGCGCAACACTGGCCGTTAAGGCCGACCAGACGATCAAGGCCGGTGCCATTTTGGCCAACTGGGACCCTTTGACCCGCCCCATCATCACCGAATTCGCTGGTAAGGCGCAGTTCGAGAATGTAGAAGAAGGCGTGACGGTTGCCAGGCAGGTCGATGACGTGACTGGTTTGTCAACTCTGGTAGTGATTGACCCGAAGCGTCGTGGTGCGACCAAGGTGATTCGTCCTGGTGTCAAGCTGATTGATGCCAACGGCAATGAAGTCAAGATCCCCGGCACAGACCATTCGGTCACGATTGGCTTCCAGATCGGCGCGCTGGTTCAGGTGCGCGACGGTCAGGACGTAGGCCCTGGCGAAGTGCTGGCCCGTATCCCGATCGAAGGCCAGAAAACCCGTGACATTACCGGTGGTCTGCCGCGTGTGGCCGAGTTGTTTGAAGCCCGCACGCCGAAAGACAAGGGTACCCTGGCCGAAATGACTGGAACCATATCTTTTGGTAAAGAGACCAAGGGTAAGATTCGCTTGCAAATTACCGATCCCGAAGGCAAGGTCTGGGAAGACCTCGTGCCTAAAGAGAAGAATATTCTTGTACACGAAGGTCAAGTTGTGAACAAGGGCGAGTCGATTGTCGATGGCCCAGCAGACCCGCAAGACATTCTGCGTTTGCTGGGTATGGAGGAGCTCGCTCGCTATATCGTCGATGAAGTGCAGGACGTTTACCGTCTGCAGGGTGTGAAGATCAATGACAAGCACATTGAAGTGATTGTTCGCCAAATGCTGCGTCGCGTGGTTATTGAAAACGTCGGTGAGTCCACCTATATCGCGGGCGAGCAGGTCGAGCGTTCTGCGTTACTGGACGTGAACGACGCGCTCCAGGCCGCTGGTAAGACTCCTGCGACCTTCAGTAACCTGTTGCTTGGTATCACCAAGGCATCGCTTTCGACAGACTCGTTCATTTCTGCGGCATCGTTTCAGGAAACCACCCGCGTGCTCACCGAAGCGGCGATTATGGGCAAGCGCGACGAGTTGCGCGGTTTGAAAGAGAACGTGATTGTGGGTCGTTTGATTCCTGCCGGTACCGGCATGGCTTACCACGATGCGCGTAAAGCCAAAGATCTGATGGATGACGCCGAGCGCCGAGCGATTGCTGAAGCTGAAGCCGCTGAACTCGAGGCTGTACCCGTTGGCGCTGACGGTGAAAGCGCATCAGCCGAGTGATTACATAACCTTCAGGCATGACTTGAGGCACTCAAGTCAAGTGGGCCCAGACTATGTAAAGCCCCGTACCTTGTAAAAAGGTGCGGGGCTTTTTACTTTGGACGGGGTTCACAAACCGAATGTGCTGAGCCACAATGAAAGATAACTTCAGAGATTCGACGATGAAACTAAAGGGGGGGGCTAGCGCCATTTCGGATGCTGAGGCACAGGCAGAGCGTCAACTCGCCTGGGCACTTGAACAGGGGCTGCACACAGACCCGTTTGGCAGTTTGGGCCCACACCCGACTGCGCAGTCGGGTCACTACCGCCTGCGCACGTACCTGCCCGGTGCGCATACGGCCTGTTTGGTCAGTCGCACTAGCCACGAAGTCCTGACAGAGCTTCAGCCTGTCAATGGCAGTGCCCTGTTTGTGGGCGAGTGGATAACGTCAGACCCCACCGCTTACCTGCTGCAGGTCAGATCCGACTTGAGCACTCGCTTGGTTGAAGATCCTTACCGTTTTGGCCCCTGGCTAGGCGAGACCGATGTCTGGCTGCTCAAAGAGGGTAGCCACCTGCGGCCATGGGAAAAGCTGGGTTCACACCCGTACACACTGCAGGGCGTATCGGGTGTGGCCTTCGCTGTCTGGGCACCGAATGCCCAACAAGTCTCGCTGGCTGGGGACTTCAATTTGTGGAACAGCCGTTGCCACCCTATGCGCTTGCGGCATGAATGTGGCGTATGGGAGCTGTTTGTGCCAGGCGCTGGTGTTGGCATGCTGTACAAGTTCGACGTGCTGGGGGCAGATGGGCAACGGCTGCTCAAAACCGATCCTTACGCATTCAGCACAGAGTTACCCCCTGGCAATGCTAGCCGGGTCGTGGCGCTACCTGCACCCATCAATGGGCGCAGCAGCATCCGGCGTGATGCCAACGCACGCGATTCCCCCATCAGCATTTATGAAGTACATGCGGGTTCTTGGCAAAAGCCGGGCGGAAACATTCCAGACTGGAATTTTCTAAGCCTCCACCTGATTCCTTATGTGGTGGACATGGGTTTCACGCACATAGAGCTGCTCCCCATTCATGAGCACCCTTTCTATGCTTCATGGGGGTATCAGCCCACGGGCCTGTATGCGCCCACCGCTCGTTACGGCTCGACTGAAGATTTTCAAGCCTTTGTGTCAGCCGTTCACGCAGCCGACCTGCAGTTGATTCTCGATTGGGTTCCTGGACATTTCCCAAGTGATGCCCATGGGCTGGCCCGCTTCGATGGAACGGCGCAGTACGAACACGCTGACCCCCGAGAAGGTTTTCACCAGGACTGGAACACGCTGATCTACAACTTCGGTCGCGCTGAGGTTCGCAATTTCTTGGTGGGCAATGCCTTGTTCTGGACTGAGTGCTACGGCATCGATGGTTTGCGGGTTGATGCCGTGGCATCCATGCTGTATCGCGACTACAGCCGCCCTGCAGGCCAATGGATTCCCAACAAAAACGGCGGTCGTGAAAATCTCGAAGCCATTGATTTTTTGAGAGAGACCCACCGCGTCATGGGTGAACAGACACCGGGTGCAGTCACTATGGCTGAAGAGTCCACATCATTTCCCGGCGTGTCTGCTCCCCCTTGGGCGGGTGGCTTGGGTTTTCATTACAAATGGAATATGGGCTGGATGCACGACGTCTTGTCTTACTTTCAGCTCGACCCTGTGGTGCGCCAGCATCACCATGATCGCATCAGCTTTGCCATGATGTACGCCTACAGTGAGCACTTTGTGCTGCCGCTCTCGCATGACGAGGTGGTACATGGCAAAGGCTCGCTGTACACCCGCATGTGGGGTGACCATTTTCAAAAGTGTGCCAATCTCAAATCGCTGTTTGCGCTGATGTATGCCCACCCTGGCCGCAAGCTGCTGTTCATGGGGTCTGAATTGGGTCAAGTACGCGAGTGGAGTCATGACACCTCACTGAGTTGGGATGTGCTGGATGACCCCGGTCACAAGGGTGTGCAAAGTCTGGTGCGCGACATCAATCACCTCTACCGCAGTCGAGCCGCACTGCACCAGTGCGACGATGACCCTGCCGGATTTTCTTGGGTGGAGGTGAGCGACCGTATTCACTCTGTTTTTGGCTTCATGCGCTATGGCCATGCGCCGCAAGCGCAGATGCTGGTGGCCTGTAATTTCACACCTGTGCCGCGCCTGGCTTACCGGATGGGCGTGCCTCAGGGTGGCTTGTGGTGTGAGTGCCTCAACACCGATTCGGTCTGCTATGCAGGCGGCGGCACAGGCAATTTTGGCTCGGTGATGGCTGAAGCCATACCTGCACATGGTCACGCGTATTCGGTTTGTCTGAGCCTGCCGCCGCTGGCTGTGCTTTGGCTGGAACCTCAGCCTGAACTTGCCAGATGATCTCTAGCACCAACCAAACCCTGGTGTGTTTGCCAGGTCAACCCTGGCCTCTCGGTGCCAGCTTGCTGACGTATCAAGGGCAAAGCGGCGTGAATCTGGCTGTTTTTTCCCGCCATGCCACAGCTATTTTCTGCTGCCTGTTTGATGACAATGCTCAGATCGAAACCGGACGTGTGGCTCTGGCCGCGCATACAGATGGCGTCTGGCATGGATTTTTGCCTGGTTTGAAGGCCGGTCAGCTCTACGGTTTGCGTGCCGAGGGGCCGTTTGACCCTGCAGCGGGTCACCGCTTCAACCCAGCAAAGCTTCTGATCGATCCTTATGCGCGGGAATGCAGGGGTGACACAAGCCGCTTGTCGCTCGAATGTGGCTCGGTGCTGGCTTGCCAGGCTGGCTCGACAGAGGAGGCTGTGGAAACCGCACATCTGCTAGACAATGCTGACCGCATTCCCAAAGCACGTGTGGTTGATCTGAACCAAGAACTCAGTGCGGGTGCCCGCATCACCCCAGGGCCAAGATTATGTGCTGGCAAAACCATTTTGTACGAGGCACACGTCAAGGGACTCACCCGCTTGCACCCTGGTGTCCCTGAGCATTTGCGCGGCACCTATGCTGGGCTGGCCAGCGCGCCCATGCTGGCGCATTACAAACGTATCGGTATCACCACCCTGTGCCTGTTGCCCGTGCAGTTGCACATCGACGAGCGGCACTTGCTGGCATTGGGCTTGACCAATTACTGGGGCTACAACACACTGGGATTTTTCATACCTGAGCCAGGTTATGCCAGCTCTCGCGCTGAGTCGGTGCGAGATGAGTTCCGCGCCATGGTCGATCAGCTGCACCGTCATGGCCTGGAGGTGGTACTAGATGTCGTCTATAACCACACGGCTGAAACCGACGCCAAGGGACCGACATTGAGCTGGCGCGGGCTGGACAACGCCAGCAGCTATGCATTGGACAGCGCTGGCCACTACCTGAACCCTACCGGCTGCGGTAATGCCCTGAACATGGGCGAGCCGCACAACGTGCGCTGGGTGATGGACAGCCTGCGCTGGTGGGTGCAGGCGTTTGGCGTTGACGGTTTCAGGTTCGATCTGGCCACCACCCTGGCGCGCGACCCTGTGCTGCAGCACCAGTTTCATCCCGGTGCGGCTTTGCTGACTGCTATTGCACAAGACCCGGTGCTGTCACGCGTGAAGCTGATTGCAGAGCCGTGGGATATTGGCCCCGGTGGGTACCAGGTCGGGCAGTTCCCCTGTGGCTGGCAGGAGTGGAATGACCGTTTTCGCGACACCACGCGTTCATTCTGGCTGGGTCATGGCAGCAGCCCAGGGCAGATGGCATGCCGCTTAACCGCTTCAAGCGATTTGTTTGCACATCACGGACGCAGTCCGCTGTCGAGCATCAACATGATCACCGCGCATGACGGATTCAACCTGGCAGACCTCACGTCTTACCGCCAGCGCCACAACGAGGCCAATGGGGAACACAACCGCGACGGTCACAGCCAGAACCACTCGGACAACGCAGGCGTTGAAGGCCCCAGCAATGACGCTGTCGTGCTGCAACAACGCGCCGTCTTGCAAAGGGCGCTGCTGGCCACCCTGTTTCTGGCACAAGGCACGCCGCAGTTGCTCGCTGGTGATGAGATGGGCCACAGCCAGCTTGGCAACAACAATGCCTACTGCCAAGACAATCCCACCACCTGGCTGGACTGGGCGCGGGCAGATGAGGCCATGACAGACTTTGTAGCTGGCTTGAGCAGTCTGCGCAGACGCTACCCCGCATTGCGCCACACACAGTGGTTTCGCGGCCAGCCCGTACACACGTCCAAAGACATTCACTCGGTTGGCTGCGACATTGTCTGGCTGCGCAGTGACGGTCAACCCATGACCTGTGAAGACTGGGATAGCCCCGACCAAAAAAGTTTTGCCTGCGTTATCGAAGTTGCCGAGCCTGACGCACCACATGTCCAAGCCAGTGAGCGCTTGATGCTGCTGTTCAACGCCGGACACCGCAGCTTGCCCTACAGCTTGCCACCTGGTCGCTGGTGCAATGCACTTGACAGCGCATCTGGCCTGATTCATGCTGTACTGCCTGTCACTTCAAGCACCTGGGTACACGGTCAGTGTGAGTTGACTGCCAAAACGCTCAAGGTGCTGGTTCAAAGCCTTGACATCACACGCATCACGCTGCCTGAATGCATCATGCCCACAACTTTTCAAGAAGCAGACTCATGAAGTCAAGCGCAGTTGCCGTTTTCGAGCGTCGATGCAGCGGTGTCTTGCTGCACCCTAGCTCGCTGCCTGGCCCTAACGGCTGCGGTGACTTTGGCCCGGCGGCCTATCATTTCATTGACTGGCTGGTCAAAGCCGGTCAGAGCCTGTGGCAGGTGTTGCCCTTGAATCCGGTCGGGCCGGGAAATTCACCTTACCAAAGCGTCTCGACTTTTGCGGGCAGCCCGCTGCTGGTCAACCTGGAGAGCCTGGTCAGTCAAGGCTGGCTGCCCTGGGCGCCAGACACCACGTACGACAACAGCCGCTGCGACTACGCTCAGGTCACACTGCAGCGCATGGCGCGCTTGCGCGTTGCGTGGCAGGGCTTTTCAAGCATGGCCTCGCCAGAGCAGCGCCAGCAGATGCAAGAGTTTTGTGCCCAGCAAGCCCACTGGCTGGATGACTACGCGCTGTTCATGACACTGGACGCCTTGCACGGCGCGCCCTGGAACGACTGGCCAGCGCAGCTCGCCTGGCGTCAGCCGCAAGCAATCGATATGCTCCGGCAACAGGCTGCGCACGAGATGGGCTTTTGGTCATTCGTGCAGTGGCAGTTCATGTGTCAGTGGCAAAATTTACGCCAATATGCCCAGCGGGTGGGCGTGTTTATTGCCGGTGATGCTCCTATTTTTGTAGCGCATCATTCGGCAGATGTCTGGGCCAATCCCGGTCAATACCTGCTCGATGAAGCAGGCCGTACCCATGTGGTCGCGGGTGTGCCACCCGACTACTTCAGCCCCACGGGGCAGCGCTGGGGCAATCCGCTGTACAACTGGGCCGCCATGCAGGCCGATGGCTACGCCTGGTGGCAACGCCGCCTGGCGCACCAGTTCAGTTGTGTGGATATTTTGCGCCTGGACCACTTTCGCGGTTTTGAAGCTTATTGGGAAATTCCCGCGCAAGAACCCAATGCCATTGTTGGCCAGTGGCAACCCGGCCCTGGAAAGGCTTTGTTCGACGCCATGCACCATGCGTTAGGTTCCTTGCCGCTGATCGCAGAAGACCTGGGGCTGATCACGCAAGAAGTGACCAACCTGCGCCTGGCCTGCGACTTTCCGGGCATGCGCATCTTGCAGTTTGCCTTTGGCGACTCGCCTGGCAACCCGTATTTACCGCACAACTATGCGCCCAGAACGATTGCCTACACCGGCACGCATGACAACAACACCTGCGTCGGCTGGTGGAAAAGTCTAAGCCCGCATGAGCGAGATACCGCGCGCCGCTATCTCGGGCCGCAAGCAGACCAGGCGATTGAATGGGCCATGATTCGTGCCATTTCCCAGTCAGTCGCCAATACGGTGATTTACCCTTTTCAGGACGTGTTGGGTCTGGACGAGTCGCACCGCATGAACATACCGGGGCTGTCCCAAGGCTGCTGGGAGTGGCGCTTTGAATGGCTGCAGGTGGGTGACAAAGCAGGCGTTGAGCTGGCGCAGATCACACAAGCGCTGTCATTGTCATTGTCATTGTCATTGACCCCCAACCTGTAAGCACCATGGAACATCTCAGTCCACAACAACTCGCCCGTAAAACCATTGGCCTGGTGCTGGCCGGCGGGCGAGGCTCGCGTTTGCAGCACCTGACGGACCGGCGCACCAAACCAGCGGTTTATTTTGGCGGCAAGTTCCGCATCATTGACTTTGCGCTGTCCAACTGCATGAACTCAGGTGTACGGCGGATTGGTGTGCTGACGCAGTACAAGTCGCACAGCTTGTTGCGCCATTTGCAGCGCGGCTGGTCTTTCCTGCGCAGCGAATTCAACGAGTTCATTGACTTTCTGCCCGCGCAGCAGCGCGTTGATGAAGAGTCCTGGTACCGGGGAACGGCGGATGCGGTGTATCAAAATCTCGACATTCTTCACGCGCACAAGCCTGAATATATTCTGGTGCTGGCAGGTGACCACATCTACAAAATGGACTACTCCCGGCTGATTGCCGACCATGTGGCGCAAGGTGGCCGCTGCACGGTTGCCTGCATTGAAGTGCCCTTGCAGGAGGCCACTGCTTTCGGTGTGATGGCCATTGACGCGAACCGGCGTATTCTCGACTTTGTGGAAAAGCCAGCCCATCCCCCCGCCATGCCGAACAAACCAGGCATGGCGCTGGCCAGCATGGGGGTGTATGTGTTCGATGCCGCCTATCTGTATGCAGCGCTGAAAAAAGACATTGCCACGCCCGGCTCAAGTCATGACTTTGGCAAAGATGTGATTCCCGCCATGGTGGCCCTGGGACACGCGGTGGCCCACCCGTTTGAGATGTCGTGCGTTCACAGCAACAACAAAACCAGCAGCGAAGGCAGCAACGATACGAGCAAATCCTACTGGCGCGATGTCGGCACGGTGGACGCTTACTGGCAAGCCAATCTGGACTTGACCGACCCCTTGCCTGAACTTGACATGTACGACAAGGAGTGGC
Source organism: Polaromonas sp. (assembly GCA_004293655.1). GTDB lineage: Bacteria > Pseudomonadota > Gammaproteobacteria > Burkholderiales > Burkholderiaceae_C > Polaromonas. Next base: position 6,515 of record RDZZ01000067.1, on the reverse strand, counting down.
CCATCTGGACATATCAGGAGCAGCTGCCACCGGCCAAATACGTGTTTGACGATGACGACCGCCGGGGCATGTCGGTGGACTCGCTGGTCTCGGGCGGCTGCATTATTTCAGGCGCGCACGTTCGCCGTTCGGTGCTGTTTTCAAGCGTGCGGGTGCATTCTTTCAGCACCCTTGAAGAATGCGTGCTGCTGCCCCAGGTCGATATCGGGCGTGGCTGCCATCTCAAACGCGTGGTGGTGGACAACGGCTGCCACATTCCAGCGGGTATGCGTATTGGGTTTGATGCGGCAGACGACGCGCGCCGTTTCTACCGTACCGACAAAGGTGTTGTGTTGGTCACCTTGGCCATGCTGGAGGCTCTGGGTCACAGCCCGGCCGGTGCTCAATGAAAGTTCTCTACGCCTGCTCTGAAATCTATCCCCTGCTCAAGACGGGTGGCCTGGCCGATGTGAGTGCTGCGCTGCCACTTGCGCTGCAACACTCTGGGTGCGATGTACGGGTACTGCTGCCCGGTTTTCCCGCCATTTTTGCAGGGATAAAAAATCTGGACGCTTCAAGCGAAGCGGCATTGAACTTGCCTCGTGGCTATGGGCCTGAACTGCCAGCGGGCGCTGTTGCAAAAATAGTTCGCGCAGAGCTGCCCAATGGGCTGGTCTGTTATGTGCTTGATGCGCCTGCCTGCTTTGACAGACCCGGCAGTCCGTATCTGAATCCCGATGGGCAAGCCTGGCCAGACAACGCCCAGCGCTTTGCTTTGCTCAGCTGGGCAGCAGCCTGTCTGGGCCAGGGTCTGGATGCCCTGTGGCCGCCTGATATCTTGCATTGTCACGACTGGCACACAGGCTTGGGGCCCCTGTATCTGTCTTTGCCCCAAGGCAGTGAAGGTGTCCGGGCGGCATCGGTTTTTACCATTCACAATCTCGCCTACCAGGGGCTTTTTCCGGCTGAAGTTTTCTCCACTCTGGGCCTTGCAGATCACCTTTTTGGCATCGACGGTGTGGAGTTCTACAACCAGGTCTCCTTCATGAAAGCCGGTTTGCAGTTTGCCGACCGCATCACCACGGTCAGTCCCAGCTACGCACGCGAAATTCTCACCCACGAGCAAGGCTCTGGCCTGGAGGGTGTGCTGTGCTCGCGATCGGCGGTTCTGTCTGGCATTCTCAATGGGGTGGACTATCTGGTGTGGAATCCAGCGCATGACGCGGTGCTCAAGCAGACCTTTGACTGGCGCTCACTGGGGCGAAAAAAGCATGCAAAAACACAATTGCAGACGTTCATGGGTCTGCAGTTGCGCCCTGATGCGCTGGTACTGGGTGTCGTCAGCCGTCTGACCGAACAAAAAGGGCTGCACCTGCTGGCTGCAATTCTGGAAGATGTGGTCAGCCAAGGCGCGCAACTGGCTCTGATAGGCGGCGGTGACCCGACCATTGAGCAAGCCTTTACGGACGCAGCCAAAAAACATCCTGGGCAGGTGGCCGTGCGGATCGGCTATGACGAAAGCCTGGCGCACAGCATCATTGCAGGCGCAGATGTGATTGTGGTGCCTTCCCGGTTTGAGCCTTGTGGCCTGACGCAACTCTACGGCTTGCGCTACGGCACACTGCCGCTGGTACGCCGCATTGGTGGGCTGGCCGATACCGTCGTTGACGCATCCCCGGAGCATCTGCTCGACGGCACTGCCTGCGGCGTGGTGTTTGACGACTTCTCGGTGGACGGACTGAAGGCTGCATTACAGCGCACTCAAAGCCTGTATGCCCAGCCCGCTGCGTGGAAAGCGGTGCAAAAGCGCGCCATGCAATTGCGCTTTGACTGGCGCGTGGCTGCCGAACAGTATCTGGCCTTGTACACATCGCTCAAGCCCGATGCGGCATAGCTTTCGCATGAAAGCTGCCTTTGTCCTTTTAGATTGACGCATCCTTATTTTTTGAAGACACCCTACACCATGCCCCACGAAAACCCTGCTGACAATCTGGAGTCAATTGACAACGTGGAGACTATCCGGGAGTCAATTGCCAATCGGCTGATCTACTCGGTAGGCAAAGACCTGCAGTCAGCCAGCCAGCGCGACTGGATGTTTGCGGTGTTCCACACGGTTCGGGACCGCATCATGAACCCCTGGCGTGACACCCTCAGGCGCTCGCAGGAGCAGGATGCCAAACGGGTGTATTACCTGTCGATGGAATTTTTGACGGGGCGCACGCTGGTCAATGCCATGCTGGCCACCGACATGTACGACGCCGTTAAACAAGCCTGCGAACAACTGGGCGCTGACTTTGACGCGCTGATTGACATCGAGCCTGATGCCGCACTGGGCAATGGCGGTCTGGGCAGATTGGCCGCCTGCTTTTTAGACTCGATTGCCACGGTGGGGCTGCCGGGCATAGGTTATGGCATTCGCTATGAGTACGGCATGTTCAGCCAGCGCATCGCCGATGGCCGTCAAATTGAAGAGCCTGACTACTGGCTGGTCAACGGCAACCCCTGGGAGTTCATGCGCCCTGAGCTGAGCTACACCGTGCAATATGGCGGTCGCTTGATGACTCAGGGTGACGCGCTCCATTGGGTAGATACAGACAAGGTCATTGCCACGGCGTATGACAACGGCGTGCCTGGCTATGGCTTGACCAGTGTGACCACCATGCGCCTGTGGTCAGCGCGGGCCAGCGAGGGCATCAACCTCGAAGCCTTCAACCGGGGCGACTACATGCGCGCCGTAGAGGCTAAAAACAACTCCGAGAACGTCTCGCGCGTGCTGTACCCGGACGACAGCTCCGAGCATGGCAAGGAGTTGCGGTTGCGGCAAGAGTATTTCTTCGTCAGCGCCTCCATGCAGGACATCGTGCGCCGTTATCTGCGCAACCACAGCAGCTTCGGGCAACTCGCGGACAAGGTGGCCGTACACCTCAATGACACGCATCCGGCGTTGGCGGTGCCCGAGCTGATGCGCCTGCTGCTCGACGAGCAACACCTGCCCTGGGACCAGGCCTGGGCGCTGTGCAGCCGCATTTTTTCCTACACCAACCACACCCTGATGGTCGAGGCGCTGGAGACCTGGCCTGTCGATATGCTGGGCCGCCTGCTGCCGCGCCACCTGCGCATTATTTTTGACATCAACGCCCGTTTTCTGGCCGAGGTGCATGCGCGCTTTCCGGGTGACCATGCCCTGCTGCGGCGCATTTCACTGATTGACGAGCGCGGCGGCAGACGTGTGCGCATGGCCTTCATGTCGGTGCTGGCCAGCCACAAGATCAACGGCGTGTCAGCGCTGCACAGCGATCTGATGGTGCAAACCATCTTTGCCGACTTTGCCATGCTGTTCCCCGAGCGCTTTTGCAACAAGACCAACGGTATCACCCCGCGCCGGTGGCTGGCGCAAGCCAACCGGCCTTTGTCCAGCTTGATTGACAGCCGCATCGGCACCACCTGGCGGCGCCATCTGGACGAGCTGTCAAACCTGCGTCCGCTGGCCGCCGAGCCGGCTTTCAACAGCGCCTTCAGGCTGGCCAAACAAGACAACAAGCAGCGCCTGGTGGACTACATGGCCCCGCTGTTTCCTGGCGTGCAGTTTGATGCCAGCAGCCTGTTTGACGTTCAGATCAAGCGCATGCACGAGTACAAGCGCCAGCTGCTCAATGTGCTGCACGTCATCACGCGCTACCACCGCATCCTGGCCAATCCCCAAGCCAACTGGGTGCCGCGCACTGTGATCTTTGCAGGCAAGGCCGCTTCAGCCTATTACATGGCCAAACTGGTGATTCGCCTGATCAACGACGTGGCCAAGGTCATCAACGCCGACCCGCGCGTGGGCAACCGGCTCAAGGTGGTGTTTTTACCGAACTACCGGGTGTCAATGGCTGAGGTGGTCATTCCTGCGGCTGACTTGTCCGAGCAAATCTCGACTGCGGGCACCGAGGCATCGGGCACAGGGAACATGAAGTTCTCGCTCAATGGCGCGCTCACAATTGGCACCTGGGACGGCGCCAATATCGAGATTGCCGAGCAGGTGGGACAAGACAATATTTTCATCTTCGGCAACCGGACCCAGCAGGTGCAGGACCTGCGCGCCAGCGGCTACCAGCCCCGGCGTTACTACGACAACAATTTCGATTTGCGCCAGGCCATCGACCGCCTGGCAGATGGCGCGTTTTCTCAAGACGAGCCCAACCGCTACGCCGACGTGGTGCGCAGCCTGCTGGAGACCGACTACTACCTGCTGCTGGCCGACTACGCCGACTACGTTGCCACGCAGGAAAAAGTCGATGACCTGTATCGCCAGCCCGCCGAGTGGACGCGCAAGTGCATCCTCAACGTGGCAGGTATGGGCATGTTCTCGTCAGACCGCACCATCACCGAGTACGCCCGCGACATCTGGGGTGTCCAGCCCCTGGCAGGCGACGTATCCGCTGACAACAAAGCCCCTGTTCAAACTCGAAAGCAGTGAAGTCATTCAACGCTTCAGGCGCAGAGGACGCAGAGCAAGACGAGGGGGAAACAACTTTTGTTTCTTTCTCTGCAGTTCTCTGCGCACTCTGCACCTGAAGCGTTGAAGGTTTCCCTGTTCCTTGCGGCTGGTCATGGCAATTTATGTATAAAAAAGCCTGCTAGCGCTTTTGTACAATAGATTTAATGCTATCAAAAAAATAGTAATTTACATCTCTCTCAATCTTCCCACCTGCCCGCCGATCTGTCCAGCTACTCCAGGAGCACCCCATGTCCCCCAACAGTCTGATCGCCATTGCCCTTGCTGCACTGCTCGTTTTCTGGGCCGTGGGTGCCTACAACCGGTTGGTCCGGCTTAAAAACACCATCGCCAATGCCTTTGGGCAAATTGACGTGCAGCTCAAACGCCGCTACGACCTGATTCCCAATCTGGTGGATGTCGCCAAAAAATACCTGCAGCATGAGCAAGCCACGCTGGAAGCCGTGATCAAAGCACGCAACCAGGCCCGAGCCGCCAGCGATGTGGCACGCAGTCGCCCGGCCAATGCACTGGCCGTGACCACGCTGGCGGCTGCAGAACAGGCGCTGGGCAGCAGTTTGGGAAATTTGTTTGCGCTGGCCGAGGCCTACCCCGATCTGAAAGCAGACCAAACCATGCGCGAGCTCAGTGAAGAGCTGACCAGTACCGAAAACAAGGTGGGTTTTGCCCGACAGGCTTTCAACGACGCCGTGCTCGACTACAACAACGCCCAAGGCCAGTTCCCAGCGGTGCTGGTAGCGCGGGTATTTGGTTTTGCACCGTCAGCCATGCTGCAAGCCACTGAAAGTCCGGCCGAGCGCCAGGCGGTGCGCGTTCAGTTCTGACATTTGACTGCGGCCAGCCATGCGGTTTTTTGAACAACAGGAAAACGCCCGCGCCCAGACCACGCGCCTGCTGGTGCTGTTTGCATTGACGCTGCTGGCACTGGTGGTGGCGGTCAATCTGGCTCTGGCACTGACCTGGCGCTTGGTCTGGTACGGCGGCAGCGGCTACCCCCAGCATTTTTTCGTGGTCAACACCGCCGTGACGCTGCTTTTCGTGCTGGGCGGCTGGTGGCTGGAGACATCAGCCCTGCATGGCGGTGATGGTGGCAGCGGTGAGGCCTTGGCCCGCCGCGTGGGTGCGCGTGAAGCCTGGCCCGACAGGTGCGAAGCTGAGCGCAAGTTCTGCAACATCGTCAGCGAGCTGGCCATTGCGTCGAGCATGCGTGCGCCGCTGCCCATGGTGCTGGCGCGGCTGGACGATATCAACGCGTTTGCCTGTGGCTGGGACGAGGGCGACGCCGTGGTGGCCGTGAGCCAAGGCGCGCTTGACCACCTCACGCGTGATGAACTGCAGGGTCTGGTGGCGCATGAGTTCAGCCATATCCGTGAAGGCGACACCCGCCTGAACATGCGCCTGGCGGGCATGGTGTTCGGGCTGGAGATGATTTTCAACCTCGGCAAAACCATGTGCGAAGCAGACGACATGCGCCGCCGCTCGTTTTTAGCGCTGCCAGGTTTTGCTATCCAGGCGGTAGGCTCGCTGGGCTGGCTGGCCGGGCGTGTGCTCAAGGCTGCCGTGTCGCGTCAGCGCGAGTTCTTGGCCGATGCCCGAGCCGTTCAGTTCACCCGCAGCAAAGACGGCCTCGGTGGTGTACTGCGCAAAGTAGCCGGCCAGCAGCAAGTGGGCCACAGCCCATCCATGCCGCTTCACCCCTCGGTGCAGCACATGCTGCTGGTCACAACAGCTGGCTGAGCGTATTCGCCGAATCTATGGCCGACCCATGACCGCTCTGCGCCCGCAGCAGGGGCAAGACGCGCCCACACAGCCTGACGCTATTTTTTAACTGTGTTCATACGGGCGGATTTAGCGATAAGCAAATAGCAAATCGTTCGAACAAAACGGCTCGTCTAGATGCCGATGTACTGGATACTCCTCATACAGACGGCACCAAGCCGCGTTAAATTGTGTGACACAAACACCAGAAATTGTTGGAGAAATCATGAAAGTCAAAACCATTGTGAGCGCCGCGCTGGCCTTGCTGGGCATGTTC
>RDZZ01000115.1 GCA_004293655.1 Polaromonas sp. | reverse complement strand
GCAGTTGAAAGTGACATGGGGGGCAGACAAAAAGACGGAACCCCGTGTTTTAACAGATGGCAGACGCGCCAGCGTGCCAGCTGGCACTCCATGTGGCCTGAAGAACCAGATTTTTGCGACGATAAAGGTTAAAGGCAGTGAAGTCATTCAACGCAGAGGCGCAGAGAACGCAGAGGCAGCGGGTCAGAGAAAAAAAAGACTTGAACAATTTTTCTATAAATCTCTCTGCGGCTCTCTGCGTACTCTGCGCCTCTGCGTTGAAGGTTTTCTGAGTTACTAGGGTTAGTAGTTACAGATCTTCAGACCAAATAGCCTGCTGGCGCAATGTTTGAAGAGACTATATGCTATTGAAACTATAGCAATGCGAGGAATTTTCAGGGACTCACAGACAGTCCGGCGGTATCAAGCTTTGCGCGGGTCGGCTTGGCGCACTGCCAAAACGGCTCATTGGCAGATATTTCAGAAGCCCGTACTTTGGGCGGCCATAAAGCTCCAGCGGCACAATCGCCCGATGGCTTCCACGACACTTTCCTTTCTCAAAACCTTCTCCTGGCGGGAATTGCAGCACAACCCGTGGCGTAATCTGGCGGCGGCTGTGGCGGTGATGCTGGGCGTGGCGCTGGCGTTTTCGGTGCATCTGATCAATGCGTCGGCCCTGAGTGAGTTCTCGCAGGCGGTGCGTTCGGTCAATGGCCAGCCGGACCTGGAACTGCGCGGGGTACAGGGCACGTTTGACGAAGCCGTGTTTGAGCGCGTGGCCCGACACCCGCAGGTAAAAATTGCCAGCCCGGTGCTGGAGCTGGCAAGCTACGGCGTTGCTGCAAGCGGCAAACGCGCTGGCCTGCGCATCGTCGGTGTGGACGCCTTGGTGATCGCGCAGGTATCGCCTGCGCTGATGCCCATCCCCGGCAGTGCATCAAACAGTACATCAAACGATGAAGCCAACGCCGAACGGTTTGCACTTTTCACACCCGGCTTTGTCTTTTTAAACGCCACGGCCCGCCAGAACACGGAAGGCAACGCCACATTCAAACTGCAAAGCGGCCTGCAATTGCTGGACGTGAAAGTCGCCGGTACGGTCAACACAGGCGGCGCGGCGCTGGCGGTCATGGACATTGCGGCAGCGCAGGAGCTGTTTGACAAACGTGGGCAACTCTCGCGCATTGACGTGCGGCTGCTGCCTGGTGCAGACCGGGCGGCATTTGTCGCGTCGCTGCAGTTGCCGCCCGGCATCGCGGCGACCGAGCCCGGGGACGACGCGCAGCGGGTCAGCAATTTGTCACGCGCTTACCGTGTCAATTTAACGGTGCTGGCGCTGGTGGCCTTGTTCACCGGGGCTTTTTTGGTGTTTTCGGTGCTCTCGCTGAGCGTGGCCAAGCGGGCGCAGCAGTTTGCCCTGCTGGGCGTGCTGGGGCTGACCGGGCGCGAGCGCTTGATGCTGGTGATGGCTGAATCGGCCTTGCTGGGCCTGGTGGGCAGCGGCGCGGGTATTGCACTGGGCACGGCGCTGGCGGCGCTGGCGTTGCGCTTGCTGGGGGGTGACCTGGGCGGCGGCTATTTTGCAGGCGTGGCACCCAGCCTGCAGTTCGATGCGTGGGCGGCACTGGTCTATGGCGCGCTTGGCGTGGCCGCATCGCTGGTGGGCGGCTGGTGGCCCGCCCGCGCGGCCCAAAAACTGCCGCCTGCACAAACGCTCAAGGGCCTGGGCGCCTCATCTGTAGCCGGCAGCGCGCACTGGCTGAGTATTTTTTTGATAGCAGCTGGCGCTCTGCTGGCCTTGGTTCCGCCGGTATTTGGCATTCCTTTGGCCGCTTACATGTCGGTTGCGCTGTTGCTGGTAGGTGGCATCACGGCGTTGCCGTGGCTGATCGCGCTGCTGTATGACCGACTCAGTCGCTTTGTGGCTCGCTCCCTTCTTGCCATGCTGGCTGTCGAGCGCGCGCGCCGGGTGCGCGAAAGCGCGGCAGTGGCCGTCAGCGGAGTGGTGGCGTCCCTGAGCCTGGCAGTGGCACTGACGGTGATGGTGGCCAGCTTCAGGGACTCAGTAACCCAGTGGCTTGATGTGGTGCTGCCCGCTGACCTGTACATGCGCACAGCCGCACCCTCCGGCACAAGCGGTACAGGCGGCAGCGGTGACACGGCGTATTTCACGCCGGAATTTGTCAGCCGCATCGCGCAAGTCCAGGGCGTGGCGCGCGTCAGCACGCTGCGTACCACCAGCTTGCAGCTTTTGCCCAGCCAGCCCGCGGTGGCCCTGATTGCCCGAGACCTCACAGACCCCGCCGCCACGCTGCCACTGCTGGGCCCCGTTCTGCCAGCACCACCGGGGCAGGTAGCGATTTATGTCAGTGAGGCAATGCTCGATTTGTACGACGCGCGGCCAGGCACGGTCTTCCAGCCCTTGAGCACGGTATTTGCACAGTCATTCAGCCCTCCAGCGCAGCGTTTATATGGTTTTCCTGCTATCAATTCAGGAGTATCCAGCACACAAACCAAGACGGCAGTGTTTTTTGTGGCCGGTGTCTGGCGCGACTATGCCCGGCAGTTTGGGGCGATTGCCATCGGTCAGCCAGACTTTGAACGCCTCACGGGGGACAGGCGCATCAACGATCTGGGGCTGTGGCTGGCCCCTGGCGCGGTCAGCACTGACGTTGAGCAGGCGGTGCGCCAGCAAGCCGACCGTCTGGCAGGTGCTGGCAGCCTGATCGAATTTGCCTCGACCCGCCAGATACGCGCCATTTCGCTCAAAATTTTTGACCGCAGCTTTGCCGTGACCTACTGGCTGCAAGGCGTGGCCATTGCCATTGGCCTGTTTGGGGTGGCAGCCAGCTTCAGCGCGCAGGTGCTGGCCCGGCGCAAAGAGTTTGGCCTGCTGGCGCATCTGGGCCTGACGCAGCGGCAGATTTTGACCGTGGTGGCGGGGGAAGGCGCGGCCTGGACATTGATCGGCTCCATCGCTGGCCTGGGGCTGGGCCTGGCGGTTGCCGTGGTGCTGGTGCATGTGGTCAACCCGCAAAGCTTTCACTGGACGATGGACCTGATCGTGCCCTGGCTACGTCTGCTGGGCCTGTGCGGGGCGGTGGTGGTGGCCGGTACAGCCACAGCCTGGCTGGCGGGCCGCGCCGCTGCTGGCAAAAACGCGGTGCTGGCGGTCAAAGAAGACTGGTAGGCCGAGGCGGTCAAAGGGGCTGAGGAGTCACCCCATCTGCCCGGTGCCCGGTTTCGTTTGCTTACCAATGCCTGGCGAAAACAGCGCCATTGTCATCACGCAGGCACATTCAAAGCCTAGGATGGACCATTCATAAAAAAGGAGCCATCGTCATGACATCCACCCACTACCGCATTGAAAGCAAAGAGCCGTTGCTGGGCAGACTGTTGCCGCCCTCCATGTTCAGGCATTTGTACACCGATCGGTCGCTGGCGGTGGCTGTCGCCGTCAAAAGCGTTGAAGACCCGACCCGACAGCGTGTCAGGGTGGTCAACGTTGACAATGGCGCGTGATCTTGGCGTGATCTTGGCGTGATCTTGCTGCGAGAATCGGGGGCATGCACCCCACTCATTGCCCGAACAGCATCTCCAGCAACGCCTGGCTCAACGCAGCCATTGCCCGAATCGAAGCAGACTTCCAGCGCAGCGCAGACACGCATCTGATTGCCCTGAGCCTGCCCAACTTTCAAGCGTGCGGGATTGACCTGTATTTGAAAGACGAGTCCACGCACCCCACGGGCAGCTTGAAGCACCGGCTGGCACGGTCTTTGTTTTTGTATGCCCTGTGTAACGGCCTGATTCACGAGACCAGCACCATCATTGAGGCGTCCAGTGGCTCGACGGCTGTCAGCGAAGCTTATTTTGCGCGACTGCTTGGGTTGCCCTTTATCGCCGTGATGCCGCGCAGCACCTCGCCTGAAAAAGTCGCGCAGATCGAGTTTTATGGGGGCCGCTGCCACTGGGTTGAGCACGCTTCAGAAGTCTATGACGCAGCTCGCCAGTTGGC
>RDZZ01000066.1 GCA_004293655.1 Polaromonas sp. | reverse complement strand
GCAAAGTTCGCAAAGCCCAGAAAATTCAAGTTTTCACTTCGCGTTCTTTGCGCTGGAGACTCCTTATGACACTTGGGTCGTTACGATTTATACGGTGTTTTAAGGCTCTACGGCAATGTCTGTGGTGGTTATCAGCTATGTATTCAATAGCAATTGTCGCCCCCGTACACGACGCAAGCTGTGCATGAATGCGTCGTCCCTGACAATGGAGTCTCTGACGTTGGCTCGAATGCTCAACGCCAGGCCGCACCCCTTTATTTTTCCTCCCTTTGCCACGCCATGAACACCTCCCCCACTGCTGCCCCAGAAATTCTCACCCACCTTGAGTCTGGTGTGATGAGTCTGACCATCAACCGCCTGGGCAAGAAAAACTCAATCACGGCTGCCATGTACACGGCCATGGCGGACGTGCTGGCTGCGGCAGAGCAAGACGCCGGCGTGCGCGTGCTGGTGATTCAAGGCCATGAAACCATTTTTTCAGCGGGCAACGACATCAGCGACTTTCTGAACCAGCCGCCTTCCACGCCAGACGCGCCGGTGTTCCGCTTTCTGCACGGCATCAGCACCTTTACCAAGCCGATTGTGGCGGCTGTGTGCGGGCCAGCAGTGGGTATTGGCACCACCATGCTGCTGCATTGCGACCTGATTTATGCGGGCGACAACGCGGCGTTTTCAATGCCCTTTGTCAATCTGGGCCTGTGCCCCGAGGCGGCGTCCAGCCTGTTGGTGCCCCAGCTCATGGGCTACCCGCGTGCAGCTGAGGCTTTGCTGCTGGGCGAGCCTTTCATGGCAGAAACGGCGCTGGAGATCGGTTTGATCAACCGCATCGTGCCGCCCCTTGAGGCCAGCGCGCTGGCGCATCGGCAAGCGCGCAAGCTCGCAGCCAAGCCATTGCCTTCATTGATCGAGACCAAGCGGCTGATGAAAAAAGGGCAAGCCGCGCTGACCGCAGAGCGCATGACGGAGGAAAGCGTCAGTTTTGGCCGCATGCTCAGCGAGCCCGCTGCGCGTGAGGCTTTCACCGCGTTCATGGAAAAGCGCCGACCTGATTTTTCCGCTGCCTGACAGTTCGGCTTTCATCACTTTTTAATGGTGAAACAAGCCGCTGTGGCAATATACACCGAAGTTGTTTGCTATTAATAGCGTAGCGACTGTGTGCGGGTCGATTATTTGCGCAACGTCGGCAGACCCACGCCTGTTGCCTCAAACCCACCATCAACCGCCAGCACTTGCCCGTTGACATAACTTGCCGCCGGGCTGCACAGAAACCCCACCGCCGAGGCAATTTCTTCAGCCGTGCCGTAGCGGTTCAATGGAATGGCGTCGTAGTAGTCTGAGCGTATGGCCACGCTGTGTACCAGTTTGGCCATCTCGGTGTCCACCGGGCCGGGGGCAATCGCGTTGACGCGAATGCCCACGTTGCCGAGCTCGACCGCCTGCTGCCTGGTCAGGTGAATGATCGCCGCCTTGCTGGTGCCGTAGGCCACGCGAAGCGTGCTGGCGCGCAGGCCGGAGATTGAGGCGATGTTGACCACGCTGCCGCCGCCGGTCTTGCGCATCACGCTCGCACACGCCTGGGTGCATAAAAAGGTGCCGTCCAAGTTGGTGGACAGCACATGCCGCCACTGTGCATATGTGGTCTCGCCAATCGGCTTGAAGATGGCCACGCCTGCGTTGTTGACCAGCGCGTCAATCCGGCCAAAAGCGGCCTCTACCTTGTTGACGGCATCTTGCACCTGCTGCGGACTCGACACGTCACAATGCACGGCGATCACCCGGCCAGGCTCGTCCAGCAGGGTGGCTGTCTGCGCCAGCGTGTCGTTGTCGATATCGAGCAAAGCAATACGGTGGCCGTGTGCGAGAAACCACCGGCCAACGGCCAGGCCAATGCCGCGCGCGCCGCCAGTGATGACCGCCACGGGGGCAGATGCGTCAATAAAAGGCATGAAGTGCTCCAGGAAAATAAAAGTGACAGCATTAATTTATCAGCACTGCGCTGTGCATTGACGGAACTTTTTTTTGTACGCCATGACAATTGACACCATGAGCCAACACCCAAACAAAGTCGAATTAACGCAGGCACTGCTGCACACCACTGCATTTGAAGCTGAATTCATCACCGGCCTGAAGGATATTTTTGAAGAAAAGATTGTTTTCAACAAAACGCTGGGCTTGAAGATCACATCGCTTCATGCCGACCACGTGACCGCCCGCATGGACATGCGCCATGCGCTGGTCGGGCACTACGCCTACAGTCGCATTCACGGCGGGGCGATCAGTGCCGGGCTGGATGCCATGGGTGGGCTGGCAGTGATGGCCGCCATTGGCGCGCGCCACATGCACGAAACCCCGCTGCAGCGCTTGAGCCGCTTTGCCAAACTGGGCACGATTGACCTGCGCGTGGACTATCTGCGCCCTGGCATTGGCGAGTATTTCGAGCTGCGTGCCACCGTGCTGCGCCTGGGCTCGCGCGTGGCCAGCACGCGCATGGAGTTTTTTGGCGCTGATGGCACCTTGCTGTCTGCCGGTGCGGCGGCCTATATCGTGTCTTGAGTTGTGCCTGGCGCAGTGGCTGCCACTTTTGCTATCTTGCGCGGCTTGCCAAAGTCATCAATGGCCACATAGGTCAAACTGGCCTCGGTGACCTTGACATAGCGCTTCTGGCTGCGAAAGCGCTCGGCATACACCTCCACCTGCACCGTGATCGACGTGTTGCCGATGCGGGTGACTTCCGCAAAAAAGCTCAAGATATCGCCCACCCGCACCGGCTGCTTGAAGATGAACTGGTTCACAGCCACCGTCGCCATGCGGCCATCGACATGGCGTGCAGGCACAACCGAGCCTGCCAGGTCCACCTGCGCCATCACCCAGCCGCCAAAAATATCACCATTGGCATTGCAGTCTGCCGGCATGGGAATGACCTTGAGCACCAGTTCCTTGTCGGCCGGCAATTCAACCACGGGGGCAGACAAGGGGGTTGTCGTGTGACTTGACACGTGGGCTGCCTGCGGGTTGCTGGCAGTCGTTGGGTGGGCGCTTGATTCAGGGGACATAGGCACAATCTGCAGAGAAATTTAAAACAACCACCATGATTGTCCCTTATGCGCTCTCGTGCTTCCAGTGTTGACCCCTCCCTCGCCGTACCCGCCACACCCCTCGCGCCTGGCGCTGCTGCCGTGCCAGCGCCTGTTCGCTCTGACTGGGACACCTTGAAACGCCTGTTCCCCTACCTGTGGGACTACAAGTGGCGCGTGCTGGCGGCACTGGGCTTCATGGTCTGCGCCAAATTGGGCAACGTGGGCGTGCCGCTGCTGCTGAAAGACCTGGTGGACGCCATGAGCATCAAGCCTGGCAACACGCAGGCCCTGCTTGTCGTGCCCGCTGCGCTGTTGCTGGGCTACGGCTTGCTGCGCCTGTCCACCTCGCTGTTCACGGAGCTGCGTGAGCTGGTGTTTGCCAAGGCCACCGAAGGAGCATCACGCAAGATTTCCCTGCAGGTCTTCAGGCACCTGCACGCGCTGAGCCTGCGCTTTCACCTGGAGCGCCAGACCGGCGGCATGACACGCGACATCGAGCGCGGCACGCGCGGCGTGCATTCGCTGATCTCGTATTCGCTCTACAGCATCATCCCCACGCTGATTGAAGTGGCGCTGGTGCTGAGCATTCTGGCCGTCAAGTTCGATGTCTGGTTTGCCTGGATCACGCTGGCGGCGCTGGCCTGCTACATCACCTTTACCGTGACAGTCACCGAGTGGCGCACCCAGTTTCGTCAGCAGATGAACGAGCTGGACTCGTCCGCCCACAGCCGCGCGATTGATTCGCTGCTGAACTACGAGACCGTCAAATACTTCAACAACGAAGATTTTGAAGCCCGGCGCTACGACGACAACCTGGAGAAATACCGGCGTGCCGCCATCAAGAGCCAGCGCACACTCAGCCTGCTCAACACCGGCCAGCAGCTCATCATTGCAGTCGGCCTGGTGGCCATGCTCTGGCGTGCCACACAGGGCGTGGTCGATGGGCGCATGACGCTGGGCGATCTGGTCATGGTCAATGCCTTCATGATCCAGCTCTACATTCCACTCGGGTTTCTGGGCGTGATCTACCGCGAGATCAAGCAAAGCCTGACTGACCTCGACAAAATGTTCACACTGATGGAGAAAGAGCGCGAAATTGCCGACGAGCCCTCTGCCCTGCCGATAAACATCACGGCATCGCCCGCCGTGCGTTTTGAAAACGTCAGCTTTGCCTATGAAGCGACGCGGCCGATTTTGCAGAATGTGAGCTTTGAGATTCCCCCCGGCAAAACCGTGGCCGTGGTCGGCTCGTCAGGCGCAGGCAAGTCCACCCTGGCGCGGCTGCTGTTCCGGTTCTACGACGTGAGCAATCCACAAGAAGGGGGCCGCATCACGATTGCCGGGCAAGACATCAAACAAGTCACCCAGGCCAGCGTGCGGCAGGCCATTGGCATCGTGCCGCAAGACACGGTGCTGTTCAACGACACGGTGGCCTACAACATCGCCTACGGCAAACCCGGTGCGACGCAGGAGCAGGTCGAAAGCGCGGCCAAGGCCGCCCGCATCCATGACTTCATCAGTGTCACACCACTGGGCTACGCCACCACGGTCGGTGAGCGCGGCCTGAAGTTGTCAGGCGGTGAAAAGCAGCGTGTCGCCATTGCCCGGACGCTGCTGAAAAACCCGCCCGTGGTGATTTTTGACGAAGCCACCTCCGCCCTGGACTCCGCCAACGAGCGCGCCATTCAGGGCGAGTTGCGCGCCGCCGCACAAAACAAGACCACACTGGTGATTGCCCACCGGCTGTCCACCGTGGTCGATGCCCACGAAATTCTGGTGATGGACGCTGGCCGCATTGTCGAGCGCGGCACCCACACCGAGCTTTTGGCCCTGGATCAAAAATACGCCCGGATGTGGACTTTGCAGCAAAGCGCTGAATAATAATGACAAAAAATGCCTCCACAGCAATGTAGATAAAGATTGTTTGCTATTTAATTTATAGCAAATAAGCTTGCTTTGAGCGTTTGGACATGACCGTTGCGCCCGTTTTTTCGTGCCGTATGTGGGATTCCCCGTAGCCCCGGGCTGCAGCTCAACTCGCATAATCAGTGCATGGAAACCAAATGGCTAGAAGATTTCGTCAGCCTGGCTGAAACCCGCAGTTTCAGCCGCTCTGCCCAGCTGCGGCATGTCACCCAGCCGGCCTTTTCAAGGCGTATTCAGGCACTCGAAGCCTGGGCTGGCACCGATCTGGTGGACCGCAGCTCGTACCCTACGCGGCTCACACCTGCGGGCGAGACGCTCTACAGCCAGTCGCTGGAGATGTTGCAAAGCCTGCAATCGACCCGCGCCATGCTCAGGGGCCACACGTCTGCCGGGCAGGACGTGATCGAGTTTGCCGTGCCGCACACCCTGGCGTTCACGTTTTTCCCGGCCTGGGTCAGTGCTTTGCGTGAAAAGTTTGGCCCCATCAAAAGCCGCCTGATTGCCCTGAATGTGCATGACGCCGTGCTGCGTCTGGTCGAAGGCAGTTGTGACTTGCTGATTGCCTACCACCACGACTCCCAGCCTTTTCAGCTCGACCCGAACCGCTACGAGATGGTGACCCTCGGGCGCGAGGTGCTCTCGCCTTATGTCAAGCCTGATGCCACGGGTGCGCCTGAGTTCAGGCTCCCGGGTCGCGCTGGTCAGCCCCTGCCCTATTTGGGCTATGCACCGGGCGCGTATCTGGGCCGTGTGGTCGATCTGATCCTCAAACAGTCCAGCATACCCATTCACCTTGACCGCGTTTATGAAACCGACATGGCCGAGGGTCTCAAAGCCATGGCACTTGAAGGTCACGGCATCGCTTTTTTGCCCTACAGCGCGGTTAAAAAAGAACTGCGCGCCAAAAAACTCATCAGCGCGGGCGACAACCTGGAGATGACCATGGACATCCGCGTTTACCGCGAACGGCCCGCAGCGTCCGAAGCCGCCAAAAACCATGCCCAGGCACTGTGGACTTACCTGCAGTCACACACTGAGCTGCGGCCTGCCAACAAAGCGCTGCCTAAGTAGCAACCCTTAGTAGTTATAAATAAAAAGCATAGCTGCCCGCTGAAACAGCATTGGTAATTTGCAAGCTGAAAATTTACAGTTCACAACGCTTTAGTTGGGATGGCGGGCCATAAGAAGAGCTGATAGGAGCGGTTGCTGAGAACGGTTGATAACTGGTTGATAACTGGTTGACAACTGACTGTTACGGGTCACTGGCACAAAGCCTGCTTGCACGGGCTTTGCAAGAGCCGAATTTTTGCCGATGCACTTTATTGGGGCCCAGGCTACACCCGGATACTTCGACGGGCAATGGCATCACAACTAAAACGACGCTCTGGAACGACGCTCTGGAACGAGGCTTTCAAGGGCCCACCTGAGCGTCAAGACAACTTGGATTTTGAACCAGCAGATGATCGGGTAAACCTTGGGCTTTGCCCTGGGGCCGATTCTCTAAAATAGCATGTATTGATTTTTTAACTTCGCACTTTACTGACAGGAAATTTCATGAAACTCAAATTGGCTGCTCTCTCCCTGGCTCTGCTCTCTACTGGCGGCGTTTTTGCGCAAGCCACTGACACGATTGCCAAGGTCAAAGCCTCTGGCGTTGTGACCATGGGCGTGCGTGACTCTTCGGGCGCATTGTCCTACACCCTGGGAGACGGCAAGTACACCGGCTATCACGTTGAGATCTGCAACAAGATCATTGCCAACCTTGAAAAAGCAGCAGGCAAAAAGCTGGAAGTCAAATACCAGCCCGTGACCTCGCAAAACCGTATTCCACTGGTTCAGAACGGCACCGTGGACATTGAGTGCGGCTCCACCACCAACAACGCCACACGCCAGAAAGATGTCTCTTTCTTGCCCACCACATTCGTCGAGGAAGTGCGTATTGCCGTCAAAGCCAGCTCTGGCATCAATTCAATCGCCCAGCTCAACGGCAAAACGGTTGCCACCACCACCGGCACCACATCCGTGCAAACGCTGCGCAAGAACGAGCGCGCAACTGGCGTTGACTTCAAGGAGGTGTTCGGCAAAGACCACTCCGACAGCTTCTTGCTGCTCGAGTCTGGCCGCGCTGAAGCGTTTGTGATGGACGGTGCGATTCTGGCAGGCAACATCGCAACTTCCAAAAATCCAGCGGATTTCAAAATCGTGGGTGAAGTGCTGAGCGTCGAGCCGATCGCCATCATGGTTCGCAAAGACGACGCAGCCTTCAAGAAACTTGGTGACGACACCGTCAAAGAAATGATGAAGTCGGGTGAAATCGCCAAACTGTGGGACAAATGGTTCATGCAGCCTATCCCGCCGAAAAACACGCGCGTCGGTTACGCTGCCAGCGAAAGCACCAAAGCCGCATGGGCCAGCCCGAACGAAAAGCCCATGGAAGACTACGCCAAGAAGTAATTACTTGTGATTTTTCGCCCGAAGTTTGTGACAATGATCTCGTGATCAATCTTGCAGCAGCATCGTGCTCGCAGGGCGTGGTGAACGCTCTGCAAGCACAGCGCTGCACAGCAGACATCACATGTTTAACCACGCAAACCAACGGAAAATCATGAAAATCAAATGGACAGCTCTGATACTGGCATTGGCATCATCGACAGGATGTTTTGCGCAAGATGTTCTCGCTAAGGCCAAAGCCTCAGGCGTGGTGACCATGGGAGTCCGCGAGGCATCTGGCGCGCTGTCTTATTCATTGGGAAATGGGCAGTACACAGGTTTTCATGTGGATGTGTGCAAGCGCATCATTGCCAACATCGAAAAAGCAGCAGGCCGCAAACTTGACATCAAGTACCAGGCAGTCAACTCGCAAAACCGAAGCACCTTTGTGCAAAACGGCACGGTTGATCTGGAGTGCGGCTCGACCACCAACACATTGGAGCGGCAGGCCGAAAACAGTTTTCTGGTCACGGCTTTCGTTGAAGAAACGCGCATTCTTGTCAAGGCGGATGCCAACATCTCTTCGTTTGCCATGCTCAATGGCAAAAACGTGGTGACGACCAGTGGCACAACGACATCAGAACGCTTGGCCAAAAGCGAGAAGACGCAAAACATGAAGTTCAAGAATGTACAGGGACGTGATCATGCAGAAAGTTTTCAAATGCTTGACTCTGGCCGGGCCGACGCTTTTGTGATGGACTCTGCCATTTTGCGCAGCCTGATGGCCAAAGCTGGCAAACCTTCAGACTTCAAGATCGTCGGCGAGCCGCTGGGCCTGGAGCCGATTGCCATCATGGTCAACAAAAAAGACCAGGGTTTGAAGAAACTCGGTGATGACACCATGACCGACATGATGCGCTCGGGTGACATGGCCAAGCTCTGGGACAAATGGTTCATGCAACCCATACCGCCTAAAAACGTGCGCGTTAACTTTCCGGCGAACGCCAGCACCAAGGCGGCCTGGGCCAACCCGAGCGACAAACCTGCCGAGAGCTACGCGAAGTAACCGTGCCTGCATCACCCTGAACCTGGCCGCGCGAACTCAGTCGCCTGAGCTTGAGCCTGGCCGCAGGCACCTGGCCTTGACGAGGCAGGTCCGTTCTGTATTTTCAGCACACCTCTGTCATTTCGATAGCCTTATAGCCAAAATTAATCCCTAACAACACGCTGGAGTTCACATGACTTGGGACTGGAAAATATTTTTAACGGATGACGGCAGTGGCCGCACTTATTTGCAATGGATGTTTGATGCCTGGGGCTGGACGCTGGCTGTCGCCGGTGCGTCCTGGGTCGTGGCCATGCTGGTTGGCGCACTGATCGGCACCGTTCGCACCCTGCCCAACAGCCCATGGGCCGTGAAGCTGGCAAATGCCTGGGTGGAGCTGTTTAGAAACATTCCCTTGTTGGTGCAAATCTTCATCTGGTACTTCGTGGTGCCCAAAATGATCCCGGCCATGAAAGAGTTGCCCAGTTTCATTTTGGTGGTCTTCGCGCTGGGCTTTTTCACCTCGGCACGTATTGCCGAGCAGTTTCGCGCAGGCATTCAGGCCTTGCCGCGTGGTCAGCGGTACGCTGGTATGGCGATGGGGTTCACTACCGCGCAGACCTACCGCTATGTGATCTTGCCAATGGCCTTCCGCATCATTGTTCCACCGTTGACCAGCGAGTCGATGAATCTGCTCAAGAACTCGTCAGTAGCCTTTGCGGTGTCGATTGCTGAGCTGACGATGTTTGCCATGCAGGCCCAAGAAGAGACTTCGCGCGGAATTGAAATCTATCTTGCAGTCACACTGCTGTACGCGGCTTCAGCCTTCGCCGTCAACCGCATCTGTGCCGTGATTGAAAAGAAAGCGCAAATCCCTGGCTTCGTGCTGGCCGGCGCATCAGGCGGGGGGCACTGATATGTTGGGACTTGACATGAGTTTTCTGAACTGGGAGGTCATCTCCAAGTTCGTGGTCAAGGGCTTCTGGTTCAGCATTCAGCTGACCATCATTGCCACCATCGGCGGTATCATTTTTGGCACCATCCTGGCGCTGATGCGTTTGTCTGGCAAAAAATGGCTGGCCACACCTGCCACCGTTTATGTCAACGGCATGCGGTCCGTGCCGCTGGTGATGGTGATCTTGTGGTTTTTCTTGCTGGTACCTGCAGGGTTTTATGCGCTGATACCGGGAGGGGCCAACAACCGCGCCGAGATTTCCGCCATCATCACCTTTGTGGCCTTTGAGGCCGCGTATTTCAGCGAGATCATGCGGGCAGGCATCCAGTCCATCTCGCGTGGTCAGGTCAATGCAGGCCGCGCTCTGGGCATGACGTACTCACAGAACATGCGGCTGATCATTTTGCCGCAGGCGTTTCGCAACATGGTGCCAATTTTGCTTACCCAGACCATCATTTTGTTTCAGGACACCTCGCTGGTGTATGCCATTGGTGCGTACGATCTGCTCAAGGGTTTCAGTACTGCAGGCAAGATCTACGGGCGACCCGAAGAGGCCTATCTGCTGGCCGCGGTGGTTTATTTTGTGATGTGTTTTGGCCTGTCCTACATGGTCAAGCGCTTGCAAAACAAAATCGCCATCATTCGCTGAACACGCTGAATGCGCTGAACAATAAAAATTCTGGAGAAAACAATGACGATGATTCAAATGAAAGAAGTGTCCAAGTGGTACGGCACCGTGCAAGTTTTAAACAACTGCACCACGAGCATCAGAAAAGGCGAAGTGGTGGTTGTGTGCGGGCCTTCTGGCTCGGGCAAATCAACGCTGATTAAAACCATCAACGCACTGGAGCCGTTTCAAAGAGGCCAGATTTTTGTCGATGGCCAGGCCGTACATGACCCCAGAACCGATCTGCCCCGGCTGCGTAGCCGGGTTGGCATGGTGTTTCAAAACTTCGAGCTGTTCCCCCATCTGAGCGTGACAGAAAACCTGACACTGGCGCAAATGAAGGTGTTGGGCCGCAAGCCTGACGAGGCCAAAGCACATGGCCTGAAGTACCTGGAGCGCGTGGGCTTGATGCTGCACAAAGACAAATTTCCTGGCCAGCTCTCGGGCGGCCAGCAACAGCGGGTGGCCATTGCCCGGGCCCTGAGCATGGACCCGATTGCCATGCTGTTCGATGAGCCTACCTCTGCGCTTGACCCTGAAATGGTCGGTGAAGTGCTCGACTGCATGATAGACCTGGCCAAAGAAGGCATGACCATGATGGTGGTCACGCACGAAATGGGCTTTGCCAGAAAAGTCGGCAGCCGTGTGATTTTCATGGATGTGGGCGGCAAGATTCTAGAAGATTGCTCAACCAACGAATTTTTCATGCACCCCGAGAACCGCCAGCCACGCACCAAAGATTTTTTGAACAAAATCCTCGCGCATTGAATTGTTTTTTCTGCAAAAAACCCGCTGCGTGCGGGTTTTTTTACGCCCCGATATTTGCAGCGTTGCAATGCGACAATTCAGCCCATGATGCCTGAACCTACCGCCTTAACGCCGACTTTGACAATCACCCGCCCTGACGACTGGCACCTGCACGTGCGCGATGGGGCCGCGCTGCACACCGTCGTGCCACACACGGCGGCCCAGTTTGGTCGCGCCATCATCATGCCGAATTTGCGCCCACCCGTCACCACTGCCGCGCAGGCGCTGGCCTACAAGCACCGCATCCAGGCTGCTGTGCCAAAACGCGGCGATGGGGGCGTGGATTTTGAGCCGCTGATGACGCTGTACCTGACCGACAACCTGGCCGCAGATGAGATCAAACGTGCCAAAGACGCGGGTGTGGTGGCCGTCAAACTGTACCCGGCGGGTGCCACAACCAACAGCGACGCAGGCGTGACGGATCTGCGCAAGACCTACAAAACGCTCGAAGCCATGCAAAAAGCGGGTTTGCTGCTGCTGGTGCATGGCGAAGTCACCAGCCCGGACATTGACCTGTTCGACCGAGAGGCGGTGTTTATTGACACCCAGCTGATTCCCCTGCGCCGTGATTTTCCTGAACTCAAAATCGTCTTTGAGCACATCACCACCCAGGAGGCTGCGCATTATGTGCGCGATGCAGATGCTTTCACGGCAGCGACCATCACCGCGCACCATCTGCTGTACAACCGCAACGCGATTTTCACCGGCGGGATTCGTCCGCACTACTACTGCCTGCCCGTACTCAAGCGCGAGAAGCACCGCCTGGCGCTGGTAGATGCTGCGACCAGCGGCAATACACGGTTTTTCTTGGGAACAGACAGTGCCCCGCACCCGGCCCACCTGAAAGAGCACGCCACAGGCTGCGCCGGTTGCTACACCGCGCATGCGGCGATGGAGCTGTACGCCGAGGCTTTTGAAGCGGCAGGCGCATTGCACCGGCTGGAGGGGTTTGCCAGCTTCAACGGTGCCGATTTTTACGGTCTGCCGCGCAACCAGGCACACATCACCTTGAAAAAAGAGAGCTGGACACCGCCCGAGAATTTTGCATTTGGCGAAGGACTGCTCAAGCCGCTGCGCAGTGGTGAAAGCCTGGCTTGGCGCATGGTGTGATTGACTGGAGCGCGCCCTGGCTCGCGCCGTATGCCAAAACTGCGCCCACGTTTGAAGGCAGTGCTGTCGCCGAAGCACTGAACGTGGTTTCAGGCTCACCCGTTCGATTTGTCGCGCAATCCCGTTTGCCAGACGGGCAGGCCTACGAGCAATTCATCTTCGAGACCCAAACCGTCCCCACACGTGACAACCTGCATGATTTTTTCAACGGCCTGTGCTGGCTGACGTTTCCGCACACCAAGAAAAAACTCAACCAGCTCCAGGCGCAACAACTGGCTCTGGACGGCGTTCAACAAACCCGTGGCCCGGTGCGCGACGCACTCACGCTGTTTGACGAAAACGCGGCTTTCCTGCTGGCACCACAGCCCTTGTGGGACGCACTGCTTGCAAAGAACTGGCAACGGCTTTTCGTTGAGCTGCGCCCGATGTGGCGGGGCGCACAACTGGTTTTGTTCGGCCATGCACTGCTGGAAAAGCTGGTCAACCCAAGAAAACCCATCACAGCGCACGTGTACCGGGCGCAACCCGCTATCAGTTCAATAGCAGACCTGGATATGTGGATTGCGCATGACATCACCGCGCAAAAGCTGGCGTGCAAACCGTTTGCACCCCTTCCCGTTTTGGGGGTGCCCGGTTGGTGGCTAGAGAACGAGAACCCTTGTTTTTACGAGGACATACTTGTATTTCGCCCGGAAAAACAGAAAATCAACAAGATGACAACAACTCCAGCTTTGTGACGGTCAGCAGCCCATGAGAGCCCTTGAATCCGGGTGACCGCGCCCCATTTGTCTGTTTGCAGAGCCAACTTCCATTCGGAGATTTCATGAAACGCATTATCTTGTTTGTAATGACCAACCTCGCCGTCGTGGTGGTGCTCGGCATCATTGTCAACGTGCTGGGCCTGAACCGGTTCATAACGGCGCAAGGCCTAAACCTCACATCGCTGCTGGGTTTTTCCCTGGTCATGGGTTTTGGCGGCGCATTCATCTCGCTGCTGATCAGCAAGCCCGTAGCCAAATGGAGCTCAGGTGTGCGCGTCATCAACACGCCACAGAACGCTGATGAGGCGTGGATTGTGAACACCGTCAAAAATTTTGCCGACAAAGCAAAAATCGGTATGCCGGAAGTGGGTATTTTTGAAGGTGAGCCCAACGCATTTGCCACGGGCGCATTTAAAAACTCGGCCCTGGTCGCCGTCTCGACCGGCTTGCTGCAAGGCATGACGCGTGAAGAGATTGAAGCGGTCATTGGCCATGAGGTCGCACACATTGCCAACGGCGACATGGTCACCATGACCTTGATTCAGGGTGTGATGAACACCTTTGTCGTTTTTATCAGCCGCGTGGTGGGCTACTTTGTTGACAAAGTGATTTTGAGAAATACCAACGACGGCCCCGGCATAGGCTACTACGTCACAACAATAGTGATGGACATCGTGCTCGGTGTGGTCGCGCACATGGTGGTGTCGTGGTTTTCGCGCCACCGCGAGTTCCGCGCCGACGCTGGTGCCGCACAGCTGATGGGCAGAACCCAGCCCATGATGAACGCCCTGGCCCGGCTGGGCGGCATGGTGCCAGGCGAGTTGCCCAAGTCAGTCGCGGCCATGGGCATCACCGGCGGCATTGGCAAGCTGTTTTCAACCCATCCACCGATTGAAGAGCGCATTGCAGCGCTGCAAAACGCGCAAACCGGCAGGGTGTGATGCGGCGCTGAAGTGCTATCGAATGTGTAGCTGTCTGTCCAAGAAGAGATTGCGCTACAGCCCGATTTGATCCACACAAAGTAAAAGGCGCTCTCATCCTTGAGAGCGCCTTTTTTTATGCCGCAACAGTTTGTGCCGCAACAGCCGTTTTGATGGCCTTGTCGGCGCGCACCCTGGCCAGCACGCGGCTCACCACCAACGGGTCCATGCCGTACATGTCGGCAAATTCTGCTTCGGTTTTGCCACTGGCCTGAAAAGTCACCATCAGCGCTTCACGTTTGGCCGCTTCTGCCCGCAGCTCGGCCAGCGCATCATCCAGCAGGGCATTGGTAGCGTCATCTTGTACACGCACCAAGGCGGTGTAGTCTTCTGGTGACAAACCAGAATTTTCAATCGCCTGCTTGAGCAGCGGGCGCAGGTAGGGCCGCAAATCAGCCTTTGAGCGGGCTTGCCGCCTGCGAAAAACTTCCACAATTGCATGGTGGACATGCTCGGGCGCTACAGGCTCTATGGCCACACCGTCCAGGTCATGCCGGGCCAGCCCGGCGGCAACGCATTCGAGGTAGCGGGTCGAGCGGGCGTGCTGGCCCATCGCGAGCTTCAGCTCGTCTTTTTTGAACGCATCCGGGTGGCGCGCCAGCAGGTCATGAAAAATACCCAGTTTGAGCGGTAAAAACCGGGCACCAAACAGGGCGGGGTACAGCTCAAACAGCTTGTCGAGCGCAGGGCTGAGCTGGCGCGGGGCGTGTTTTTTTGGCTTCGGTTCGTTGGCTTTGGTATCAAGCATGTCTGGCATCGGTTCTTGAACAGTGTTTTGCATGGCCTGCATTATCGCGGCCTTATCGCGCACTTATGACGCGTGCCTGATGGCGCTTACCTTGTGACGCTGTGATGCTCAAAGCCACCGCTTCTGCCACTTCAATGCCATCCACACCCGCTGACAAAATACCGCCCGCGTAACTGGCTCCTTCTCCAGCCGGGTACAAGCCTTTGACATTGAGGCTTTGAAAATCTTCGCCACGCGTGATTTTGATGGGCGATGAGGTGCGAGTCTCCACACCTGTCAGTACGGCGTCATGCCTGTCGAAGCCACGGATTTTTTTGCCAAAAGCGGGAATCGCTTCACGCATGGCCGCAATCGCATAGCTGGGCAGGGCGCTGGACAAGTCAGCCAGCAATACACCGGGTTTGTAAGACGGCTCCACACTGCCCAGTGCCGTAGATGGCCTGTTAGAGACAAAGTCGCCCACCAGCTGGCCGGGCGCCTGGTAGTTGCTGCCGCCCAGCGTGTAAGCGTGGGATTCGAGGGCGCGCTGAAAAGCCATGCCTGCCAGCGGCCCACCGGGGTAGTCTGCCGGGGAAATGCCCACGACAATCCCCGCATTGGCATTGCGCTCGTTGCGGGAGTATTGGCTCATGCCGTTGGTCACCACCCGGCCTGGCTCAGAGGTTGCCGCCACAACGGTGCCGCCCGGGCACATGCAAAAGCTGTACACCGATCGTCCATTGCTGGCGTGATGCACCAGCTTGTAGTCCGCCGCACCCAGCAGCGGGTGCCCGGCGTGCTGGCCCAGGCGGGCGCGGTCAATCAGCCCTTGTGGATGTTCAATGCGAAAACCCACTGAAAACGGCTTGGCCTCCATATAAACACCGCGCTCATGCAGCATGGCCACGGTGTCGCGCGAGCTGTGACCCAGCGCCAGAATGACCTGGTTGGCGCGCAGCTCGTAGCGGCTTGTGTCGTTGAGGTTCTCAACGGTCAAGCCGCGAATGTGCCCGTCTTCAATCAGCACATCGCTCACGCGTTGCTCAAACCGCACCTCGCCACCCAGCGCGATGATCTGCTCGCGCATGTGCTCGACCACCTTGACCAGCTTGAAGGTGCCAATGTGGGGCTTGCTGACCAGCAAAATCTCTTCGGGCGCGCCGGCCTTGACAAACTCCTGCATGACCTTGCGACCCAGGTGGCGCGGGTCCTTGATCTGGCTCCAGAGCTTGCCGTCTGAAAAAGTGCCCGCACCGCCTTCGCCAAACTGCACATTGGACTCCGGGTTCAGCGTGTTTTTGCGCCACAGACCCCAAGTGTCTTTGGTGCGTTCGCGCACTTTTTTGCCACGCTCCAGCACGATGGGCTTCAAACCCATTTGTGCCAGCAACAGCGCTGCAAAAATACCGCAGGGGCCAAAACCAACGACGACAGGTCGAATCGCAGGTGGCTCAGTGAGCTGCACAACGGGGTAGTAGTTTTGGTCGGGCGTTGGGCGGATGTGCGGGTGCGCTTCAAACTGCTTGAGCAGTGCTGCTTCAAGCACGGGGACGACTTGCACATCGCAGATGTACACCAGCAGCAGCTTTTTCATGCGGGCGTCGTAGCTGCGTTTGTAGATGGTGTGGGCACGCAGGTCGCTTGCGGCAATACCCAGTGTGTGGGCAATCAGTTCGGGCAGCGCGGCCTCGGCATGGTCAAGCGGCAGCTTGAGTTCAGTGATGCGGATCATGGTGGCTTTCGTGGATCTGTTTTTCGGATCAGGCGTGTATTTTAAGGTTGCATGCATAATGCACGGCGTGAAGCACGCCAGACCGCCGCTGGTGCAACCCGCAAGGGGCAGCAATTGAAAAATTGCTGTGGGGGAAACCCCGCACTGGAGGAACGTCCGGACTGCACAGGACAGCGTAGGAGGTAACACCTCTCCACCGTGAGGTGAGGATCAGAGCAACAGAGACGAGTCGGCTCTTGGGGCAACTCAAAAGTCGGGTGAAACGGGCAATCTCTACGCGCAGCAATACCAAATAGGCCAGCATTGAAGCGGTTCGCTGAGCTGGCGGGTAGGTAGCACCGAGCCGGGCAGGCGACTCCCGGCCCAGATTAATGGCGGTCACACTGGGGCGTTGCAAAACGCCTCAGCGCACAAAATCCGGCTTATCGGCGGGCTTCACACTTTTTTCGGCATCCTTGTGGGATGTGTACATCGTCTCTTCAAGACAGAACGCCATCGGCAGGCGCTCGCCCGCATGGTCTGTGCCTGGCGTCGCGTGGTTGACGCGGCAAAATCCCGACGCATTGCCCACACCAAATGCTATTAATTGTGTAGCATTTAACCCTTGTGTTCACTGCTGTGGAGGCTCTTTTTACTCTCAAAAAAACCTAAATCTCGGCAAACAGCTGCGCCGCCGTGATGTCCAGCGCCACACTGGCGAGCTGCACGGTCTGGCCGCTTGCAAATGGGTGCAGCACCCACAGCCCGTCAGCACCCAGCAGGTAGCAGTCGGTGCAGCGCGTGTCCAGATCAATCAGCACGTATTCCTGCAGGCTGGGCAGGCTGCGGTAGTGGCTGAACTTCAAGCCCCGGTCATAGGCCGCCGTGCTGGGGGACAGCACCTCGACAATCAGCTTGGGCTCGCTTTTGACCAGTGGTGAAGCCCGGTCATTGGCGCTGCAGGTCACCAGGATATCGGGGTAGAAATAGCTGTCCAGTGTGGCGACATTCAGCCGCATGTCGGCCATGTAGGTGCGGCAGGGGGTGCCGCCCAGGTGCTGGCGCAAGGCGATATAGGCATTGCCGCAGACGGTAACGTGCCTGTCTTCAGCGCCTGCCATGGCAAACACTTCTGCGCCCACAAATTCGTGGCGCTCGGCTTGCATGGCTTCCCACGCGAGGTAGTCGGCTCCCGTCATGACGGGTTGATGTGCGGCTTGGCCCATGGCAGTGCTCCTTGAAACGGTGATTGCATTATCGCGAAACTGACCCCACCAAGGCACAGGCGGCAAAGCGCTACTCATTTCATAGCGGGTAGTACACGTACCGATTGCCGTAGCAGCCTTTTTGCCATTGAAAGCACGGCCTTGTCCTTGCTCAGCAGCAATGCCTGGTGGGCCACTGCCAGATCAATGAACTTCTGGTCGTCGGGGTCGCTGCAATTGAGGCTGCACTTGGCGGGCACGTCCACCAGACGGGCGTGCTGGTCAAAGGCGGCCAGCACGTTTTCAGCCGTGAGTTGGTAAAAACTCAGGCGCGGCACGATGTTTGGGTAGGCCAGCACTCTAGCCAGCTCGTCGCGCATGGCCTGGGTGGCCAGCCACTGCAGCGTGCCAGTAGCCAGCGCTTGCCGCAGGGGGATGGCCGCTGCATCGCTGAAGACGAACACGTCCAGGACGATGTTGGTGTCCAGAACAACGGGTTCAACTTTCACTCAAATCTCACTCAGCTCTCACGCTGGGGCTTGCCACGGGCCGAGCCGGCCACCATGTCAAAGCGAAACAGGCGGCATTCGATCGGGCCGTTCCACATCGGTACGCGGCGCGATTCTTTCAGGCGCATTTTGCTGGGCAGCTTGAGGTCTGGCGTCAGCACATGGGCAGTCCAGCCGGCGTAGTTTTTCTTCCAGTGCGCAGCCAGCTGGGGGAAAAACTCAAGCGCTTCTTCACCGCTTTCAGTGAGTGCCTGCTCGCGCGCCGGGTTGGCGTTGCGGTCACGCCGGGGCGGGTCATCACCAGCACGCTCGGCCACGGGCTGGCCAAACTCGTCAATGCTCTGGCCCTGAAACTGCGTGCGGCGCTGGGCGGATGCCAGCGCGGTGGTGCCCGCCACACCCGCCACATCAATCCGCTCACCGTACGGTGGGTTGACCAGCATCACGCCGGCGGCTTCATTGGGCGTGGGCGGCATGCGCTGCAGCGCGTCGCCGCCCCTGAATTGCACGGCATTGGCCACGCCTGCGCGCTCGGCGTTGCGCTCGGCAAAGTCCACCATGCGGAAAGACACGTCGCTGCCGAACACCGGCGCGGTGGGCTCGGTAATCGCCGCTTCGGCCTGGTCAAGCAGGCCGTCCCACACATGGGGCTGAAAGGGCAGGTATTTCTGGAAGGCAAAGCGGCGGTTGATGCCTGGCGCGATATTGCAGGCCATCTGCGCGGCTTCAATCGCAATCGTGCCGGAGCCGCAGCAGGGGTCATACAAAGGCACGCCCTGCTTGCACAAAACATCCCAGCCGCTGGCCGCAATCATGGCGGCGGCCAGGGTTTCTTTCAGCGGTGCGTCACCCTTGTCTTCACGCCAGCCGCGTTTGAACAGCGGCTCGCCCGACGTGTCGATGTAGACGGTAGCGGTGTC
>RDZZ01000114.1 GCA_004293655.1 Polaromonas sp. | reverse complement strand
AGTTGACCGTGAAGTTGCCGTCATGGCCGACTGGGTATGCGGCGCGAATGCGCCTGACTTTCACATCACTGGCGTGAACTGGAGCCGCGACCTGCCCGAACCAGATCTGGTCGCAGATATTCGTAATGTCGTCGCAGGCGATGCGTCGCCTGACGGCCAAGGCGTGCTGGCGATTGAGCGCGGCATTGAAGTCGGTCACGTGTTTTACCTGGGCACCAAGTACAGCCGGGCCATGAACGCGACTTTTCTGGGCGAAAACGGCAAACCGCAGTTTCTGGAGATGGGCTGCTATGGCATTGGCATCACGCGCCTGCCTGCTGCTGCGATTGAGCAAAACCACGATGCCAAGGGCATCATCTGGCCAGACGCCATTGCCCCGTTTACCGTGGTGCTGTGCCCTATCAGCCCCGACCGTTTTGCAGACGTCAAGGCAGCTGCAGACAAGCTGTATGCAGAACTGATCACCGCCGGGGTGGACGTGATTCTGGACGACCGTAACGAGCGGCCCGGTGCCATGTTTGCCGACTGGGAACTCATTGGCGTGCCACACCGCGTCACCATTGGCGAGCGTGGACTGAAGGAGGGTCACCTCGAATACCAGCACCGCCGCGATGCCGAATCGACAAAAATCGGTGCTGCTGGTGCGCTGGAGTTCCTCAAGTCAAAGCTGGCTGTAGCGGCAAACGTTCACCAGCATTGACTCAGACATGAGGTTTGCAGCGAGCAGTGCCCTTGCCGAAGATGGTTTTTCAAGGCGAAAATGCCTCCACGGCTTGTTGGTCGGGGCTCAGGCGCTACTGTTTTCGGAGCATTCTACAGCAGGTACACAGCTTGAAGAGCCGCTGATTGACTCGGTACGCACTGCGCTGACTTCGGCCATTGCCAACCAGGCTCCCCCCGTGCCCGAGTTCAAAGATACCGAGAGCCGCATCAAGTACCTGCACTGGCTGGGCGCGATGAGTGAGCGGTTGAAGAAGAGAAAGCCCGAGTTCCAAATCCGCCAGGAGTTTTTGCAAACGGTCTGGTACGAAAGCAAACGCGCCGGGCTGGATGTGACGCTGGTGCTGGGCCTGATTCAGGTCGAGAGCAACTTCCGCAAATTTGCCATCAGCTCGGCCGGCGCACGCGGCTACATGCAGGTCATGCCATTTTGGACGCGCGTCATTGGTGACGGTGATGCCAGCCGTCTGTTTCACATGCAAACCAACCTGCGTTTTGGCTGCGTGATTTTGCGCCATTACTTTGACCGGGAAAAAGGGGACGCGTTCATGGGCCTGGGCCGGTACAACGGCTCACGCGGCAAAGCGCCCTACCCGGATGCGGTGATGAGCGCCAAGCGGAGCTGGGAGTTTTCTGCCTGAATTTTTTTAGTTGAGCGCAGCGTTGGCCAGCATTGGCGCTTGCTCCACCCAGCCAGAATCAGCGCGCAATGGCCTCGCGTACCGCGCTGAGCTGTCGGCGTGATACGGCCAGCGACTCGGCCACGCCATTGAGCCGCACAGCCCAGCCTTCGCCTTCTTCCGGGTCAAAGTGCTTGACCAGCGCACGCACCGCCCGGCGTGAGACCAGCGCGTTGCGGTGAATGCGCATGAACTGCCGGGCGTATTTGTCTTCCAGTTCCGCGAGCGAGCCGTCCAGCACGTAGCTGCGGGCGGCGGTTCGCACGGTGATGTATTTCAGCTCGGCTTTCAGATACACCACCTCGCCAAGCGGTATCCGCTCCGTCCGGCCACGGTCCTGAATGATCAGGTTTTCCTGGGTCAAATCAGGCTCTGTGGCAGTTTGTACAAGCATTAGGCGCTCTACTTTTTGTAGCGCCTGCTGCAAGCGCTCCAGGCGCACGGGTTTGGTCAAGTAATCCGCTGCATTGATCTCAAACGCCTGCACCGCATGCTCTGCATGCGCTGTGACAAACACCACAGCGGGCGCCAGAGGCAGCGCGGCAATGCTGTGGGCAAGTGCCATGCCGTCTGCGCCTGGCATATGGATGTCCAGCAACACCAGATCAAAGTGACTGCTTTGCAAAGCAGCCAGCGCCTCTACAGCGTTGGCAGCCTCAGCCAGCACATGCGCACCGGGAGCTGTGCAGTCGGCCAGCAGCGTGCGCAGTCTGGCGCGGGCCAGCGCCTCGTCATCGACCAGCAAAACCCTGAGCCGGCCCACCTGCGCTGCGTGAATCATGCCGGTATCTCCAGCCGAACTTGAAACACACCGCCTGCAAACACCGTTTGAAAGCGCGCCTGCACATCGTGCAGCAGCAGCAGACGTTCTCGCACATTGGCCAGTGCCAGGCCATTGCCGCGCGCGCCCACACCAGCTGGCACCGTGTTGGTGACTTTGACCACGACCGTGCTGCCGCGCCGGTCGGTCGAGATTTTGAGCTGTGCGCCGCTGGCACTGGGCTCCACACCGTGACGAACGGCGTTCTCGACCAGCGGCTGCAGCAGCAATGGCGGCAGTCGGGCACAGCTGGCAGCCATGTCCAGGCTCCAGGTGACTTGCAAGCGCTCGCCAAAGCGGATTTTTTCAATGGCCAGGTAGCGCTGGGCCAGCGTGATTTCCTGTGCCAGCGTGACGGACTGCGCCGGGTCTGCCAGCGCACTGCGAAACAGCTCGCTCAAGTCTTCCAGCATGGCCTCGGCTTTGAGCGGCTCGGCACGCACCAGGGCAATGGCGCTGTTGAGTGTGTTGAACAAAAAATGGGGCCGTATGCGCGACTGCAACTCAGCGAGCCGCGCCGTGGTGGCTGCCGGTGTCTGGGCCTTGGCGCGCCAGTACAAACCCGCCAGCAACACACCGGACAACAACACACCAGCTGCCGCGCTGGCCGCCCAGGGCGCAGACTCGGCCAGTCCCATCAGTGCCAGCAAACCACAGCCATACAGCCCCGCAGCAGATCCCAACGCCATACCAGCCGCCCACTGCAGCCGTGGCGTGAGCTGATGCACCCATTTTTTGAGCGCACAAGTGGCCAGCAGCCAGGCCAGGGTGGCCGGCAATGTGCCGCCCGTGAGCAGCGAAAAGCGAAGCAGCCAGTCCATCGGTTGCGCGGCACCAAACATGGCAGCCACGCCCACCACGCTTTGCACAAACAGCACGGCGCGCAGCACCACACCGACATGGCAGGCGTCAAACATGCTGACGCGCACTGACGGCGCAGGCGGCTTGTCAGCAGCAGGCATGAGACCGCCTTGCAGAGTAGATTCGCCAAAAGCTGCAGG
Source organism: Polaromonas sp. (assembly GCA_004293655.1). Classification (GTDB taxonomy): domain Bacteria; phylum Pseudomonadota; class Gammaproteobacteria; order Burkholderiales; family Burkholderiaceae_C; genus Polaromonas. Next base: position 492 of record RDZZ01000114.1, on the reverse strand, counting down.
GTCAATGGACATCAGGTGATAGCTTCATGTTCAGGTGGGGACTGGCCCCAGATAAAATCAGGTATGGCGGGCGATTGAGTATTGCACCAGTTCTACACGCTCGCCTGACATCCTCACACCATTCAAACTGAGTCTGGCTCCACTTATCCAGAAAAAGCAGCGCTCTGGCCCTGAGCACTGCACAAGAAAGCCCAACGTGAATCAATTCGACAAAAAGTCCCAAGCCTGGTCTGCCCTGTTCTGTGAGCCCATGAGCGATCTGGTCAAGCGCTACACCTCCAGTGTGTTTTTTGACAAACGCCTGTGGCAGGCCGACATCACCGGCTCACTGGCCCACGCCGATATGCTGGCCGCGCAGGGCATCATCAATGCAGCTGACCATGCATCCATTCAGCAGGGCATGGCGCAGATCATCAGCGAGATCGAATCTGGCGCGTTCGAGTGGAAGCTCGACCTCGAAGACGTTCACTTGAACATCGAGGCACGCCTGAC
>RDZZ01000113.1 GCA_004293655.1 Polaromonas sp. | reverse complement strand
GTTACCCAAGTTACCCAAGTTACGCATTGATTCTAATTTAGCGCCACGCGCTGGCAACCCGCAACTGGCCTGTCAGCCTGTCAACACGCTCTGCCTGCCGCCGCGCACACGGCGGCAAGCATCAGCGCAAGTCCAGCGTGAACGGAAATTCGCGGCTGGGCTGGGCCGGCAGAACCTTCATGGTGCCCGGCGTGTGGCCCATCTGCACAAAGCGGCTCAAGCGGCGGCTTTCGGCCTCATAGGAATTGACTGGCAAGCTGGCATAGCTCAAACCGCCCGGGTGCGCCACATGGTATTGGCAGCCGCCCAAAGAGCGTTCCATCCAGGTGTCCACAATGTCAAACGTCAGCGGTGCATGCACACCAATTGATGGGTGCAGCGACGATGGCGGGTTCCAGGCTTTGTAACGCACCCCGGCCACATACTCACCGACAGTACCGGTGTTCTGCAGCGGCAGGGCGCGGCCATTGACGGTCACCACATAGCGGTTGTCATTCAGCCCCGTGACGTGAACTTCTACCCGCTCCAGCGACGAATCGACATAGCGGGCGGTGCCACTGGACGAGCCTTCCTCGCCCATCACATGCCACGGCTCCAGCGCACTGCGCAAGGTCAGCTCAATGCTGCTGGCTTTGACCTGGCCAATCACGGGGAAGCGGAACTCAAAGTGCGGCTCAAACCAGGCCATGTCAAAAGCGTAACCCGCTTCGTTCAGCTCAGTCAGCACATCCTTGAAGTCCGCGCGGACAAAGCTGGGCAACAAAAACCGGTCGTGCAGCTCGGTGCCCCAGCGCGTCATGCGGCCGTGGTAAGGCTTGTTCCAGAAGCGCGCCACCAGGGCGCGCAGCAGCAGTTGCTGGGCAATGCTCATGCGGGCGTGGGGCGGCATCTCAAAGGCGCGCAACTCCAGCAAGCCGAGGCGGCCGGTGGAGGAGTCGGGCGAATACAACTTGTCAATACAAAACTCGCTGCGGTGCGTGTTGCCTGTCACATCGACCAAAATATTGCGCAATGTGCGGTCAACAATCCACGGCGGCATGTCCTGGCCATATTTTTCACGGTTGGCGGCGATCTCGCGCATGGCGATTTCCAGCTCGTAGAGCTGGTCATTGCGCGCCTCATCGACCCGTGGGGCCTGGCTGGTGGGGCCAATGAACATGCCCGAGAACAAGTAGCTCAGCGACGGGTGGTTGTGCCAGTAAGCCACCAGGCTGGTCAGTACTTCAGGTTTGCGCAAAAACGGGCTGTCTGCAGGCGTGGCACCACCGAGTACAAAGTGGTTGCCACCGCCCGTGCCGGTGTGGCGGCCATCGGTCATGAACTTTTCTGCCGACAAACGCGTTTTGTGTGCAATGTCATACAAAAACTCGGTGTGCGCCACCAGCTCGCCCCAGTTGTAGGCCGGGTGAATGTTGACTTCAATCACACCCGGGTCAGGCGTGACGGCCAGCATCTTCAGGCGCGGATCACGCGGTGGTGGGTAGCCCTCCAGCACAATTTTGAGCTTTAAGCTTTGCGCGGTGGCCTCGACTGCAGCGAGTAAATCCAGGTAGTCTTCGAGCCGTTCCATGGGCGGCATGAAAATATAGAGCGCGCCTTTTTCGGCGTGGCCCATGCTGGTTTTGCCAGCGGCTTTGGCATCGGCTTCTTTTTTGGCCTTTGAATCTTTCGGGCCATTGGCGCGTTGTGGGTCGCGCACCTCCACACACAGCGCTGTGCGGGTCAGCCAGGCGGCTGACTCAAACGCGTTGGGTACGCGGGTTTGCGGGTCAGCCGTTTGCAGCTGTTCTGGCGACAAGGCGGCAGCTTGCCCGGCGTGTGCGCTGGCGCTTGACTGCAGCACCCGGCGTGCTTCATAAAGAGGCGGCACGCCTTTGGTGTGCGTGGCCAGGTACTGCTCTACACGCTGTACGGCAGCGCTTTCACGTGCCAAGGCGCCCGGCGCACTTGCCGCAGTGGCGTAGCGTGCAGCCAGTGCGTCGGTCGATGGCAGGGCATCGCGCGGGGCAAACGGGTCAGCCTCAATCATGTAAGGGTAGTCGGTTTTGGACACCCATGGCACCGAGTCCAGCGGCAGTCGGTAGCCCATGGGCGAGTCGCCAGGCATCAGGTACATGCGCTCATCGCGGAAGAACCACGGGCCGGTGGTCCAGGCCGGGCCAGCCAACGGTTGGGCAGAGCCGGGGGCGCTTTCACGCGCCTTGAGTGGCAGCACATAACCAATCACCGAGTCCAGTCCCTGCATGAACACGCGGCGCAGGCGCTCGCGCTCCATCACATCATCAAGCTTGGAGTCAAACGGGTCGACGTTGACGGGCAGACGGCGCTCACGCCACATGTAATACCAGACATCTTCAAAACCCGGCGTGATGAAGTCAGGCGACAAGCCCAGCTTGTCGGCCAGCGTGGCGGTAAAGCGCGCGGCATCTTGCGCGGTGTAGTTGCACGGCTCGCTCTCGTTGGCAAACAGTTCCGGGTTTTTCCACACCGGCTGGCCGTCTTTACGCCAGAAAATGCTCAATGCCCAGCGCGGCAGTTGCTCACCGGGGTACCACTTGCCCTGACCAAAATGCAGAAAGCCGCCCTGGCCGTATTCGGCACGCAGTTTTTGTACCAGTTCGGTGGCGTAGCCGCGTTTGGTGGGGCCCAGTGCGTCAATGTTCCATTCGGCGGCGTCGCGGTTGTCGGTGGCCACAAAGGTCGGCTCTCCGCCCATGGTCAAACGTACATCGCCCTTGCGCAAGTCATCGTCAACCTGCTCTCCCAATGCCAGCACACTTGCCCACTGCTCTTCGGTGTAGGGCAGGGTCACGCGCGGCGTTTCATAAACACGCTGCACGCCCATGTGGTGGGCAAACTCGACTTCAGACTCATCCACGCCGCCCTCAATGGGCGCCGCACTCGAAGGCTCAGGCGTGCAGGCCAGTGGAATATGGCCTTCACCGGCCATCAGGCCCGACGTGGGGTCCAGCCCGACCCAGCCTGCACCGGGCAGAAAGACCTCGCACCAGGCGTGCAGGTCGGTAAAGTCTGCCTCTGCACCGCTGGGGCCATCGAGCGACTTCACATCGGCTTTGAGTTGAATCAGGTAGCCCGACACAAACCGCGCCGCCAGCCCCATATGGCGTAGCAGCTGCACCAGCAGCCAGCCGGTGTCGCGGCAGGAGCCGAGTGCTTTTTCAAGCGTTTCTTCGGGCGTTTGCACGCCTGGCTCCATGCGGATGGTGTATTTGATGGCTTGCTGCAACTGCTGGTTGACGCTGACCAGAAAATCATTGGTGCGCCGTGGCGTTTTGTCGATTTTCTCTAGATAAGCCTTGACCAGGGGCGTTGCTGGCCCGACCACCAGATAGGGAGCCAACTCGCGCGCCATCAGCTCGTTGTATGTGAACGGAAACTCCTCTGCCTCAGGTTCGAGAAAGAAGTCAAACGGGTTGAGCGTGACCATGTCCACCACCATGTCCACCGTGACCTTGAACTCACGCGTGGCCTTCGGAAACACCAGCCGGGCCTGGTAGTTGGCAAACGGGTCTTGCTGCCAGTTGATGAAGTGCTCTGCGGGTTCGATCTTCAGCGAATACGACAAAATTTGTGTGCGGCTGTGCGGCGCAGGGCGCAGCCGCACAATTTGCGGCCCCAGCGTGACCAGACGGTCGTATTTGTAGTGGGTGATGTGACTCAGGGCAACGTGGATGGACAAGGCGGTCTCGCTTATAACGGGTTGGC
>RDZZ01000065.1 GCA_004293655.1 Polaromonas sp. | reverse complement strand
GCCAGTGGCGCGCTGCCACTGTCAGCGCTGGCCGCTGCCAACATCAAAATGATGATTCCCGCCAATCCAGGCGGCGGCTGGGACACCACCGGGCGAGCCTTGGGCAAGGCCATGACAGAGTCGGGTGCAGCCAGCACCGTGACGTTTGACAACAAAGGCGGCGCTGCAGGTGCATTGGGCTTAGCGCAATTTGTCAATGGCGCCAAGGGCGACGCCAACGCCGTGATGGTCATGGGCGCGGTCATGCTGGGCGGCATCATCACTGGCAAGCCACCTGTGGACTTGAGCCAGGCCACGCCGATTGCCCGCCTGACCAGCGAGTACAACGTGTTTGTGTTGCCAGCCAACTCGCCTTTCAAGTCCATGGCCGAGGTGATTGCACAGCTCAAGAAAGACCCCGGCAGTGTGAAGTGGGGCGGCGGCTCGCGCGGCTCTACCGAGCACATTGCAGCGGCCATGATTGCCCGTGAAGTCGGCGTGGACCCGTCAAAAATCAACTATGTCGCTTTTCGGGGCGGCGGCGAAGCGACTGCGGCCATTCTGGGCGGCAACGTGACGCTAGGCGGCAGCGGCTACAGCGAGTTTGCCGAGTACATCAACGCCGGCAAGATGAAGGCGCTGGCGGTCACGTCTGACGTGCGCCTGAAGGGTGTCAATGTGCCTACCCTCAAGGAGCAGGGCGTGAATGTGGTGATTGGCAACTGGCGCGGCGTGTATGGCGGCCCCGGCATCACCGCCGCACAGCGCGCGGCGCTGACCGACATCGTGCTCAAAGCCACCAAATCCAAGAGCTGGCTGGAGGCATCCGAGAAAAACAACTGGACTGCCGCAGTGCTGACGGGTGCAGCGTTTGAGAAGTTTGTCGATGACGACTTTGCCAGTTTGCGTGCCACGATGGTCAAGTCTGGAATGATCTGAATCGTCGCCGACACGGGGGACGTTTAACGCGGAGAAGAGGAGTACGCGGAGAACGCGGGGAAAGTGGTGGTCAAACTTAAAAGTCACATCAAGGCTTTGTTTGACTGCATTTTTTCAATATTCCCCGCGTCCTCCGCGCCCCTGCTGTCCTCCGCGTTGAAAAGCCTTCAACCTGTCTGAATAAAAACAGTGGCAAAAAAATGACACAACAAAACCCCTCAAAATTCCAGACACTGGCAGGCGCAGGCGTTCTTCTGATCGGCCTCGGGCTGGCCGCCGGTGCTGTCAGCATTCCGTCGGCTGCCGGTTACGGCGGCGTGGGCCCGAACTTTCTGCCCTGGCTGGTGGCTGTGTCGCTGGTGGTGTGTGGCAGCTTTCTGGTGTGGGAGGCGCGCAGCGGCGGTTTCCGCGCGATGGATGCGCCCACCGGTGCGCCCAGCGCTTATTGGCCAGGCTTTGCCTGGGTGTCTGCGGGCTTGCTGGTCAACGCGGCGCTGATCACCACAGTCGGTTTTATTTTGAGTTGCACGCTGTGCTTTGTGCTGGCCGTGCAAGGCCTGCGCGGTGCAGAAGGCAAGGCAGATTTCAAGCCAGCTACTTTGCTCAAAGACGGGCTGACTGGCCTGGCCATCGCTGCCCCGGTTTACTGGATGTTCACCAAATTTCTGGCCATCAACCTGCCTGGCCTGACCTCAACAGGTTGGCTCTGACTGGCTCCAACCCAACATCAGGCTTGAAACACCATGGATATTTTCAACCAATTGATGCAGGGCTTTGCCACTGCAGCCACCCCGGTCAATCTGCTGTGGTGCTTTGTCGGCTGCGCGCTTGGCACGGCTGTGGGCGTGCTGCCCGGCATCGGGCCTGCAGTGGCTGTGGCCATGCTGCTGCCGATTACCGTCAAGGTTGAAGCCACGGCTTCGATGATCTTTTTTGCCGGCATTTACTACGGCGCCATGTATGGCGGCTCGACCACCTCGATTTTGCTCAACACCCCGGGTGAGACGGCGAGTATGGTGACTGCGATGGAGGGCAACAAAATGGCCAAAAGCGGGCGCGCTGGTGCTGCGCTGGCCACAGCGGCCATCGGCTCGTTTGTGGCGGGCACGATTGCTACCGTTTTAGTGACCCTGTTTGCACCCATCGTGGCGGAGCAGGCCGTCAAGCTCGGCCCGCCTGAATATTTCATGCTGATGCTGCTGGCTTTCACCACCGTCAGCGCAGTGCTGGGCAAAAGCACACTGCGCGGCATGACGGCGCTGTTCATTGGCCTGGCGGCGGGCCTGGTGGGGCTGGACCAGATATCTGCCCAGGCACGCTACACCGGCGGTGTGCCCGAGTTATTGGACGGCATTGAGATCGTGCTGGTGGCTGTGGGCCTGTTTGCCGTGGCCGAAGCCCTGCACGCCGTGCTGTACGAGGGCCAAGTGGTCGATGGGCAAAACAAGCTCAGCAAAGTCCATATGACAGCGCGCGACTGGCGGCGCTCCTGGCCCGCCTGGTTGCGCGGCACGGCCATTGGTGTGCCGTTTGGCTGCATCCCGGCAGGTGGCACCGAGATACCGACTTTCTTGAGCTACGCCACCGAGAAAAAACTCGCCACAGATGCCAACGCGAAAGGCGAGTTTGGAACCACGGGTGCCATTGAAGGCGTGGCAGGCCCAGAAGCTGCCAACAACGCCACGGTCACCGCCGCGATGATCCCGCTGCTCACGCTGGGCATACCGACCTCCAACACCACAGCCATTTTGCTGGGAGCGTTTCAAAACTACGGCATTCAACCCGGCCCGCAGCTGTTTACCGCCTCATCAACGCTGGTGTGGGCACTGATTGCCTCGCTCTACATCGGCAACGTCATGCTGCTGGTTTTAAACCTGCCGCTGGTCGGGTTGTGGGTCAAGCTGCTCAAAATACCCAAGCCGTATCTGTACGCAGGCATTTTGATTTTTGCAACCGTGGGCGTGTACGGCATGCGGCAAAGTGCATTTGACTTGTTTTTGCTCTACGCCATTGGCGTGCTGGGGGTGGTGATGCGGCGCTTTGACTTTCCGACAGCGCCAGTCATCGTCGGCATGATTTTGGGGCCTCTGGCTGAAGCGCAATTGCGCAATGCCATGTCGATCGGCGAGGGCAGTGCCATCGTTTTTGTGCAGCGGCCCGTCTCGCTGCTGTTGATCGTGGTGGTGCTGGCTGTGCTGGTGTTGCCGCGCCTGGTCAAAGCTTGGTCTGCCCGAAAGGCGATGGCATGATGGGCCGCATGATGTTTGCAGGCCAGCTACACATTGGATAGATATAAAAAAAGGATGAGGACATGCTGAACATCAAACGCCGCAGGGTTCTGGGTGGGCTGGCTGGCCTGGGCGGGGCAAGCCTGGTGGGTAGCGCCACACCGCTGTGGGCGCAAGCGGCCAGACCGGGTTCTGCCCCAGCCAAAAATCGGGTGGTGACCCGGCTGGCACCGAAACTGCGCATCGTCATACCGGCCAACGCGGGCGGTGGCTGGGACCAGACCGGGCGCGCTCTGGGTGCAGCACTGGTGGGAGCCGGTGCGACCGATGAGGTTGAATACGAAAACAAGGGTGGCAAGGGCGGCACGCTGGGCCTGGCCTACTACGCAGAAAAATACAACAGTGACCCCGACACCCTGCTGATGGGCGGTATGGTGATGGTGGGGGCAATAGCGCTGCAAAAGCCCGCTGTTGACTTGAGCCGCATCAGCCCGATTGCCCGCTTGACAAGCGACTATCTGGTGGTGGTAGTGGCGGCCAACTCGCCCATCCGCAACATCAGCGATCTGGCCGAGCGCATGCGTACCAACCCCAAAGACGTGCCAGTAGCGGGTGGTTCAGCCGGTGGCGTGGATCACATGTTTGCAGGCGTTTTTACCCGTGGCTCGCGCGGCAGGCCGGAAGACCTGGTGTACCTGCCCTTTGCGGGCGGCGCTGAAGTGGTGCAGTCGGTGCTGAGCGGCAAGGCGCTCGTTGGCATATCGGGCTACAGCGAATTCAGCGAACAGCTGGCCAGCGGCAAACTGCGTGCCATTGGCGTGTCATCCAGGCGTGCAGTGTTTGACATTCCCGCCATCCGCGAGCAAGGGGTGGACGTTGAGATGGCTAACTGGCGGGCTGTGTTCACCGGGCAGGGTGTTACTGTGGCGCGCCAGGCCGAGATGGTCGAGTCCGTCAAAGCGGCTACTGCCCACGAGTCATGGCAAAAGACCTTGAGGCAAAACTACTGGAACTCTTCTTGGCTGGCCGGCCCCGGTTTGCCCAGCTTCATTGATTTTGATCTGACAACCTCGCGGGTCATGGTGCATCTGCTCAAGCTCAAAGCCTGAAGAAATGCTGAAAAGGCAGGGTGTCTGGCGGGTGGCTGGCATGAAAAATGCGATGATGCAGCTGACCAGGTAGCGGACATGACGCCAGTCTGCTGCCTGCCTTTGTACGAGCCAGGGCGTGGAGAAAATCATGCTGACCATTCAACGACGTAGGCTTCTCGGCAGGCTGGCTGGGCTCGGTACAGCAGCACTGGGCGGTGTTGCAGCCCCGCTTTGGGCCCAAACCATCAGTCAAACCATCAAAAAAGGCAAGCTGGCCAGCAAACTCCAGATCGTCATACCTGGGCCAACCCGCAACAGTCTGGACGAGGCCGGGCGGGCACTCGGTGATGCACTGGTGGGCATGTCGCTGTGCGATGAGGTTGAGTATGAAAACAAAGAAGGCAAGGGCGGACTGACAAGTCTGGCTTACTTCGCTGAAAAATACGGCAGCGACCCCAATGCCCTGCTTGTTGGGGACACCACACTGGTGGGCGCGCTTGCGCTGCAAAGACCGGCCACTGATTTGTCAAAAGTCCAGCCACTGGCGCGTTTAACCAGCGACACCCTGGTGGTGGTGGTGGCGGGTAATGGGCCTGTCAAAACGGTCAATGAGCTGGCCGAGCGCCTGCGCAGCAGCCCCAAACAGATGCCGCTCGGAATCGGCTCAGCGGGCGGTGCAGACCATATGTTTGCAGGCTTGATTGCAAAATCGGCTGGCAGCAAACCTGAAGATGCCGCCTACCTGCCTTTTCCCCGCAGCTTCGAGCTGATCGACGCGGTGCTCGGCGGCAAAGTGGCAGCGGGCATTGGCGGGTACAGTGCTTTTGCGCAAGAGCTGGCCAGCGGCAAACTGCGCGCTGTCGGGGTGTCGTCCAAACGCGCGGCTTACGGCGTGAAGTCTGTGCGAGAGCAAGGGCTGGATATCGACATCACCAACTGGAGCGCTGTGTTTACCGGGGCCGCAGTGACTGCAGCGCGCAGGGCTGAGATGGTAGAGGCCGTCAAGATCAGCATGACCTACGAGCTGTGGAAAAAAACGCTCAAGGAAAACTACCTTGACCCCTACTGGCTGGCTGGCCCCGATTTGGCCAGCTTCATCGATCTGGACGTCAAAACCGTGCAGGTGATGGTGCAGTTGCTCAAGCTGAAGGCGTGACGGTAAGGCGTATTTCACGGTAACTGCTCGGCTGGACAAAAAGCGAAGCGACGTCGTCCAGGCGCGTGCGTACTGAGTATTGCCAGTCAGGTTGATTCCGCGCTGGTGAATTTTTAATTGATCCATGAAGTTTTCATGCCTCTCCTATCGGCTTGCTTACAGAGCAGTGATGGACTTTAGGCGTGATTCTTCCGTTTAATTCATAGACTTGCATTAATTTTCAATATGGCTGAAGAACCTCTGCATAACTCTGGCGAGGCTGTGGTAGTCGGCGCGGGATGGGCTTGCCAAGGTGTCTTTTCTTGCCAATAGCAGGGCATGGCCAGGAAAAACAGCGCAGCAGACCGCCCGAGTCCGGCTATCCACAGACCGCAGAGAGTTGTGCAGAGGCCCCCTAGGTGTCCTTGGTTCAGTTGGCGCCGCTGGTGCCGTTTGAACACAGTTGCACTTGGCCTTGAAAACCGGGTGGGTAATTCAACTACCTGCATACGGTAGGCCACCCACACCAGAAATAGCGTCAAGCTTTAACATGTAGTGATTGCGCTTTTGACAGTTCTCAGTCAAGGACGAGCGCAGAACTTTAAATCAGATAATCCAGCCCATGAATCCCCTGCTTTCACGCCTTCAACCCTACCCGTTTGAGCGGCTGCGCCAACTGCATTCGGGCATCACGCCCAACCCAGCATACGCGCCCATCAGCCTGGGCATTGGCGAGCCGCGCCATGCTACGCCGCAGCTGGTCAAAGATGCCATCAGCGCGAGCTTTGGCGGGCTGGCCAGCTACCCCGGCACGCTGGGCGAGCCCAGACTGCGCCAGACCATTCAGGCATGGCTGGCCCGCCGTTATGGCCTGGAAGTCGATTTCGCCACACAAATACTGCCGGTCAATGGCTCGCGCGAGGCGCTTTTTTCACTCGCGCAAACCATCATTGACCCCAGCAAGCCGGGCGCCACCGTGGTTTGCCCCAACCCGTTTTATCAAATCTACGAAGGTGCCGCGCTGCTGGCAGGCGCTGACATCTGGTTTGCGCCCAGTGATGCCGCGCGCAATTTTGCGGTGGACTGGGCGGGTGTGCCAGACGCCGTGTGGGCCAAAACCCAGCTGCTGTTTGTCTGCTCGCCCGGCAACCCGGCGGGTTCGGTGATGAGCCTGGCTGAATGGAAGCTGCTGTTTGACCTGAGCGACCGCCATGGCTTTGTGATTGCCTCTGACGAGTGCTACAGCGAGATTTACTTTCGGGACGAGGCGCCTCTGGGTGGCCTGCAGGCGGCGGCGCTGCTGGGCCGGGCTGACTTTAAAAACCTGATCGCCATGACCAGCCTGTCAAAACGCAGCAATGTGCCCGGCCTGCGCAGCGGATTTGTCGCAGGCGACGCGGCCATCATCCAGCAGTTTTTGCTCTACCGCACCTATCACGGCAGCGCCATGAGCCCGATTGTGCAAGCGGCCAGCGTGGCGGCCTGGGCCGATGAGCAGCACGTGGTGGAAAACCGGGCCATGTACCGCGAGAAGTTTGCTGCAGTCACGCCCCTGCTGTCGGCTGTGATGGATGTGGCCCTGCCAGATGCCGGTTTTTACCTGTGGGCGGGCGTGCCAAGCGCGTTCAAAGGCTCGGACACCGCGTTTTCACGCGAGCTGCTCGCTGCCTACAATGTGGTGGTGCTGCCGGGCAGCTACCTCGCCCGCAATGGACAAGACCAGCAGGGCCACAACCCAGGCGCTGGCCGCGTCCGCATGGCACTGGTGGCGCAAACCGCCGAGTGCGTGCAAGCCGCCCAGCGCATCGTTCAATTCATTCAATCCAGACACTGATAAAAACCTCAAAATGACTCAAGACAACGCCAATACCGCGCTCGAAGCCACCATCAACGCCGCCTGGGAAGACCGCGCCAACCTGTCGCCCAAAGCGGCACCCGCAGAAGTGCTGGCTGCGGTGGAGGGCACCATCGCGCAACTCAACAGCGGCAAGATTCGCGTGGCCACGCGCCAGGGCGTTGGCCAGTGGACAGTCCATCAGTGGATCAAAAAAGCCGTGCTGCTGAGCTTTCGCCTGAAAGACAACGAGATCATGCGTGCCGGTGACCTCGGCTTTTTTGACAAGGTTCAAACCAAATTCGCCCACCTGAGCGAAGCCGAGATGCGCGAGACCGGTGTGCGTGTGGTGCCCCCGGCTGTGGCGCGGCGCGGTAGCTACATTGCCAAAGGCGCGATCTTGATGCCCAGCTACGTCAATATTGGCGCTTATGTCGATGAGGGCACCATGGTCGATACCTGGGCTGCTGTGGGGTCTTGTGCGCAGATTGGCAAAAACGTCCACCTGTCCGGCGGTGTCGGTATTGGCGGCGTGCTGGAGCCGATGCAAGCGAATCCAACCATCATTGAAGACAACTGCTTTATTGGCGCCCGCTCTGAGGTGGTCGAAGGCGTGATTGTCGAAGAAAACTCCGTGCTGTCGATGGGCGTGTACATCGGCCAGAGCACCCCGATTTATGACCGCGAGACGGACACCGTGAGTTACGGGCGCGTACCCGCTGGCTCCGTGGTGGTGTCAGGCAACCTGCCCAAAGCAGGCGGCAAGTACTCGCTGTACTGCGCTGTGATCGTCAAGAAAGTCGATGCCAAGACGCGTGCAACGACCAGTCTGAATGACCTGCTGCGCGACTGATGTTGCGATAAAAAAGATCGAACAAAGCACTCAGGTGAGCGAGGCAAAGGTAGAAGGTCGCCGAGAAACCTTCAACGCGCAGGGCACAGGAGCGCGCGGAGGACGCGGCGTGAGGCTGACAAATAGGTGTTGTCTGCATTTGCAAGTCTGATCTCCGCGTCCTCCGCGCCACTCCTCTTCTCAGCGTTGAAAAATCCCCCTTTTTGAACTTGCTCCTTGACCTTTTTGATCGCCTTGTGAAAAATTTTTTTGACTTGTAAAGTGGGCTAAAAAATGAGCACGATGGAAAGAATCCTGCGTTTGATGGCGGACAAAAAAGCCTCCGACGTGTACCTGTCGGCGCATTCACCGGCCCTGATCAAAATCAATGGCCAGGCGTTGCCGATCAACAGCCAGGTGTTGCCGCCTGATGCGCCGCTGAATTTGCTGTCCGAGATTTTGCCGCCCGAAAAAATTGAAGAGCTGCGGGAAATGGGCGAGCTGAACATGGCCATGCCGATTGCGGGTGTGGGTAACTTCAGGATCAGCGGTTTCAGGCAGCGCGGCAGTTACGCCGCCGTCATACGCTACATCCCGACCAGCATTCCAGCGCTTGCGAGCCTGAAGGTGCCGGCCATTCTGGCCGAACTGATCATGGAAAAACGCGGTCTGCTGCTGATGGTGGGGGCGACTGGCGCAGGTAAAAGCACCACGCTGGCATCCATGATTGACCACCGCAATGCCAGTACCCTGGGCCACATTCTGACGATTGAAGACCCGGTCGAGTTCTTGTTCACCAACAAAAAGTCGGTTGTCAACCAGCGCGAAGTCGGCACCGACACCCAGTCGCTGCAAGTGGGCCTGAAAAACGCGTTGCGCCAGGCCCCTGACGTGATCTTGATCGGTGAAATCCGTGACCGTGAAACCATGTCAGCCGCCATTGCCTACGCCCAGTCGGGCCACCTGTGCTTAGCCACCATGCACGCCAACAACAGCTACCAGGCGCTCAACCGCATTTTGAGCTTTTATCCGGTTGAAGTGCGCGGCACCATGCTGGGCGACCTGGCCGCTGCCCTGAAAGCTGTTGTCTCGCAGCGCCTTCTGCGCACCCAGGCGGGCAGCCGTGCGCCTGCCGTCGAGGTCATGCTCAACACCAAGCTGATCTCTGAGTTCATTGAAAAAGGCGACTTCTCCAGCGTCAGGGAGGCCATGGAAAAATCCATGGCTGAAGGCTCGCAGACCTTTGAGCAGGACATCGCCCGGCTCATTGGCGACGGCACCGTGACACGCAAAGAGGGCCTGCTGTACGCCGACTCGCCGACCAACCTGATGTGGCGGCTTGAGAACGACTTTGCCGCGGCATCCCAAGCCGCCGCTGCGCCTGCCGAAGACCCCGATGACGAGCCTTCGTTTACGGAAATCACACTCGACGTGAAACATTGATTGACGCGCACGCCATGCTACGTTCTGTTGATCACCCTCAAGCACGTCGAGTACCCCCATGCAGGCGCTGACCGTCCTGGCGCTGATTGAAGAGGCCGCAGACCAGCTCGAAGCTGCCGGCCTGAGTCTGGCCAACGGTTTCGGGCAGGGCACGCTGAACGCTTTTGACGAAGCCGCCTGGCTGGTGATGTGGCGGCTTGGGCTGCCGATTGATGACCTCGATGCAGTGTCCGACAAGCCTGTAGCGCACGCAGAGCGTGCGCAGGTAGCTATGCTTTTGGAAGCACGCATCACCAGCCGAAAACCCACCGCTTACCTGACTCACGAAGCCTGGCTGCAAGGCGTGCCCTTTTATGTTGACGAGCGTGTCATCATCCCGCGCTCTTTGATTGCCGAGCTGCTGGCAGACGAAAGCATTGACCCCTGGCTGGGCGAAGCCACCCACCGAGTGCTGGACTTGTGTACCGGCAACGGCAGCCTGGCGATTTTGGCGGCCATGACCTACCCGGATGTGGTGGTGGATGCCGCAGACATCAGCCTGGACGCGCTGGCCGTGGCTCTTATCAACGTGGACAAACATGACATGGGCGAGCGCATCACCCTGCTGGCGTCCGACGGCCTGAGCGCCTGCAAAGGGAAAACCAACGGCGGCTATGACCTGATTTTGTGCAATCCGCCCTACGTCAACGCCGCCACCATGGCCAGTTTGCCCCCGGAGTTTCGTGCAGAGCCTGCCCTGGCGCTGCACGGCGGGCATGATGGCATGGACTTTGTGCGAGGCCTTTTTCTAACCGCAGCGGCGCACATGAGTGAAAATGCAGTGCTGGTGCTGGAAATTGGCAATGAAAGCAGCAATTTCAAGCAGGCTTTCCCCAGGCTGGAGCCGCTGTGGTTTGAAACCAGTGCCGGGCCAGACCAGGTGTTGCTCTTGAGCCGCTCTGCGAACCTCTGCGAACCTCTGCGTACTCTGCGCCTCTGCGTTGAATGCCTTTTTGTATAGAAGATTCTCCAAAATGATCACCCTAAAAAACGTCGTGCTCAGGCGCGGCTCCAAAGTCATTCTTGACAGCGCCTCTGTCACCCTCAACCCTGGCGAAAACGTCGGCCTGGTAGGGCGCAACGGTGCGGGCAAATCCTCGCTGTTTGCCATGCTCAACGGCTCGCTGCACGAGGACGGCGGCGAGTTCTACATTCCGGCGCAGTGGCGCATGGCGCAGGTCGCGCAGGACATGCCCGAGACCGAGCAAAGCGCCACCAGCTACGTGATTGAGGGCGATGTGGTGCTGCAAGCCGCGCAGCTGGAGGTCGATGCCGCAGAGCTGAGCGGCGACGGTGACCGCATGGCCCATGCGTACATGGATTTGTACGATTCAGGCGCACACGACGCACAGGCCCGTGCGCAGGCCCTGATTTTGGGTCTGGGTTTCAAGATTTCTGAACTTGACAACCCGGTCAACAGCTTTTCGGGCGGCTGGCGCATGCGCCTGCAACTGGCGCGCGCGCTGATGTGCCCGTCCGATTTGCTGCTGCTGGACGAGCCCACCAACCACCTGGACCTGGACGCTCTGGTCTGGCTGGAGGCCTGGCTCAAGCGCTACCAAGGCACCATGCTGGTCATCAGCCATGACCGGGAGTTTCTCGATGCCGTGACCGATGTGACGGTACACATTGAAAGCGCCAAACTCACGCGCTATGGCGGTAACTACAGCAAGTTTGAAGACCTGCGCGCCGAGCAGATGGCATTGCAACAAACCGCATTCAGCAAGCAGCAAGACAAAATTGCCCACCTGCAAAAATTTATCGCCCGCTTCAAAGCCAAGGCGAGCAAGGCGAAACAGGCGCAAAGCCGCGTCAAGGCACTGGACCGTATGGAGAAAATCGCGCCGCTGCTGGCCGAGGCCGACTTCACCTTTGAGTTCAAGGAGCCAGCGAACCTGCCCAACCCCATGCTGTCGATGCAGAACGCGTATTTCGGCTACCCCGCGCCTGAGGATGCACCGGAAGGCACGCTACCCACTGTTATCGTGCAAAACGTCAGCAAGTCGGTGCTGGCAGGTCAGCGGATCGGCATTTTAGGGGCCAACGGCCAGGGCAAATCGACACTGGTGAAAACCGTTGCCCGTGCCCTCGCGCCCATCCAGGGCGACATGACCGAAGGAAAAGGCCTGAACATCGGCTACTTTGCCCAGCAAGAACTCGACGTGCTGCGCCCCGCAGACAACCCGCTGGAGCACATGATCCGGCTGGTCAAGGAAGTCACCGCCGCAGGCAAAATCGGTAACCAGCCCACCCGCGAACAAGATTTGCGCAGTTTTCTGGGCAACTTCAACTTTGGCGGCGACATGGTCAAGCAGGCCGTGGGCAGCATGAGCGGTGGCGAAAAGGCGCGGCTTGTCCTCTGCATGATCGTCTGGCAGCGCCCCAACCTGCTGCTGCTCGACGAGCCGACCAACCACCTGGACCTGGCCACGCGTGAGGCCCTGAGCATGGCGCTCAACGAGTTTGAGGGCACCGTGATGCTGGTCAGCCACGACCGCGCGCTGCTCCGGGCCGTGTGCGACGAGTTCTGGATGGTCAGCCAGGGCGGTGTAGCACCGTTTGACGGCGACCTGGACGACTACCAGAAGTATTTGCTCGACCACGCCAAGCGCCAGCGTGAAGAGGCCAAGAAGTCCGCCAGTGCTGTGCCCGCAGCCGCTGCAGCCGCTGCGTCAGTGACGACAATTGCACCTGTTGCTATTAAAACAGTAGCTATCAACCCAAATAAAACAAGCGCCAGAGACACTTCAGAGCAAAGAAAGCTGGATGCCAAGGCGCGCCAGCAACTCTCGGATGCGACCAAACCCCTGCGCAAAGAACTGGAGAAAATCGACAGCAAAATGCAGGCGCTCAATACCGAGAAAAGCAATTTGCAAGCGCTGCTGACCACCACCCAAGCCCCGGCTGAGATCGCCCAGACTGGCAAACGCCTCAAGGCGATTGACACCGACCTGGACGCCATGGAAGAGCGCTGGCTGGCTGTGACTGAGCAAATCGAGCAGATAGAAACTGTTGCGGTGTAGAGCAGCGGTGTAAAGTAAAGCTTATGCCTACTGCACTCCAAATGGCTCTTGACGACGCAGCATTGCAAGCTGCAGTCAAACGCAGCCGCAAACTTTTGAACAAGCGCGCCCTGGTCGCGGCGGCTGCAAGCGCAGTGCCGGTGCCCGGACTCGACTGGGCCGTTGACGCGGCGATGTTGTCAAAGCTGATTCCCGAAATCAACAAAGAGTTTGGCCTGACGCCCGAGCAGCTTGACAGGCTTGACCCCAAAAAACGTGACCAGGTGCAAAAAGCCGTCTCCATGGTCGGCTCGGTACTGGTCGGCAAGCTCATCAGCCGCGATCTGGTCATCAAAGCCGCTACCAAAATCGGCATGCGCCTGACCACCAAACAGCTCGCCAAATACGTTCCGTTTGCAGGGCAAATCGTCTCGGCGGCTGTGGGTTACGCGGCCATTCGCTACTTTGGTGAAGAGCACATGAAAGACTGCATCCGGGTGGCTCGGGAGGCACAGCTGGATGTGCCGAAGCTGGGTTATTCAGGCAGTTGAGCAAACCGCCTTTGTAGCAACCCAGCTCAATCAAACCGCCGCGTTGTCCTCTTCCCCGGTACGAATGCGCACCACGCGAGCAACGTCGGTGATGAAGATTTTTCCGTCCCCGATTTTGCCGGTACGCGCTGCACGCACGATGGCATCGACACAGTTGTCAACATCTTCGGTTTTGACAACCACTTCAACCTTGACTTTGGGCAGAAAGTCCACCACATATTCGGCACCCCGGTACAGCTCGGTGTGGCCTTTTTGACGCCCAAAACCCTTGACTTCGGTCACGGTCAGGCCGGTCACGCCGCACTGCGCCAAAGCCTCGCGGACTTCTTCGAGTTTGAACGGTTTGACAATGGCGGTAATTTGTTTCACTAAAGTGTCTCCATGAATGCGCTGGGGGTCGAAGAATCAAAGGCTCAAATTTTCAAGAACGGAATTTGTTGGTGATAGGGTAGCGCCAATCCTTGCCAAAACTCCTGTGGCTAACCCGGATGCCCACCGGCGCCTGCCGCCTTTTGTACTCGTTGATTTTTATCAGGCGCGTGATGCGCTCGACCACCGCTGCATCAAAGCCTGAGGCCACGATGTGCGCAATGCTCTGGTCGTCTTCCATGTATCGCTCCAAAATGGCGTCCAGCACGTCGTAGGGCGGCAAGCTGTCCTGGTCGGTCTGGTCAGCTTTGAGTTCGGCGCTGGGAGGCCGCGTGATGATGCGCTCAGGAATCGGCTGGCTGCCCGTGCCGTAGGGATCGTTCTCATTGCGCCAGCGTGCCAGCCGGAACACGGTGGTTTTCAGCAAGTCCTTGATCACGGCAAAGCCGCCTGCCATGTCGCCGTAAAGCGTGCAGTAGCCGGTGGCCAGCTCGCTTTTGTTGCCCGTGGTCAGCACGATGCCGCCAAATTTGTTGGACAGCGCCATTAAAAACACGCCCCGGATACGCGCCTGAATGTTTTCTTCGGTGGTGTCTTCCTTCAGGCCTTTGAACTCGCCGCTCAGCGATGTCTTGAAGGCTTCGAACTCGGGAATGATCGAGAGCTCGTCATACCGCACCTGCATGCGAGCGGCCATGTCACGTGCATCGATCCATGAAATATCGGCGGTGTAGGGCGACGGCATCATGACGGTGCGCACCTTGTCGGCCCCCAGGGCATCGACGGCAATGGCCAGCACCAGGGCCGAGTCAATGCCGCCTGACAAGCCTAGCAAGGCACCAGGAAAGCCGTTTTTGCCGATATAGTCACGCACGCCCAGCACCAGCGCGTCCCACAGGTCAGCGTCCAGGCTGCGCTCGGGTGCAGTGCTTGCTCTTAATTCAATAGCGCCCGGCGTAAGCTCTGCCTGTACCAGGAACAGATTTTCCTTGAAACTCTCAGCCCGGCCAGCCAGCGTACCGTCAGCTTGCAGTGCAAATGAGCGGCCTTCAAAGACAATTTCGTCCTGCCCACCCACCAGATGCGCGTAAATCAGCGGCAGTCCGGTGGCCAGCGCCCGGCGGCGCATCATGGCCTCGCGCTCGCCGCCTTTGCCTGTGTGAAAGGGCGAGGCGTTGATCACCACCAGCAACTCGGCCCCGGCTTGTTGGGCCAGCCGGGCGGGCTCCTCAAACCAGGCGTCTTCGCAGATCAGCAGGCCGATCTGGATGATTTTGCCGTCGTCTGCAGGCACCGGAAAAACGCACACGCCGTTGCCCGGCGTGAAGTAACGGCGCTCGTCAAACACCTGGTAATTGGGCAATTCGCGTTTGGCGTAGGTGTGCAGCACGTGGCCCTCCTGCAGCACCCGCGCTGCATTGTGGCGCTGCTGCACGGCCATGCTTTTGGTGCGCACGCCGCCCGGTGCGTCATCGCCCGGCCCGGTGTTGCCAAGCGTGGGCGTGCCCACCACCACAGTCAAGCCCTTTAACCCGGCCAACTCACGGGCCACCCGATTGACGGCATCATCACAGGCTTGTATGAACGATGGGCGTAAAAACAGGTCTTCGGCGGCATACCCGCAAATCGCCAGTTCAGGCGTGAGCACCAGCCGGGCGCCTTGGGCGTAGGCGGTGTGGGCGGCGGCGATAATTTTTTGCGCGTTACCCGGCATGTCGCCCACGCAATAATTCAACTGGGCAACGCAAATTTTAAGTGGCAACGGATGCTCCAACAACAAACGAACATGACTCAACGCTCTGAAGATTATGTCATCCGCGTGCTCAATTCGCCGCTGGATGTGCCTGGCGCTGACTGGAACGCACTGCTTTTGGCGCAAAGCCCGCTCGGCATGATGAACCCCTTCATGCGCCACGAGTATTTGGCTGCCATGCACCAAAGTGGCAGTGCCACACCCAAGACCGGCTGGACGCCGCGCTTTGTCACAATCTGGCAAGGTACAACGCTGGCAGCGGCCTGCGCGCTCTACCTCAAAGACCATTCCTATGGCGAGTATGTGTTTGACCACGCCTGGGCCAACGCCTACCAGCAGCACGGCCTGCGCTACTACCCCAAGGCGCTGGTTGCCGCGCCGTTCACGCCTGTGCCTGGCCCGCGCTTGCTGGCACGCAGCCCCGCAGAACGCACGCTGCTTGTCGAGGCTTTAAAAAGCTGGTGCGAAGAGGAAAAGCTGTCTTCGCTGCACTTGCTGTTCACAGACGATGCGGATGTAGCGGCCTGCGAAGAAGCGGGTTTGATGCTCAGGCACACCGTGCAGTTTCACTGGACAAATAAAGCCCCCACGTTTGTCGCTTCGCGTACTGCACTGCCCCCCGAGGGGGCCGCTGCGCCTGCGGCCTGGCAAAGTCAGACCCAAAGCCCTGACTTGCCGGGAGAAGAGACCCAGCTACCTGCAGTTGCCACCAACGGCTACCGGGATTTCGACGACTTCCTGATGTCGCTCAGCCAGGAAAAGCGCAAAAAGATTCGCCAGGAGCGGCGCAAGGTCGCAGACGCAGGCGTGAGCTTTCGCTGGTCACGGGGCAAAGACATTTGCAGCGCGGACTGGGATTTTTTCTACCGCTGCTACGAACGTACCTACTACGAGCATGGCAATGCGCCCTACCTGAGCCGTGACTTCTTCCAGCGCATGCAGGACACCATGCCCGAGAACTGGCTGCTGTTTGTGGCCGAGTACAACGGCGCGACAACACCCCAGCCGATTGCTATGAGTTTGATAGCTATAAGTACACGTGCAAACTGCCACAGTGGCCAAAATGATGCACAAAACCAGCACCTTGCCGCCTATGGCCGCTACTGGGGCGCACTGGCCCGCGTTGATTGCCTGCACTTTGAAGCCTGCTACTACCAGCCCCTGCAGTGGTGCATTGAACACGGCGTGCAGCGTTTTGAAGGTGGCGCGCAGGGCGAGCACAAAATGGCGCGGGCGCTGCTGCCCGTGAAAACCACCAGCGCGCACTGGCTGGCCCACCCCTCGTTTGCCGATGCGATTGAGCGCTTTTTGGAGCGTGAGGGCGCAGGCATCGGCCATTACATGAACGAGCTTGAAGGACGCACGCCCTTCAAAGCCACGCCGCCTTGAGTCTGTACGCAAACCCTGATGGCGAATGCCTGCTTCCTCGGTTAAGGTTGTGGTTATTCAAGACTCTTGACACCGCAAAGCAATGAAATCACTCACTGGCCTGGATGCGACTTTTTTATACCTGGAGACGCCCGAGATGCCCATGCACGTGGGCTCTTTCAACCTGTGCGAGTTGCCCGCAGGCTTTCAGGGCAGCTTTCACCAGGAGGTCACCCGGCACATCGCCAAACGCCTGCACCTGGCCCCGGTTTTCAGCCGCAAGCTGGTGTTCATGCCTCTGGACCTGGGCCACCCGCTGTGGGTAGAGGCCGATACAGTGGACATCGGTTTTCACATCCGGCGGGCTGACAACGCCAAAAAAGGCACAGCACCCATGACGCTGGCCGAAGCCCACAAGCTGTGTGCCGAGTTGCACGGCGAGCTGATAGACCGCAACTTCCCGCTGTGGGAGTTTTATGTGTTTGACCGCATCCAGCTGCCTGATTTATCAGGCAGAGCCAAAGGCGGCAAGATCGTTGCGGGTTTTTTCTCGAAAATCCACCACGCCGCCCTCGATGGCAAAGGCGGTGTCATGCTGGCCCATGCCATGCTGGATTTGAGCCCGGTGCCGCGCACCGTCGCCCCGCCCGACCCGGCGCGGCGGCGCAAACTGGCGTCTGACCTCAAGCTGGGCAAGATGATTGGCTCGGTGTTTTCCAGCTCGCTCGGGCAGATCGTCAAGGCGGCCAAAGCGCTGCCGCTTGCTGCAAACACTCTGGGCAGCACATTGGGCAAAACATTGGGCAGCACACTGGCGCGCCAGTCCACCGGCTCGGCCACAGGTGCCACCGTCAAAATGCCCATGCGGCTGGCACCTGCAACACCCTTCAACGCCGGCATCACGTCTGGCCGGGTGTTTGTGACCGCCACGGCGCCACTGGCCGAATGCAAGGCCATGGGCAAAGCCGTGGGCGGCTCTTTCAACGACATCGTGCTGTGGATTTGCTCGACCGCCCTGCGCAACTACCTGCTGCAGCACCACAGCCTGCCCAAAAAATCACTGGTGGCGGCCATGCCCGTGTCGCTGCGCGCCAATGACACCGCAGGCGACGCGACCGAGCTGGGCAACCAGGTCAGCATGAGCCTGGTCGAGCTGGGCACGCACCTGGCCAGCCCGCTCAAGCGCATGAACGCCATCATGGCCTCGACCGGCAAGGTCAAAACCTCGATGCAAAGCCTCAAGGGCCTGCTGCCGACGGACTACCCTTCGCTGCTGGCACCGTGGCTGGTCGGTGGGGCAGCCAAAATGGCGTTCAGCGCCTATGGCACCAGCGGTATCGCCAGCCGCCTGCCCGTGGTGGCCAACCTGGTGATCTCCAACGTGCCTGGGCCGCCCGTGCCCTTGTACCTGGCAGGGGCACAGTTCTTGAGCTTTCACCCCTTGTCCATCGTCGTTCATGGTCTGGCATTGAACATCACCATTCAGACCTACGCGGGCAAGGTTGATTTTGGCATCGTGGCCGACAGGCAAGCGCTGCCGCACGCCCAAGACCTGGCCCGAGCCATTGAAGCCGCGTTTGCCCAGGCGCAGACGCTGATGAGCACAGCGCCCCGTGCGCCCCGGCCTTTCGCCACAGGCGTTGTGTCTGCACCTGTGTCCACGCCGGTGATTGACACCCAGACATCCGTAAAAACCCGTAAAAAGGCTGTCACGCAAGAGACGAAATCGGCTGAATCAGACGCCGCACCGCCCACCCGGGGCCGCAAGCGCGCAGATACTGTATCAATACGTCACAAACCAGCCCCCAATGTTTCAAGCCATGGAAAATCCGCTGTCAAAACAGTCAAAACAGTCAAAGCAGTCAAAATCACCCAAGCCGTCCCACGCAAGAACAGCGCCAAAAACAGCGCCAAAGCCTGAAACCTCACTGCTTCATGACCAGCCGCCCAGCGCCTGGCTGATGGCGCTGGAGTTTCGGGCATTCTGGGAGTTTGGCGCGCTGCTGCCAGCCTGGCCGCTGCTGGCCAGAGCGCCCCGGGGCGATGGCCACGCCGTGGTGGTGTTTCCGGGTCTGTCAGCCAATGATGCCTCTACCGTGCCCCTGCGGCAGTACCTGCAGTCTTTAAATTACAGCGCCTGGGGTTGGGAGCAGGGCTTTAACTTTGGTCCGCGCGCCGGCGTGCTGGAGGAGGCCAAAAACAAGCTCGTCAGCGCCTTTGAAAGCACTGGCCGCAAAGTCAGTTTGATCGGCTGGAGCTTAGGCGGGGTGTACGCCCGCGAATTGGCCAAAGAAATGCCCGACATGGTGCGCGGTGTGATCACGCTGGGCACACCGTTTGCAGGCTCGCACAAGGCAACGAATGCCTGGCGGGTCTATGAGCTGACCAGTGGCCGCAATGTCGAGCGCGAATCAGACCACTACGACCTGCCCACCGCACCGCCCGTGCCCACCACCAGCATTTACTCGCGCACCGATGGCGTGGTGGCCTGGCAGGCCAGCGTTCAGGCACCTGGCGCGGCCAACCCGCAGACGGAAAACATCGAAGTGCTGGCCAGCCATATTGGCCTGGGCTTTAACCCCAGCGCGTGGTGGGCTGTGGCCGACCGGCTGGCCCAGGCAGAGGGCGGGTGGACGCCTTTTGCCAAACAAGACACAGGCCGCCTGCGCGGGCTGATTTATCCAAATACTGCGCGGTAAGCTTGTGCAGTAAGTCTTGAGCCTACGCCGCGCTGGCAGCCAGGTAGTTGGCAACACCGTCGGTGATTTCTTTTCTGGCCGCCTCCGGGCCTTCCCAGCCACTGACCTTGACCCATTTGCCAGGTTCGAGGTCTTTGTAGTGCTCAAAAAAGTGGGCAATGGTTTTCAGGCGCAGCGGGTTCATGTCTTCCGGCTTTTGCCATTGGGTGTAGAGCGAGCACTTCTTGTCGATCGGCACGGCCAGCACTTTGCCGTCTTCACCAGCCTCGTCGGTCATCTTCAAAATACCAATGGCGCGGCAGGTCACCACGACACCGGGAATCAAGGGCACCGGCGTGATCACCAGCACGTCCACCGGGTCGCCGTCACCGCTCAGGGTCTGGGGAACATAGCCGTAGTTGGTCGGGTAGTGCATGGCCGTGCTCATGAAACGGTCCACAAACAGCGCGCCGGAGTCTTTGTCAACTTCGTACTTCACGGGGTCGGCATTCATCGCAATTTCGATGATCACATTGAAGGACTCTGGAACGTTTTGACCCGGGGTGACTTTGGATAATGACATGGTGATCTGTTGGGGTGGTGAGGGGAGAAAAAAGTCAGGCGGTGCGCCTGTCAAACTGAAAACAATTCAAGCCGCCTGTGCAGCTGCAAAATTGCCGCCTGGCACTGTCGGATGCTACCTAGGACTTACCCCATTTTACTGAATCGTGAAAAGCGTCATGCTAGATTGGCGCTGAAGTTAGCGTGTTCAGTTCATTTTTTGTCACTTTAAAAACCCTCTATGCGTACCTTTGCCTTTTCAAAACCACGGTTTGCCTGGCTCACCGCCACCGCTTTGGCGGCCTGCCTGACAGTGCCAAGTCTGGCCAGCGCACAGCAGGCCAGCTTTCCAGCCAAAGCCATCAAATTCATCGTGCCCTTCCCGGCGGGCAGCGCGACCGACAACGTCGGCCGCATCGTGGCGCAAAGCATGTCAGAAGCCCTGGGCCAGACCATCACGGTTGAAAACAAGGCCGGGGCCAACGGCATCCTGGGGGCAGAAGCCGTCAAGGCAGCGGCGGGCGATCCCTACACCCTGCTGGTCACCACCAACACCACGCAGGCAGCCAACGTCAGCCTGTACAAAAAGCTCAGTTATGACCCGGTCAAAGACTTCACGCCGATTGGCAAAATTGGCGTGACAGCCTTTGTGTTGATGGTCAAAAACGACAACCCCGCCAAAGACCTGAAAGAATTTATCGCCGCCGCAAAAGCCCAGCCCGGCAAGTTCTCCTACGGCCACGGCTCGGCTGGCTCCTTGGTGTCTGCGGCCATGTTCAACCAGATGGCGGGCGTGGACGCAGCGGGCATTCCCTACAAAGGCATACCTCCTGCGCTGACCGACCTGCTGGGCGGCCAGCTCCAGTACACCTTTGCAGATGTGGGCAATGCGTCAGCGCAAATCAAGGGCGGCAACCTGCGCGGTCTGGGTACGACCACGGCCAAACGCGCCGGACGCTTGCCGCAAGTGCCCTCGATTGGCGAGGTGGTGCCGGGCTACGACATCAGCGCCTGGTTTGGCCTGATGGCCTCTGCAGGCATACCGCCGGACGCCGCCAAAAAGCTCGACGACACCCTGCAAGCCGTGCTGGCCAAGCCCGATGTGCGCGAAAAGCTGGCGGGCGCAGGCATTGACATGGACCCACAAAACGCGGCCACGCTTGCCCGCACCATTGACGCTGAAATCACCAAATGGCGCGGTTGGGTCAAAACGGCCAACATTCAGCCAGAGTAATTGAAATTTATGTAACTACTAACCCCCAAGGAGTAGGGAAACCTTCAACGCAGAGGCGCAGAGAACGCAGAGGACCGCAGAGAAAGAAGCAAAAAAACTTTTTTCCCCCTCGTCTTGCTCTGCGTACTCTGCGCCTCTGCGTTGAATGACTTCACTGCCTTCGAGTTTTGTGGTCACGCCCGCATCATCAAATAGAGTTGTAGCGCACTGTTTATATGGGCAGAGCGCTACTTATTTAAGAGCATTTTGACAACAACAACCCAACCATCTCCCACCGAAGGCGCACTGCACGGCATTCGCATCATCGACATGACCGGTGTGGTGCTGGGGCCGTATGCAACGCAAATTCTGGGCGACTACGGCGCCGATGTTGTCAAGATCGAGCCGCCCGGTGGCGACATCATGCGCCACGCCGGGCCCATGCAGCACCCGGGCATGGGGCACATCTTCATCAATGCCAACCGCAACAAGCGCTCGGTGGTGCTGGACCTTAAACAAGCCCAGCACAAAGCGGCGTTGCTCAAACTGTGTGCGTCGGCTGACGTGTTGACGTTCAACATCCGCCCCGCATCCATGGCGCGGCTGGGCTTGTCTTACGAGGTGCTGCGCGCCGTCAACCCCCGGCTGGTTTATTGCGGTGCCTATGGTTACAGCGAAGGCGGGCCGTACAGCGCCCTGCCTGCCTACGATGACCTGATTCAGGGCGCTGCCTGCATCCCCTGGCTCATGACGCAAAGCGGCAGCCCAGAGCCGCGCTATGTGCCCGCTACCTTCGCTGACCGCGTCACCGGGCTGAACATGGTGCATGCCGTGATGGCCGCGCTGATAGCCAGAAGCCGCACGGGCCAGGGCCAAAGCGTCGAAGTGCCGATGTTTGAATGCCTGCTGCAATTCGTATTGGGCGAACACCTGGGGGGCCAGACCTGGAACCCGGCGATTGCCCCCATGGGCCACAGCCGCATGCTGGCAGCCAACCGCAAACCGTATGCCACGCAAGACGGCTACATTTGTGCGCTGATGTACAACGATGCCCACTGGCGCGCTTTTTTGTCCCTCATCGGCCAGGCCGAGCTGTTTGAGTCAGACGCCCGCTTTACCACCCAGAACGCACGCATCGAGCACATCGATGCGCTGTACGGCTTTGTGCAAACGCAGCTGCGGCGCAACACCAGCGCCTACTGGATGGACGCACTGGTGGCCCGCGACATACCGGCCATGCCCATGATGGCCCTGCCTGACCTGCTGACAGACCCGCACCTGCTGGCGACCGGCGGCTGGCTCGATGTGCCGCACCCCCACGAGGGCGCACTGCGCCAGCTCAGGCCGCCCGTGCGCATGAGCGGCACACCCACGGCCATCCGCTACGGCGCCCCCCGGCTGGGTGAGCACACCCGTGAAGTTCTGGCTGAAATCGGCATTGCGCTTTAGGGCAGGTTTTCACACCTGTTTTGAGACATGTCTTGATGCGGGTGGATGCGGCAAAATCACGCCATGCAGCTCAACCACATCGCCAACACCGCCGTTGCCTCCTCGTCAGGCAAAACCATCCCCGTCATTGACCCGTCTGACGGGCAAGTGTTTGACGAGATTCAGCGCAGCAATGCCGCAGACATCCACGCCGCAGTGACCGCCGCGCGGGACTGCCTTGACAGGGCGTGGCAACACATCACTGCTGCCGAGCGTGGCCGCCTGTTGATGAGGCTAGCCAACAAGGTGGCCGAACACGCCGATGAGCTGGCATTGATCGAGCAGCGCGACTGCGGCAAGCCCGTCAAACAAGCCAAGGCAGACGCCGCCGCACTGGCCCGCTACTTTGAGTTTTATGCAGGCGCATGCGACAAACTGCATGGCGAGACGATTCCCTACCAGAACGGGTTCAGTGTGCTGACCTGGCGCGAGCCGCATGGTGTGACGGGCCACATCATTCCCTGGAACTACCCGATGCAGATTTTTGGCCGCAGCGTGGGTGGCGCGCTGGCCGCTGGCAATGTGTGCGTCGTCAAGCCCAGCGAAGATGCCTGCCTGTCGCTGATCCGGGTGGCGCAGCTGGCCGCCGAGGTGGGCTTTCCGGCCGGGGCCATCAACATCGTCACAGGTTACGGCCACGAAGTGGGCGACGCGCTGGCACGCCACTCGGGCATCGCCCACATCAGCTTCACGGGCAGCCCCAGCGTCGGCACGCTGATCCAGCAAGTCGCCGCTGCCCGCCACTGCCCGGTGACGCTGGAGCTGGGCGGCAAAAGCCCGCACATCGTGTTTGCCGATGCCGACCTCGACGCCGCCATCCCCGCCATCATCAACGCGATTGTGCAAAACGCCGGGCAGACCTGCTCGGCCGGGTCACGCTTGCTGGTCGAGCAAAGCATTTACGAGCCGCTGCTGGAGCGGCTCGGCCAGGCGTTTGAAAACCTGCGTGTCGGCCCTGCGGCGATGGATCTGGACGTTGGCCCGCTGATCCGCCAGAGCCAGCAGCAGCGTGTGTGGGATTTTTTAAGCGACGCGCAGGTGTCAAGCATTGCCATGGTGGCGCAAGGCCAGATCGTCGATGAAGCGCCCGACAGCGGTTTCTACCAAGCCCCGACCTTGCTGCGCGACGTGCCCGTGATGCATCGGCTGGCGCAAGAAGAAGTCTTTGGCCCCGTGCTTTGCGCCATGCCCTTCAAGGACGAAGCCCACGCCATTGAGCTGGCCAACGCCACACAGTTTGGCTTGGTCGCTGCGGTATGGACCGCAGACGGTGCGCGCCAGTTCCGCATGGCCAGACAAATCCGCGCAGGTCAGGTCTTCATCAACAACTACGGCGCAGGCGGCGGTGTGGAGCTGCCGTTTGGTGGCGTGAAGTCTTCTGGTTATGGGCGGGAAAAGGGGTTTGAGGCGTTGGCGGGGTTTTCAGTTTTGAAGACGGTCGTGTTCAGACATGGCTGAGCGGACATGGTGGAGCGGTTCAGGAACGCTGCTCAGGAAGGCGGCTCAACACCCACAGCGCCCAAGCTGAACACACCCATTGCCCAAAATACATCGCGCTGCCCAGGCCGTGCAGCAGCTTGAGGTTGCCACCATCTGCGCGCGCGCTGACAATTCGCGGCGACAGGCCAAACTCCACCCCTACCGCCAGCAAAAAACCAGCTACTATTAATTTAATAGCTGCTTGTGCCCGTAGATCTTGCCCTGGAGCCTGTTTTGGGTTAAAAATCAGCAGCAGCAACATGGCGCAGGCAATGCTCAGCCACGCCTGCGCCGTGAACAGTCTGGCGGCCATCGCACCAGCGGCGGCCGGGCCTGGCATGTGGGTGAACAGCATGGGTACCACCACAAAGCCCAGGCCCGTCAGGCTGCCCCACCACAGAGCCGCCATCAAAACGCCGAAACGATGGCGCATGCTAAATGTATTTGACCGCGATGATCTCGTAGTGCTTGACGCCGCCCGGTGCCATCACGTCCACCGAATCGCCCTCGTCTTTTCCAATCAGCGCGCGCGCAATCGGTGAGCTGATGTTGACGCGGCCATGCTTGATGTCCGCCTCGTCTTCACCGACGATCTGGTAGGTGACCTTGTTGCCCGAGTCTTCGTCTTGCAACTCAATCGTCGAGCCAAACACGACCCTGCCACCTGCATCTATCTCGGACGGGTCAATGATTTGCGCGACCGACAGCTTGCCTTCGATTTCCTGAATCCGGCCCTCGACAAAACCCTGGCGGTCTTTGGCGGCCTCGTACTCGGCGTTTTCGCTCAAGTCGCCTTGAGCGCGCGCCTCTGAAATCGCGTTGATGACCCAGGGACGGTGAACCGTCTTGAGCTCATGCAGCTCGCTTTTAAGTTTTTCAGAGCCGATCTTGGTGATGGGAATGGTGGCCATGGTTTGAGTCCTGCAAAAAGCGAAACCGCCACCAGTTGCCTGGCGGCGGCATTTTTAAAATCGTGCTGAAGTTTAATGCAAATAGGTCTTGACGCGTCTGGGACTAACCCAAGGCCAGGACGAGTTGGCTGTGCATTTCCTGCACCGAGATCACGTCCAGGTTGTCCAGGTGCTTCATGCCTTCGACTGCAGCTTCAGCCCCAGCGATCGTCGTGAACGTGGTGACACGGGCCAAAAGCGAGGATGTCCGGATCTGCCTGGAGTCGGCAATCGCATTGCGCCGCTCTTCCACGGTGTTGATGACCAGCGCAATCTCGTTGTTTTTGATCATGTCCACCACGTGCGGGCGGCCTTCGGTGACTTTGTTGACCGTGATGCAGTCAATGCCTGCTGCACGAATCGCCACGGCGGTTCCCTTGGTTGCCACGATATCAAAATTCATAGCACGCAGCGCACGCGCCACCTGCACTGCACGCGGTTTATCATTGTTTTTAACCGTCAGAAACACCTTGCCTGATGTTGGCAGCTTGGTGCCTGCGCCGAGTTGCGACTTCACAAACGCCTCGCCAAACGTCTTGCCCACGCCCATCACCTCGCCAGTGGACTTCATCTCGGGGCCGAGGATGGTGTCCACACCGGGAAATTTGACAAAGGGAAATACCGCTTCTTTGACGCTGAAATAAGGCGGTGTGACTTCTTTGGTGATGCCTTGTGAGGCCAGCGACTGGCCGACCATGCAGCGCGCGGCCACTTTGGCCAGCTGAATGCCAGTGGCCTTGCTGACAAAAGGCACGGTACGGGACGCACGCGGGTTGACTTCCAGCACGTAAATCACGTCCTGGCCGTCCACATGCTGAATCGCGAACTGCACATTCATCAGGCCCACCACGTTCAGGGCTTGCGCCATGGCAGCGGTCTGGCGCTTGATCTCGGTCACGGTTTGCGCGCTCAATGAGTACGGCGGCAACGAGCAGGCCGAGTCCCCGCTGTGTACGCCGGCTTGTTCGATGTGTTCCATCACACCACCGATGAACGTGGCGCCCTCGGCGTCACGGATGCAGTCCACATCGCACTCAATGGCATCGTTCAAAAAACGGTCAAGCAAGACGGGCGAATCATGGCTGACCTTGACGGCCTCACGCATGTAGCGCTCCAGGTCGCGCTGCTCATGCACGATTTCCATGGCGCGGCCACCCAGCACGTAGCTGGGGCGCACGACCAGCGGGTAGCCCAGGGCGGCAGCTTTTTCCAGCGCTTCTGGCTCGGTACGGGCTGTGGCATTGGGCGGCTGGCGCAGATCAAGCGCATGCAGCAGCTTCTGGAAGCGTTCGCGGTCTTCAGCCGCGTCAATCATGTCTGGCGAGGTGCCGATGATGGGCACGCCGTTGGCTTCCAGCTCCAGCGCCAGTTTCAGGGGCGTCTGGCCACCGTACTGCACGATCACGCCGAACGGCTTTTCTTTATCGACAATCTCCAGCACGTCTTCAAGCGTCAGTGGCTCAAAGTACAGGCGGTCCGAGGTGTCGTAGTCGGTTGAAACCGTTTCAGGGTTGCAGTTGACCATGATGGTCTCGTAGCCGTCTTCGCGCATGGCCAGCGCGGCATGCACGCAGCAGTAGTCAAACTCGATGCCCTGGCCAATGCGGTTGGGCCCGCCGCCGAGCACCATGATTTTTTTGTTGGTGGTGGGTTCGGCTTCGCACTCGCTGCTTGAATTGAAAGCATGCGCAGCCTCATAGGTCGAATACAGGTAAGCCGTATCGGTCGCAAACTCTGCCGCGCAGGTATCCACGCGTTTGTAGACTGGCCGCACGCCCAGAGCTTTGCGTCTGTTGCGGATGGCCGTGTCGGTCGTTTTGAGTTGTCTGGCCAGGCGGCGGTCTGAAAAACCTTTTTGCTTGAGGGCGCGCAGCGTGGCAGCGTCAATGTCTTGCAGCGCCTTGGTTTCAAGCTCCAGTTCGATCTTGACGATCTGTTCAATCTGCACCAGAAACCAGGGGTCGATTCTGGTCAGCGCAAACACTTCGTCCACGCTCATGCCCATCGCAAACGCATCACCCACATACCAGATGCGGTCAGGGCCAGGCGCGCCGAGTTCTTTTTCAAGCACTTCGCGGTCTTGGGTTTTTTCGTTCATGCCGTCCACGCCCACTTCCAGGCCGCGCAGGGCTTTCTGGAATGACTCCTGGAAGGTACGGCCCATGGCCATGACCTCACCGACCGACTTCATCTGCGTGGTCAGGCGCGAATCAGCGGTTGGGAACTTTTCAAACGCAAAACGCGGGATTTTGGTGACCACATAGTCAATGCTGGGCTCAAACGATGCAGGGGTTGCGCCACCTGTAATTTCATTTTTTAGCTCGTCCAGCGTGTAGCCCACCGCCAGCTTGGCCGCGACCTTGGCAATCGGGAAACCCGTGGCCTTGGAAGCCAGCGCCGATGAACGCGACACCCGCGGATTCATCTCGATCACCACCATGCGGCCATCTGCCGGGTTGATCGAAAACTGCACGTTGGAGCCGCCGGTATCCACACCGATTTCACGCAGCACCGCCAATGAGGCATTGCGCAGAATCTGGTATTCCTTGTCGGTCAGGGTCTGGGCGGGGGCCACGGTGATGGAGTCACCCGTGTGTACACCCATGGGGTCGAGGTTTTCAATCGAGCAGACGATGATGCAGTTGTCCGCCGTGTCACGCACGACTTCCATCTCATACTCTTTCCAGCCCAAAAGCGACTCTTCAATCAGCAACTCGTTGGTGGGCGAGGCTTCCAGGCCGCGCTTGCAGATGACTTCAAACTCTTCGGAGTTGTAGGCAATGCCGCCGCCAGTACCGCCCAGGGTAAAGCTGGGGCGAATCACGGTCGGAAAACCCAGCGTTTTCTGCACGGCCCAGGCTTCTTCCATGCTGTGCGCGATGCCCGAGCGCGCTGAACCCAGACCAATCTTGGTCATCGCGTCCTTGAACTTGAGCCGGTCTTCAGCCTTGTCAATCGCTTCGGGTTTGGCACCAATCAGCTCGACCTGGTATTTTTCAAGCACACCGTGGTGCCACAGATCAAGCGCACAGTTCAGCGCAGTCTGGCCGCCCATGGTCGGCAAAATCGCATCAGGCCGCTCTTTGGCAATGATTTTTTCAACCGTCTGCCAGGTGATCGGCTCGATGTAGGTCACATCCGCCGTGGCCGGGTCGGTCATGATCGTGGCTGGGTTGCTGTTGATCAAAATGACGGTGTAGCCCTCTTCCCGCAGCGCCTTGCAGGCTTGCACGCCAGAGTAGTCAAACTCGCAAGCCTGCCCAATGATGATGGGGCCTGCGCCGATGATGAGGACGCTTTTGATGTCGGTTCTTTTAGGCATTTAATTCGTTTCTTTCTTCATTTCGTCGTACAAGCTCAACAGCTTGGCGATATCTTCGTCGGCACTGCTCATATCCAGATTGTTTGCCTTGGCGCTTGCAATATGAGCAATATCGAACGAGCGTTTGTTCGGCTTTTGATTTTTGCTGACGGCATACCGCCAGAGTTCGGCTGCAAGATTCGCTTCTACCGACCGGATTTCATAGGTTTCAAACTGAGTCAACACATCTGACAACTCTTGCAGCCTCGCAGCATCGGTCACAGGTATTCCACGTAAGACTTCGTAGCGAATCAAGGGCGTGATAGCGACCATCACCTCTGGATCACTCAAAAGCGTATTCATACGGATCTTTGCGACATCTCTCGTCGCGGGATCGGATGTTCCAGCGCGATCAAACGCCTGAATGATCAAATTTGTATCTAACAACACTCCGCGCTTCATGTGGCTGCACCGTTGTTATCGTTGATCAAGTCCAGGAGTCGTTTCTTGACGGCCTCCTGCGACTCAGGCGACATACGCTCGCGCTTTAAAGCGTTGACATCCACACCAAACCCTTCGCGCAGCACATCAATTAATGCCTGCTTGTTGGGCGCGGTGATTAGCTGTGAGCGAATAACACCGTCTTTTTTATCACGATGCAGTTGATAGGCTTCGCCCTCTTCCAGCTGGGTCAGCACCAGCGGTGCATGTGTGGCAATGAAAAAGGTCGTGTTGGGGAAAATCTTTTTGAGCAGCAGCACGATCTTGCTTTGCCACTCAACGTGCAGATGACTCTCAATCTCGTCAATCAGCACAACACCCTTGACATGGGCTAACTGCACTTCATTGGTGAAATTGGCGTAACCTGAAATGATGGCTTGTAGCATTTTGAGCAGAGACGCGAAGCCGCTGCTGAGATGACGCAACTCGGTGACTTGACCATGCACTTTCAGAGATACCCGGCTGTCACCTGCAATTTGCAAAAACTCCGGATCAAAACGGTCGTCGATTTGATTCAGCAATCGCAACAAAGTCTCAATTTCCGCCTGACGGTTGTCCGATTGTTTCTGGTAGGGATTCACGGATTGCGCCAGGGCAACGAGCCATTGCTCTAATCCTGTATGCATGCCTAAACTGGAGAAGTCTTCTTCCATCCCCTTCACAAGCGAAGAAAAGTAGCCTTCCCGACGCTCTTCAAAAGTACCTATTGACCGGACGCTGGACAACTCATTGCCTACATGTCCGCGTTGTGACGCTCCCAGAAATACGACAGGCATTGAGTGAAAACTGCCACGAATGCTGTTTGTTGTCTGCGGACTCACATGAAATTCCTCGGAAAACTTTTTCCCCAGAACAGTGATTGAAATTTCATCGCCGCTGATTTGCTGTGCTGCAAAAATTCCGCTTTTTAGCCAAAAATGGGCGCTAGTTGTAAACGGCTTACATCCCACCAAGTAGTATTGAAACAACGCTTCGAGGCACTTCGTTTTCCCCACACCGTTGCTGCCAAACAGCGCATACACCCGTTGACCTTCGCGCATGCGCAACTCTACTTGCCCCACGCCACGCAAGGCATTGAATTCAAAGTTGGCAGTAGCTATATCGGTTTCCTGCATATCGCGCCCCTGGGGTTATCGCTGGGTCTCCATCAGCGCCATGAAACGATCAAACAAATACGACGTATCGTGCGGGCCAGGAGACGCCTCCGGGTGGCCCTGAAAGCAGAACGCCGGCTTGTCCGTCCACGCGATGCCCTGCAAGGTGCCGTCAAACAGGCTGATGTGGGTGGCACGCAAGTGGGCAGGCAGGCTGGCGGCATCTACCGCGAAACCATGGTTCTGGCTGGTGATGCTGACGCGGCCCGTGTCAAGGTCTTTGACCGGATGGTTCGCGCCGTGGTGGCTTTGCTGCATCTTGAAGGTGGTGGCTCCGGCAGCCAAGGCCATGATCTGATGGCCCAGGCAAATGCCGAACGTCGGCAGTCCGGTTTCAATCAGTTCCCGCACCGCTGCAATCGCGTAGTCGCATGGCTCGGGGTCTCCGGGGCCATTGGAGAGAAAAACCCCGTCTGGCTTGAGTTTGAGCACATCCAGAGCAGGCGTTTGCGCGGGCACCACCGTGATGCGTGCGCCGCGCTCGGCCAGCATGCGCAAAATATTTTTCTTGACACCGAAGTCAAAGGCAACG
>RDZZ01000064.1 GCA_004293655.1 Polaromonas sp. | reverse complement strand
GGTATCGCCAGCGCCTACCAACCCGCTGATTTGATCGGTAAACACACGGTGATGGTGGCAAACCTGGCCCCGCGCAAGATGAAGTTTGGCATCAGCGAAGGCATGGTGCTGGCCGCCAGCCATGGTGACGACAAAGCGCAGCCGGGGATTTATGTGCTGGAGCCTTTACCGGGTGCATTGCCGGGAATGCGGGTAAGGTAGCCCTCGAATATAAAGTAACTGGAGTTTTATATGCAAGCCATTCTCGAACTGGAAGCCACTGTCAGTAGCAAAGGGCAAATCACCTTGCCAGCCGCCATGCGTGCCAGGCTGGGCTTGGTTGAAGGCTCAAAGGTCAAGTTTTTCTGTGGTGACAAAGAGGCCACGCTCAAGCCCGAGTTGCCTGTGAGCCACTATCGCGGCATCTTGCGCCACCTGGGCAATATCAACACCGATATGCCCAAAGAGCCAGACCGTTTCTGATGAATGTTGTTGATTCTTCCGGCTGGATCGAGTATTTCATCGACACAGCCAACGCCGATAACTTTGCGCCAGCCGTTGAAAAAACGTCATTGTTGATCGTGCCAGCCTTGAGTTTTTTTGAAGTTCACCGCTACCTGAGCCGCAATGTTGATGCACAGCGGCGTGATACGTGTCTGGAGGTGATGCGTCGAGGCACCATCATAGATTTGACAACGGCAAGAGCCATTGCCGCCTCAAGCATCGCCCAAAAATACCGCCTGGCCATGGCCGATGCCGTGATGTACAGCATTGCCCGTGAATTCAACGCCACTTTCTGGACGCAAGACATCGACTACAAAGACCTGCCCGGCGTGAACTTTCATGCAAAAGACTGAAGTGCTGAAGTGCTGAAGTGCTGAACCATCGGCCATCCCACATCATCTTCAGCCTCGCTA
The DNA here is from genome assembly GCA_004293655.1 of Polaromonas sp. GTDB lineage: Bacteria > Pseudomonadota > Gammaproteobacteria > Burkholderiales > Burkholderiaceae_C > Polaromonas. Next base: position 19,406 of record RDZZ01000064.1, on the reverse strand, counting down.
GCGCCCATTCGAGTTGGCCGTCTGGTCTTCCACCGAAGCCGTGCTGACCACAGACAGATTCTGGTCAAACACCACCGTGAACACCATCGCCGTGTTGGGCGGACTCAAGTAGCGCCAGTCATAGTGCGTTTGCTGCTTGAGGGCGTAGGGCGTGACTTTCATGGGCTTGCCCAGCATTTTGCGCACCTGCTCCATGGGCATGCCGGGCAGCACCTTTGAGAAATTTTGCGGACTCAACACCTGCCGCAGCGCACTCATCCTGCCGTCCGGCCCGATTGTGATCATGTAGTTGGCCATGCCTGCGGGCTGGCGGTTGTACTCAAAGGTTCGCGCCCCTGGCTGTGCAGCCGCACCGGGCATCGGCGTTGTGGCCATGTCAAGCGCCTCCCAGACCTTTTCAGGCTCGCCAAAGCGCGCCCGCACATCGGCCTCGGTGGCCACACCCTCTTCCAGCTCGGCAATGCGCTGCGGGTCGCAAGCGGCAAGCCCCAGAACAATTGACAACAAACCCATGGCAGCGCGTGTGTGAGTCAGCGTTTTAAGACGCATGGCAGTCCCCCGGTAAAATCGGATCAAACCACGTTCGACCTCATTGACCTTATAACAGGCAGCGCTTTCAACAGGCAGCTCTTTCTCATGGCACTTCTCAATTTTTTTCGCCGCCCGGACTACACGTCTGAAACCACCCAGTTCATTGACCAGCTCAAAGCCAGCAAACCCACGCTGGAGGCAGAGCAACGCGCAGGCCGGGCCTTGCTGTGGGACAAAAACATCAACCGCGCCGAGCAGGCCGACCACCTCGATGGCCGGGTGGCTCAGCAACCCTATGTGTACGGCACCAGCAGCCACCCCAACGGAAAATCATCATAAAAAACGGCTCTGCAGCAATGTACACAAGGATATTTAGCTATGCTTTTAATAGCAAATTCCTTCAGGCGACCTGACCTGCGCCCACGCCCGCCATGTCCCCTGCATTCTTGTCTGACGCAACGCCTGCCGCTGGTCGTCTGAAATTCTGGCAACGCCTGCAAAATGTCTGAAGTGGCTGACCCGATTGCGCTGGCGCACCTGTACGGCGAGCCGATGTTTGCCATGCCGCATGACCTGTACATACCCCCAGACGCACTGAAGGTGTTTTTAGAAGCGTTTGAAGGCCCTCTGGACTTGCTGCTGTATTTGATTCGCAAGCAGAACTTCAATATTCTTGACATCCCGATGGCGGTCATGACGCGCCAATACCTGGCATATGTCGATGAAATCCGCGCCACCAATCTGGAGCTGGCGGCTGAATACCTGCTCATGGCCGCCATGCTGATCGAGATCAAGTCGCGCATGCTGCTGCCGCCCAAAAAGCAGGCTGAAGGCGCGGAAGCTGAAGACCCACGCGCTGAGCTGGTGCGCCGCCTGCTGGAGTACGAGCGCATCAAACTGGCCGCCCACGCGCTCAATGCGTTGCCGCAGTTGGGCCGTGACTTTTCGCTGGCCCACGTAGCTGTGGACCGCTCTGTGCAGACAAGTTACCCCGATGTGACGGTCGCTGACCTGCAGGATGCCTGGCAGGCCATCGTGCGCCGCGCCAAGCTGGTTCAGCACCACACCATCAGCCGTGAAGCGCTGTCCGTGCGCGAACACATGAGCATTGTTTTGCGTCGTCTGCAGGGCCGCAAATTTCTGGAGTTTGAAGACCTGTTTGACACCACACGCGGCACGCCCGTGCTGGTGGTGACCTTCATCGCCATGCTCGAGTTGTCCAAAGAAGGCCTGCTGGAAGTCACCCAGGCCGAGGCTTTTGCGCCGATTTATGTGCGGCTGGCTTACACGCCTACTTAAACAAGCTTTTGGTCAGGTCGCAAACTCAGTGTCTGCAAAAAACGGCGCTCAATCCCGTTAGACTGCGCTTTAAATTCAGTACAAGGACACTGCATGACAACCACTTCAACACCCTATGGCACGCTGAGCCCCACATCAACACCATCGGCCCGCAAGCCGCTGAGCCTGCCGCGCCTGCGCGAAATGCATGCCCAGGGCGAAAAAATCACCATGCTCACGGCTTATGACGCGACTTTTGCCGCCGTGGCCGATGCTGCAGGTGTCGAATGTATTTTGGTCGGTGACTCGCTGGGCATGGTGTGCCAGGGCTTGACCAGCACGGTAGGTGTCACTCTGGAGACCATGCGCCACCACACCGAATGCGTGGCCAACGGCCTGCGCCGCTCGCAGGGTGTGGCCTGGCTGATTGGGGATTTGCCCTTTGGCAGCTACCACGAATCGAAAGAGCAGGCCTTGCGCAGTGCCGTGGTGCTGATGCAGGCGGGCGCACACATGGTCAAGTTAGAGGGCGGCGGCTGGACCGTGGAGGTGGTGCGCTTTTTGGTCGAGCGCGGCATACCCGTGTGTGCGCATCTGGGGCTGACGCCGCAAACGGTTCACGCGCTGGGCGGCTACCGGGTGCAGGGCAAAACCGGTGAGGCTGCAGCTGCGCTCAAGCAAGATGCCCACAAACTGCAAGACGCCGGAGCCGCCATGCTGGTGCTTGAAATGGTGCCCGCCATGCTGGCGGCCGAGCTGACCCAAACACTGACCCACTGCCCTACCATTGGCATTGGCGCGGGCCATGGTACATCGGGTCAGGTACTGGTGCTGCATGACATGCTGGGCATGAACCTGGGCAAGATGCCCAAATTTGTCCGTAACTTCATGCAGGACGCTGGCAGCATTCAAGGTGCCATGCAGACTTACGTACAAGCCGTTAAAAATGGCAACTTTCCGGACAATGCTGTGCATGCCTGGTAGCACTTAAACCCCATACCATTGACAAATAAAAACAAAGGAAACACCGTTGCACATCGTCCACACCATCGCCGAGCTGCGTGAAAAACTCTCGGGCTTCAAATGCCCAGCCTTTGTGCCCACCATGGGCAACTTGCACGACGGTCATATTGCGCTTGTCAGGCAGGCCAAGCCGCTGGGCGATGTCACCGTGTCCAGCATTTTTGTGAACCGTCTGCAGTTTGCGCCGCATGAGGACTTTGACAGCTACCCGCGCACGCTCGATGCGGACGCCCAGCGCCTGGAAGCCGCAGGCTGCAATGTGCTGTTTGCACCGCGTGAGAAAGAACTCTACCCCGAGCCGCAAACCTACAAGGTGCATCCCGCCACCGATTTGAGTGACATTCTCGAAGGCCATTTCAGGCCCGGCTTTTTCATTGGCGTGAGCACGGTGGTGCTCAAGCTTTTTTCTTGCGTATATGCAGGTATGCCCGGCGGCGTGGCGGCATTTGGCAAAAAAGACTACCAGCAGGTCATGGTGGTGCGCCGCATGGTGCAGCAGTTTGCACTGCCGATTGAGATTTTGGCGGGTGAAACACAACGCGCTGACGACGGCCTGGCCCTGTCGTCACGCAATGGGTATTTGAACGAAGCCGAACGGCGGGAAGCCGCGCAGCTGTCGCAAGCGCTCAAAACTCTGGGTGCTCACGCCAAGGCGGCTACACCACAAGACCTTGCCGCACTGGAAGCCCAGGCCATGCAAGCCTTGGCCCGGCGCGGCTGGAAGCCTGACTACTTGACAGTACGCCGCCGTGCAGACCTCATGCCGCCCTGGGGCGATCTGGCCAGCCAGCCGCTTGTGGCGCTGGGTGCCGCCAAGCTGGGCAACACGCGTTTGATTGATAACCTGGAGATTTGAAGGCCAGCTGCAAGCGCCATGAACACCTGTGCAGAAACCTGGACAGACGCCTGACGTTTCCCCTCTGCACTGCGTTTTTTCCAGCATAAAGTCTTGCGGCCAAAGCCATCGTCGCCAATGGCTTTACACAGGTGGGCTACAACAGTTGTAGAGCGAGATTCAAGGGTTTTTACGGATTAGCCTGTCGCTGTTTCCAACATTCAAGCGACTGATTGGCACTCATCTCAAGAGAGTGCTAACATTTGCACTCATTAAAAAGGAGTTTTGCCATGTCTTATGCTCTTTCCCCGCACACCCTGTCACCTGCTGGTGTCGTGGCACCCCAGGTCGGCGCAGCGGGCAGCGTTTCTGCCCTCAATCCGTGGTCGTTGTTGCCGCCACTGGGTAACCTGGACGCTTACATTTCAGCAGTCAACCGCTTGCCCATGCTCACACTGGAGCAAGAGCAGGACTTTGCCCGCAGACTCAAAGCCAGCAACGACATCGAGTCGGCTGAAAAACTGGTGCTGTCCCACCTGCGCCTGGTGGTGTCCACGTCGCGCAAATACTTAGGCTACGGCTTGCCGCACGGCGACTTGATTCAAGAGGGCAACATTGGCTTGATGAAGGCCGTCAAACGCTTTGACCCAGACCAGGGCGTGCGGCTGGTGAGCTACGCGCTGCACTGGATCAAGGCCGAAATGCATGAGTACATTTTGAAAAACTGGCGCATGGTCAAAATGGCGACCACCAAGGCGCAGCGCAAGCTGTTTTTTAATTTGCGCTCCATGAAGCAGGGTTTCAAAGACGATGCCGACGTGGCGACACACCGCGACACGCTCAGCGAAGACCAGATCAGCTCGATGGCCAAAACATTGAACGTCAAGCGCGAAGAAGTCATTGAGATGGAGCAACGCATATCGGGCGGTGACGTGTTGCTGGACCCAAATCCAGGCGAAGATGGCGAGGACGCATTTGGCCCGATCGCCTATCTGGCTGACAGCACGCAAGAGCCCACAGCGCTCATGGAGTCACGGGCACGTGACAGCCTGGCCAGTGACGGTATTGCCACGGCCCTGCAGAGCCTGGACGACCGCTCGCGCAAAATTGTGCAAGAGCGTTGGTTAAAAGTGAATGACGATGGATCAGGCGGCATGACGCTGCATGACCTGGCCGCTGTCTATGGGGTCAGCGCCGAGAGGATTCGGCAGATTGAAGTAGCCGCCATGAAGAAAATGAAGAAGGCGCTGACTGAATACGCATGACAGCTTGATGCAAATCGAAATGGCTTGACGAAAATGCCCCGCCTGCTGGGAGCAGTCAGGGCATTTTTTGCGTCTGTGAATCTTTTGTCGGTCAAACGTGCATCACGCACTTATCAAACACCGATTACGCACCTTTGAGCAGCAACCGAATGTCTGCAGTCAAGCCTTCAATGCCAGTGCCATAACGGCTGTAGAGTCGTATTTGTCCCTTGGGGTCGTACACATAGCTGCCCCCTGAGTGGTCCATGCTGTAGCTGCCAGCGGTGGTGCCTTCGACTTTTTTATAGTAAATCTTGAAGGTTTTGGCCACTTCGGGCAGTTTGTCGATGGTGGGGCGCAGTGCCAGAAAGCTCGGGTCAAAGTTGCCCATGTAAGCCTTGAGCAGCTCGGGCGTGTCGCGCTCCGGATCTACCGTGATGAAGATGGCTTGGAGCTTGTTGCCATCGGCGCCCAGTGATTGTTTGATCTGCGCCAGCTCGGCCATGGTTGTCGGGCACACATCCGGGCACTGCGTGAAGCCAAAAAACACCACCACCACCTTGCCGGCAAAGTCCTTGAGCGTGCGAGTCTGGCCATTTTGATCGGGCAAGGCAAAGTCCCTGGCATAGTCGGCACCTGTCAGGTCTATGCTTTTGAACTGTGGCGCTTCTGCTTTTGAACAAGCACCCAAAAGAGCTGCAGCGTAAGCTAAGCCTGCATATCCTGCTATTGATTTAACAGTATTTCGACGACTGAAACTCATCAACAAGCGTGCCATGGGTAGCGCCTAAATAAAGTAATGGTCTACCAGCAGCGCTGCGAACAGCACGGACAGGTGAACCAGTGAGAAACGAAAAGTCTTGCGGGCCAGTGCTTCAGAGTAGTTGCGCCACAGCCGCCAGCCATACCAGCAGAAACCGACACTGAGCAGCAAAGCCGACACCAGATAAAGCCAGCTGCTCATGCTGAAGGCAAAAGGCATCAGACAAGCAGGCACCAGCACCAGGGTGTACAAAAAAATCTGCAACCTTGTGAACTCATTGCCGTGGGTCACCGGCAGCATGGGCAGCCCCGCCTTGCGGTAGTCTTCTACCCGGTAAAGCGCCAAGGCCCAGAAATGTGGCGGCGTCCATAAAAAGATGATCAAAAAGAGGATCAGCGCCTCTGGCCCCACAGTGCCTGTCATTGCTGCCCAGCCCAGCACGGGCGGCATGGCACCTGATGCGCCGCCAATGACAATGTTTTGTGGAGTCAGGGGCTTGAGCACCACGGTGTAGATCACCGCATAACCAACAAAAGTGGCAAATGTCAGCCACATGGTCAGCGGGTTGACCCAGATGTACAAAATAGCCGAACCGATGGCGCACAAACCTGCAGAAAATGAGAGCGTCAGCATGTTGCTGATCTGGCCCTGAGCGGTGGCACGCCATGAGGTGCGCTTCATGCGGGCGTCAATGCCCTGCTCTACCAGGCAATTGAAAGCCGCCGCCGCACCAGCGACAAGCCAGATACCGACACAGGCTGTCAAGCCCAGCTTGACCTCGGCCCAGTTCGGCACGCCTGGCACGGCAAGTGCCATGCCTATCAAGGCACAAAAGACAATCAACTGAACCACGCGCGGCTTGGTCAGTGAATAAAACTGCCTGAATTTGGAAGGCACGGCTACGGGTGCCAACACAGCAGCAAGAGAGGTGTCGATAGGGGTCATGCTGTCAATCTTGAGGTGCTCAATTTTGACCTGCTGGCGGTGACAAACGCGCCCCGAGTGCAAAAAACGACGCCAGTCAGCACAATAACCAGTGCTGCCGCACCACCTGTGTGCAACACCGCAGCCGCCAACGGCCAGCCCAAGAGTACATTGCCAAGACCTGTGGCCAATTGCAACAGAGCCAGCCCAGCCAGCCACTGGCCTTGCTTGCGCAACGCTGGCAGCCGGTAGAGCTTGATGGTCAGTGCCAAAATAGCAGCGAACACCACATAAGCGCTCAAACGGTGAACGTAGTGGATAGCTGTGAGGGCAGCGAAAGTGATGTTCTCGCCATTCATACCCGCACCAAGTTCACGCCATAACGTGAAACCCAGGCGGAAATCCATGTCTGGCCACATCGAGCCTTGGCAACCTGGAAATTGCGTGCAGGCCAGCACCGCGTAGTTGGTGCTGACCCAACCGCCCAGTGCAATTTGCAGCCATAGCAGGCCAAAGGTCGCCATTACCAGCCAGCGTGTGCCTGCTGACAGGGTGATAAAGGGCTGGCCACCTTGCGCCTGGTTATAACGTACCGCCTGAACTTTCAAAAGCGCCAACAGCACCATGCCGCCCAGCAAGTGCAGGGTGACAATGGCGGGGAACAACTTCATGGTGACAGTCAAAGCGCCAAACGCACCTTGCAAACAGACCCAGACCAGCGTGAAAGTTGGCCACCACGGCGAGATGTGAACCCGCTTTCGCTCAAGCCAGCTGGTGACAGCCAGGGTCAAAATCATCACGCCCACACCCGTGGCCAGGTAACGGTGAATCATTTCAATCCAGGCTTTGGGAAATGTCACCGGCCCCGACGGCATGGCAGTTTGTGCCGCCTCAATATGCAGTTGGGCACCTACTGGGCTGGCATGGCCATAACACCCCGGCCAGTCAGGACAACCCAGACCTGAATCAGTGAGCCGGGTAAAGGCACCAAAAATCACCAAGTCAAACGTCAAAAACAAAGTCACCAACGTCAACACTTGCAGACGGCGCACAACAGGTGCCCGGCGGTTGCGCAGCCATACCCATGCCAGTGGCCCAATAGCGACCATCAAGCCCATAAGCATCAGGCGGATGGTGGGGCTGAGGTTATAAAGCTCTTGCGTGTCCATTATTCATTTCGTTGAGTGTGTGCTGCAGTCCAATATCTGCAGATAAGGCGACCAGCACGGGACTTATCGCCTACCCGAAGCCAGCAAAGACCCAAGACGGCAACAGGATATGGATTCTCCCCAATCCAGCAGGAGATGCGGGACCGGCTTCGCCAGACCGCGGGCGCAGTACCCCCTCGGGGGGCCGAAAGCCGCACGCCTTGGGCGAACGTGGGGGCCCTGTTCATCTACCTTCCTTGTCCCAGCTGCCAGAGGCACGCAACAACCGATCCATGTCTCGCTTAGCCTTGGCTGCCCCTGCTGCGTCCATGTTGGCAGGAAAGCGCATCATCCAGTTGCCGAGTGGGTCAACAAGGTAGAGATGCTCTTCTAGGCGCTGGCCTGCTGCAGGCTGTAGCCACTGTGCCAGCGCATCAGCAGGTACGCGCAACACCGCAGAAGAAGCCAGACCCGCACGCAGGCGGCCCTCCACCTCGGCGGTGTCATTGATCAACCAGACCTGATCCAGACGGTCTTTTTCCCGCCCCAGTGCTTCGCGCAACTGCCGCTGAAGGTACAAACGTTGCTGACAGGTCTGTTCACAAACAGCGCTACCGACGCTGATTAAAAGCCACTGATTCTTGAGCACTTTCAACTCACCCAGTTTGCCATCGAGCGTTTCGGTACGCATGCTGGGCAACGGACGCTGCGGGGTGATCAGCTCGCCGTAATTGCGCCGTCCTTCAGGACGAATGACGTAGTACGTGAAGTACGACAGTAAAACCGGCGACGCACAAACCAGCAGGATGGCGATCATCTTCCAGCGCCCAGCTGCGGTGCGGGCAGCCTCCCCAGCAGGCACGGGTAGGGAATGCACCGTTAAACCCAAAGGCTGGTCAAGCTCAGAAGATACATTCAGATGGGAAGATTTTTCATTGCTCACAGCGTTAAAAGGTTTTTAGAGTCGGTCTATGGAATGGCACGATTTTTAAGCCGCAGAGGATGGATGAGTTGAAACCAGACATACAGGCCGGTGGTCAAAGCACACAGTGCAAACCACTGAAAGGCGTAACCGTAGTGCTTTTCAACACCCAGACTGGGCGCCGCCCAGTCGCGCAGCAAGCCTTCACTGACCAGACCTGTTTGAATCAACGAAACGGATGAAAGAGGCAAGGAGGTTTCTGATGCGAATATGTCCACATCAATATTTTGCCGGATGTGGCCACTCTCGACAGCCCCGAACTCATATAGCTTAGAAGGTGGCGGGGCGATGCGCCCTTGCACTGTCACAAGCCCCGTCGGCGTTGTGATGTCTGGCAGGCGTGTACGGCTGGTAAAGTCGCGCCGCACCCAGCCGCGCTGGACCAAAACAACCTGGGCGCTACCTTCCAGCGCCAGGGGTGTCACCACGAAAAAACCTGTCTGGCCATTCATGGGGCGGTTATCAAGAAACACAGTGTGACGTGCTTGCCAAGTGCCCTTGAACATCGCAGGTCTGTGGATGATATCCGCCACGCTTTTGACCGATTGGAAAGCAGCATTGTCAAGAACCGCAAGCTTTGACTGAGCTGTGATGGCTGTTTGCAAGGCTTCTTTTTGAGCAGCACGTCCCATCTGCCACTGACCCAGTGCAAATGTACCTCCTGCGACGATCAGTGCAGCAACCGTTGCCAGCCAGAACCTTGGCGTATGCAAATCCGGTTTCATAAGCGGATAATCTGACGCATGACATACTTTGTAGCCATCGCTTTTTTAGCCATTCTTGGCAGTCTGGCCACTGCGCTTTTTTTCATGATGAAAGATGGCACCAACGGCAAAGCAAAAACCAGCGGCATGGCGCGTGCGCTAGCATTTCGTATCGGGTTTTCAGTGTTGCTGTTCGTCTGCATCTTGGTTGCCTGGAAACTTGGCTACATCCAGCCCACAGGCATTCCCGCTGGAAGATAGCACCTTACTCATCAAAACTTAAAAGCAAAAGCCGCACAATGCGGCTTTTTTGTGGTGGACACGCCAGGGCGATGACCCCTGACGCAAACCTCACAGCCAGTAAACAAGAATGTAAAGACCCAGCCAAACCACGTCCACAAAATGCCAGTACCAGGCTGCACCTTCAAAACCGAAATGCTTTTCAGCTGTGAAATGCCCCTTTTGCAGGCGCAAAGTGATAAAAAAGAGCATGAGCATGCCAACTAACACGTGAAAACCGTGAAAGCCAGTGAGCATGAAAAACGTTGATCCATAAATGCCAGATGTGAGCTTGAGGTTGAGATCAACGTAAGCATGGTAGTACTCATATCCCTGGACAATCAAGAAGACCACACCCAAGATGACGGTAGCCCACATGAACGCAATGGTTTTGGCTCGTTGACCTTCACGCAGCGCGTGGTGAGCAATTGTGATTGTCACGCCAGAAGTCAGCAACAAAGCGGTGTTGATCGTCGGCAGCCAGAAGGGGCCTACTGTTCGGAAAGGTTCAACGATGTCAGCAGGTGAGGCCGTTACACCAGCAGCGACACTTGGCCAGACAGACTTGAAGTCAGGCCAAAGCAGAGCATTTTCCAAATTGCCCAGTGCAGGTACCGAATGCACCCGAGCCCACAACAGCGCCGTGAAAAATGCGCCAAAGAACATGACCTCTGAAAAAATGAACCAGCTCATGCTCCAGCGGTAAGACAAGTCGATTTTGTGACCGTACAACCCACCTTCACTCTCGCGGACGGAGTCGCGAAACCAGGCAAAAAGCGTCGCTAACCACACCACCATACCCAGAGCCAGTGAGTAGGCGCCCCAGCCGACACCATTGACCCATTGAACAGCGCCAAGAATGACAAAAAACAGACCCAAGGATGCCATCGCAGGATGACTCGATGGTCCGGGCACAAAGTAATACGGGGTACTTGATGATGATGCTGCTGATGACATTCCCAATTCCTCTTTTCGCTAAATTCCAAAATCTGACTCACATACAGTACAGTAAAAGCTCAGACAAGTTACTCAATGAGTAACTACCCAGGTCGCCAGAGCGATCAGGCCGCCTACGAAGATGACAACACCAACCAGGCCAATAATGACAATGTGTACGGGGTTGAGCTGTTCCACATCTTTTTCGTAATCGCTGCTGGCGCGCAGACCTACAAACGACCACATCACTGCTTTGACGGTTCGAAATAACGAGCCTTTACGCTTAAAGGCCGGATTAACCGCCACGACCGGGGGCGGGGTGGTTGGCAGGCTCATGTACCTGGTACCTGTTGAGAACTCTTGATGCCAGTGAAAGCCATATCAGGAGTCACCACACTGGAGGCTTGGGGTGCAGCTGGAGTTCGCCCCCCTACTTCAAAAAAAGTGTAAGACAGTGTGATGGTGGCCACGTCTTTTGACAACTTGGGATCAATCACAAAAGCAACAGGCCACTGCTTTTTTTCGCCGGGAGCCAGCGTGTACTGCTGAAAACAAAAGCACTCCAGCTTGTTAAAGTAAGCCCCGGCTTGTGTAGGTGCATAGCTGGGTATGGCTTGCGCGGACATGGTGCGGTTTTGGGTATTTTGAAACTCATAGACCACTGTGGTCAGCTCACCAGGATGGACTTTGAGCGTATTTTGGGCAGGCTTGAAGTGCCACGGCCCACGCGAATTGGCATCAAATTCAACCGTGACGGTGCGGGTCAAATCCACCTGAGTGTTGGCGGGCAACTTGGGCGTTGCACCTGGAATCAGTCTGTCACCTAATGCCAGTACGTTGATGCCCGTCATCTCGCATATGGCGCGGTAAATTGGAACCAGTGCATAACCGAAGCAGAACATGCCCAGCACAATCACTGCGAGCTTGCCCACCATTTTTGAATTTTCAAGCTGAAGTCTCATGTCGGCCCGCCTTTAACGAGACCCAAAGAAAATCATCTTGACCATGAACCCGCCGCAAAACACCACGGCCACCGATGCCAATATCAGTGCTAGGCGGAGGTTTTTTTTCTTTTGGTCAGAAGTCATGCTGTCAAGGTGCGATGCGTGCTGGTTTTAACCAACGACGCGTGTTGCCGTTGCATCCAGTTTAGGCGGAGTTTCAAAGGTATGAAAAGGTGCAGGTGAGGGTACTTCCCACTCCAGACCTTCAGCACCTTTGCCGCCTTCGTCCAGCCACGGATTTTGTTTGGCTTTTTCGCCTTTGCCCATCATGGTAGGCAATACGATGAACACGAAAAAGTAAACCTGTGCAAAACCAAAGAAAAACGAACCAACTGTTGCAATGGCGTTGAAGTCAGCGAACTGCATGGGGTAGTCGGCATAACGGCGCGGCATGCCCGCAAGACCTAAAAAGTGCATTGGAAAGAACGTGATGTTGAACGCAATCAACGACCACCAGAAATGGATTTTTCCGCGAGTTTCGTTGTACATCACGCCGGTCCATTTAGGTGACCAATAGTAATACCCTGCAAACATGGCATACAAAGACCCTGCTACCAGCACGTAGTGAAAATGAGCTACCACATAGTAGGTATCTTGCAATTGGATATCAATCGGTGCAACCGACAAGATCACACCTGACAAGCCGCCAATCGTGAAGACGAAAATAAAACCAATCGCAAACAGCATGGGAGTTTCAAACGTCATGGACCCCCTCCACATGGTCGCAATCCAGTTAAACACTTTTACCCCGGTGGGTACCGCAATCAGCATGGTTGAGTACATGAAGAAAAGCTGACCTGTAACCGGCATACCGGTGGTAAACATGTGATGCGCCCAGACCACAAAGCTCAAAATTGCAATCGAGCCTGTTGCATAAACCATAGACGCATAGCCGAACAAACGCTTGCGTGAGAAGGCCGGAATAATCTGGCTGATGATGCCGAAAGCCGGCAAAATCATGATGTACACCTCGGGGTGACCAAAAAACCAGAAGATATGTTGGAACATGACCGGGTCACCACCACCTGCCGGGTTAAAAAAACTGGTGCCAAAGTGACGATCTGTCAATGTCATCGTGATTGCGCCTGCCAGAACCGGCATCACGGCGATCAGCAAATAAGCGGTGATGAGCCAAGTCCAGCAGAACATGGGCATTTTCATCAGCGTCATGCCAGGTGCACGCATGTTCAAAATAGTGACGATGATGTTGATGGAGCCCATGATGGAGGACGCACCCAGAATGTGCAATGCAAAAATACCTGCATCCATTCCTGGCCCCATTTGCAGCGACAACGGCGCGTAAATTGTCCAGCCACCAGACGGTGCACCGCCGGGCAACAAAAATGAGCCCGCCAACATGACGGCAGCCGGAATCATCAGCCAGAAGCTGAAGTTGTTCATACGGGCAAACGCCATGTCTGACGCGCCAATTTGCAAAGGAATCATCCAGTTTGCAAACCCTACAAAGGCAGGCATGATGGCGCCGAAAACCATGATGAGGCCATGCATGGTAGTGAGCTGGTTGAACAGCTCGGGATTGACGAGTTGCAGACCTGGTTGAAACAGTTCAGCGCGTAACAGCAGGGCCAGCACGCCACCAAACATCAACATCGAAAAACTGAACAGCAAATAAAGTGTGCCGATGTCTTTGTGATTGGTAGCAAACACCCAACGCCGCCACCCCACAGGTGCGCCGTGGTCGTGATGGTCATCATGTGCGTGGCCGTGATGGTCTAGAACTGCACTCATCTTGAAATCCTTTTGGGGCTAAAGCCGTTGTCGGGCGTTCTGAATTTGGTATTTATAGGGTGGATCAGCTTGCGGTGCAAGCGCTGGTGGCGTTTTACTGCTTGCGCGCTGCTAATAGCGCGGCAGGTTGAACCACTTGTCCTGTCTGATTGGACCAACTGTTTTTGGTGTAACTGATAACCGCTGCAAGGTCGGTGTCGCTCAAAGTCTTCCATGCTGGCATGGCCCCATTGTTCGCGCCGTTTAATAAAATGGCAATCTGCTTACTGTGGTCCGTATCGAGTACGACTGCAGAGCCATCCAAGGCCTTGATGGGGCCTGCACCCTTGCCACTGGCTTGGTGACACGCAGCGCAGTTGGACGCATAAACTTTTTCGCCACGCGCTTTTATGTCAGCCAGGGTCCACACCTTGGCAGGATCATCCGCCTTGGCAGCAGCCTCTTTGCCTTTGGCGGTGACCCAAGCGGTGTAGTCTTCGGCTGAAACAACCTTGACGTGAATTGGCATGTAAGAGTGCTCTTTGCCGCAAATTTTGGCGCACTGCCCGTAAAAGTCACCTGTTTTCTCGGCTTTGAACCATGTATCGCGCACGAAACCGGGAATCGCATCTTGGTGAATCCCCATAGACGGCACAGCAAACGCATGGATTACATCATTGGCCGTCGTGATGACACGGATTTTTTTGCCCACGGGCACCACCATCGGGTTGTCAACTTTCAGCAAGTAGTTGTCTATGGCTTCGCCCACCTTGGGGCCGCCATTGTTGGAGATGACCCGGTGAGTGTTGTCCAATGTTGATAAAAAGCCGATACCCTCGCCCTCGCCCTTGACGTAGTCATATCCCCATTTCCACTGCTGACCAGTGGCCTTGATAGTGAGGTCGGCGCTGGTCGTGTCTTTTTGCGCAACCACCGTCTTGGTTGCGGGCAGGGCCATTGCAATGACGATCAGAAACGGCACCACTGTCCAGGCAATTTCAACAGTCACTGACTCATGAAAATTGGCGGCTTTATGGCCTGCAGATTTGCGATGCTTCCAGATGGAGTAAAACATGACGCTGAAAACCGCCACAAAAATCACCACACAGATGATCATCATGTACCAATGTAGCCAGTGTTGCTGCTCAGCAATTTTAGAGGCCGCCGGGTGTAAATTGAGCTGATTGACAGCCGGACCACCAGGCAAATCATTCACAGCGTGGGCCGCAGTACTGATACCAGCAGCCAGAAAAGCTGCAGCTGTACCCGCGTATTGCACGCTGGGCCGTGTCGATTTGCTCATGGTTTTGCTTGCGTTTGTCGTGATCACTTTTGTTGCTTCCATAACCCATCAAAGACATCTACCAAAGACACTTGCCAAAGACATCAACCCAATCTGTTGGTCAAGCTCGCTCGTCAGGTTGGCCCGTCGAGCTGTGCTGCACTCAAAGCACTGATTATAAAGTTAGGGTGAACCCCAGTTTGCTGCACACAACTTTCCCGACACTGACGGTCTGGGTAATGAAAGTGGCGGTAACGGGTAGCCTAAACACCATGGACAGCCGGTATGCGCAGTACCGAACGAATTTCTTTGGCCAGTGCGGGCCGCAGCTCGGGGCGCAAATGCCTTCCCACACTAACAGACCGCCCTTGCCCTGATACTTCTATCAAGGAGCCGTCACCCTGACGAGGCTCAACCCGAACCCATTCGCGATTGAACTCAGCCCGTCGCATGCGACCCGCTGTTTCCAGTTCAACAACCAGTTGTCCGCCTTGAAGAACGATCTTTTCACCGTCACCGGCATGCCGTGCATAAATTAAAAAAGCCCAACCAACGGCTGACAGCTCAAGCCATGCAAACAACATGATCATTTTGGCGCCCTGCGCCCAGAAAAAGGCGGCAATGCCAAGTGAGACCACACAGAGCGACAGATAAAGACATGCCAGCTGCACTGGCGTCACGGAGCAGTTGCGCTTGAGTAGCCATTGAACAGCGTTAGGGTCTTGCGTCGCTGTGTTTAAGCCGGGCGTACTGGCAAAGCGTAATCTGGATGTTTGAAGTGAAGGAGAGGGGTGCAACATGGAACGACACTCAAAAAATGCAGCCTGACCACAATCTACTGCTTGAGGCGTGGGAACATGCCCAAAAATTACTGCACAAAGTATAGCTGTGTTTGTGGCACCAATCACTCATGGGTATTCACACGAGCACATGCCATAGAAACATTGCTCACCTCACCCGTCAGCGGACTCCACCCGGCTTTACGCGGTCTTACCCTGCTTGGTGTCAATTTTGTACATGACCCGTGCCGTGCAGCATGCGGCGCATGTCCTCGACCGAAACAGAACTCGACGCACTGACTCTGATTTTGGGTGGCGGCTTGAGGGCATGTCCGTAGATGACCTCAAACGTCAATGACAGCCGACCGTCAGCACCGCGCAGCAGGCGTGTTGATAGCGCCTCCAGCAGCCGAGCCCTCCAGTGACGCCCGCGCAAGCCAGCGAACCGCGCGGGATGAAAGTTACGCCCCAGCTCGGCGAGCTCCTGCAAAAGCCGCTCCGGGCTGTCATATGTCAGCGTGATGCGCTCCATGTCCATCACCGGCTCGGCAAACCCGGTTTGCACCAGCATGTCGCCCCAGTCGTGCATGTCTGTGAGTTCATGCCCAGCAGGTGGCCAGCCGAGTTGCTGATACACCGCCCGAAGTTCGATGGCAGTGTCCGGCCCCAGACAGGAAAACATTAAAAACCCATTGATCTTCAGTGCCCGGTGCCAGGCTGCCAGCAATGCCAGCGGGTCAGCGGCTTCATGCAAAGCCATATTGGCCCAGAGCATGTCCAGGCTGGCGGGCGGTGGCAACTCAAAACGTGTGGGCTGACGCCCCCACAGCGCAGGGCTCCACCACGGTTTTGCTATTTTTTCAATAGCATTCAGCCTATGTTTTTCCTGCGCTTCAGCTACAAAACACACTGATTTCGGATACTTCAGAGCCAGTTGTGCATGCGCCTTCAAGCCACCCCGCACTGCACCCCAATGCGCCCAAGATTGGGGCTGCAGCTTGATCCATTGGAGGCGGTCTTGCATGCGGCTGGCGACCTCTTCATGCAGCCAAGGAGAGGCCGCTGTTGCCACGCGCTGCCAGCGGGCCACTGCCAGCGGGTCAAGAGTCGGAGGGCGCTGGGTTGTTGTCATGGATCTTCAAAATAAACCGAGAGTGCTCACTAGGTGCGAAGCCACACCTGATGAGCGATACTGACACAAAGCCAAGCGAGTATATTGACTGCGTGTTCAAACGTTTGGTCACCCCAAAATTTAACCTGTCGTTTTCGCTGCCTTCACTTGTCAGCCAGTGCGCTGTGTGCCGCAGCTGGCCTGCCCGGCAAGTCTGCACGCCGTGTGTGTCTCGCTTTTCGCCAAAGACACTGCGCTGCACGGCTTGCGCGCTGGATCTACCGCCTGATTTATCCCACAGCACGGCACATGTCGCAACCAGCCCCCGGCTTTGCATGGACTGTATCCGGCGCCCACCGCCAGTTGACAACGCGCTGGTTGCATTCACCTACGCTTATCCGTGGTCCGAGCTGATCACACACTACAAGTTTGGCAACCGGCCTGGTTGGGGGCCTTTTTTTGCTGAACTCATGTTGGGTGCAGCAGGCGTGCGGCCTGTGCTTGAAGCGCTGCACGCCGATGATCTCATCATACCTATGCCACTGTCAGCCCAGCGGCTGCAGTCGCGCGGCTTTAACCAAGCCTGGGAGTTGACCCGTGCGCTGGCCCGTCAGTCAGGCACACTCGCACAGCCAGATGCACGTTTGCTGCTGCGCGTCAGACACACCCAGCCGCAAACCACCTTGCAGCGCGAAGCCAGGCTGGCCAATGTCAAGGGTGCGTTTCAGGCAGACCCGTTGCGCACACACCTGCTAGCCAGACGGCGGGTGGTTCTGGTCGATGATGTGATGACCAGTGGTGCATCGCTTTTTACCGCTGCCGAAGCGCTGCGTGCTGCAGGCGCGGCGCACATCACGGTCATGGCGCTGGCACGCACATCGGCCCCTTAAAATTGAGGCATCACGCGCCAAGCGTCCACAGCCGGTGTGTATTTATTCCGTCCCAACCCGATCTGCTTGTGATTCCACCCTGATGTTCAATATTGTCCTTGTCGAGCCTGAAATTCCGCCCAACACCGGTAATGTGATCCGCCTGGCGGCCAACACCGGCTGCCAGCTGCATCTGGTCGAGCCCCTGGGATTTTCAATGGACGACAAGCGCATGCGCCGCGCCGGTCTTGACTACCACGAATACGCTCGCGTCCAGCGTCACGCCAGCTGGCAGTGCCTGCTGGATGCGGAGCAGCCGCTGCCTTGCAGGATGTTTGCCATGACAACGCATGGTGCGCGCAACTTGTACGACACGGCTTTTTTGCCGGGCGACTGGTTTGTGTTTGGATCTGAAACGCGTGGGCTGGCCCCTGATCTGCGCAACATCTTTGCGGCAGAGCAGCGCCTTAAAGTGCCCATGCTGTCCGGGCAGCGGAGCCTGAACCTGTCCAATGCAGTGGCGGTGGTGGTGTTTGAGGCGTGGCGGCAAAACGCTTTTTCTGCCGCGCTCACTTTGCCCAAATTGTGAAAACCACCTGCTTATCCCTCAGCACGAGCGAAGTTGTTCCAGTTCACATCAAAAACGATCACTGCGACTTCACGCCTTTTATCGCCCAAGCTCTTGGCGCTCACGGATACCGGCGCACCAGCGATTCGGCCACACACACCGGCTTGTCTGAGCCTTCTTTCTCAACCGTCACTTCCCAGGTCATCTGCACGCCGTTTTGGGCAATCGGCTCAGACGCCAGCAGCTTCATTCTGGCGCGCAGACGGCTGCCCACTGGCACTGGGGCGGTGAAGCGCACCTTGTTTAAGCCATAGTTCACGCCCATGCGCGAGCCCGCGATCGCAAACGATGACTCAAAAAATTTGGGCAGCAACGACAAGGTTAAAAAACCATGCGCAATGGGCGCGCCGAATGGCCCGGCAGCGGCTTTTTCAGGGTCCACATGAATCCACTGGTGGTCACCGGTGGCGTCCGCAAACAAATTGACCTGTTGCTGGGTGATGGTGGTCCAGTCGCTGATGGCCACAACTTGACCGATACAGGCCGTCAGATCGGCGATGGTTTGAAATATTCTCATCCCCTGACTTTAGGGGCATCTGGTGCAGGCCGCTTGTCGGGTTAGCGACAAGGGCTGGCGACAAATCGGCTTTACTCGTCAAGCCAGTCGCAGATGCCACGCCATTGCGCCAGGTCTTTTTCAACCCGGCCAGGCGCCACATCGAACAGCGTCAGCCCACGCGCGGCCAGATGAATGTAGTTTTGCGTATCACGCACCATGCTGAGCACCGGTAAGCCCAGGCCGTCCATGAACTCGCGCAGCTTGTCCGCTGCAATCGTGCGCGAATCAACCCGCATGCCAACAATGCCCACCTGCAGTTTGCCCGCATCGCGGTACACAGCCAGTTGATCCAGAAACGCACGCGTTGCAAAAATGTCAAATACGCTGGGCTGCAATGGCACGATGATTTTGTCGGCCAGCTTGATGACATCCTTGAAACGCCAGCCGTGCAGCCCGCCAGGGGTGTCGAGCACCACATGGGTCGTGCCTCTGGGCGGCTTGGTGATCAGGTCAGCACTCACGTCCCAGGTTGCAATCGGCCTGGCAGCAGCAGGACGCAACCCCAGCCACAGCTTTGACGACTGCTGCCTGTCAGCATCCCCCAGCATGACCGCATGGCCCTGACTGGCAAAGTAGCCCGCCACATGGGTGGCAAGCGTTGACTTACCGACACCGCCTTTCGGGTTGGCAATCACAACTACGGGCATATGAGGTCTTTCATTATAAAAACTCAGTACACAGTTTTCAGACCAGAAATGACTCGCTATTGCTATTGAAATAGCAGCTGCTTGTGCAGCTATCTGTTGACCTGCAGCCCATTTTAGTCATGTGTTGTTCTGCCACTCAGGTTACTCTGAAT
>RDZZ01000063.1 GCA_004293655.1 Polaromonas sp. | reverse complement strand
CGCTGGATGTGGTGCTGATTCGGGGTGATGCGCATTGAGATACATGGCGGACAGTGGCACCGAGTGCAGGCGCTGAGGTGTTTTCTGACTGCCCTATGCATTCGC
The DNA here is from genome assembly GCA_004293655.1 of Polaromonas sp. GTDB lineage: Bacteria > Pseudomonadota > Gammaproteobacteria > Burkholderiales > Burkholderiaceae_C > Polaromonas. Next base: position 21,566 of record RDZZ01000063.1, on the reverse strand, counting down.
TAAACGAAAATTTGTTGCACTTCGTACTGGAATGCAAGAACCGAAACAGGCTCCACAGCAAGCTGTGCGGGCATAAGCAGCTATATAAATAATAGCAACCAGCCCTTGGGCTTATTAAAACCCGTCGCCCTTTAAAAATCCCTGAATTTGCCCCTGCTTGTCGAGTACAGCCACCCAGTCTTGCCGGGCGATCACGGGCAGGTAAAACCACTGCGCCATATCGGCACCTTTTTCGGTGGCCAGCTTACGGGCGGCCTCTTGCTGGCTGGGTTGTTTTTGCAGAAAGGCTGAAAGCGGCTTGGCACGTACCAATGCCTTTGTGGCAGCTGTGCTGTCGTAAGGGATATAGAACTCAGGGCGTTCGGCGTAGTCTCGCCCGCCTTCGATGGATTCAAACATGATGGTCTTACGTTCTTGCTCATCTTTTGGCGCGCGAATAGCCACTGTTGTAGGTCCCGCCCACCAGCGGGGCTGCAAAGTTGAAGGCCATTGTGTAATCGGGCTACCACGCCAATCGGGGGCAGAAATAACCTTGAAGCGGTCTACTTCCAAAACGAGAAACAAAGGCCGTGCCTGCCAAACTGTCCACAAGCCATAGCCTAAAGCACCAAGTTGAATGACTATGACCAGCCCAAGGTCACGCCCCAGTTCGGCTTTGGGTTTAGCTGGATTAAAAAGTACCATTGTCAACAACGGGCCGCAAACTATATCCACAGCAATGACAATTAAAAATAACTCACGCCCGCCCGAAAGCTCACGGTAAGGAAACGGATACCACAAGTTGAACACCAACAAACCAGATATACCAGCCACGACTATGCTGAGCAAGAAATGAACTGCCGCTGCTTTGGTTGCAAAGCCGATACGCTTATTCCATGTCATGTCCATAATGTGTTTTGAAGTTGAAGCCATAACAAACGAAAAAAGAGCGCCGTAGCGCTCTTTTCAGACCTTTAGATCTGTCTAATCAACGACATTCGCTAGGCGCATATTTTGGCAACAGTGTTGGGCCACCAGCAACTGCAAGCGTTGCGCGTGTAGCAATCGTAGCAGCGTAGCAATCCCAGCGGACGGTCGCAGTAGGTGGCGTACCTGCGGTTAACGCTGCGCCGTTGCTAGTGACATTAAGCACCAAACGATTGGTTGCAGCCGGGGCTACTGGTGTGCCGTAGCCGATCGAAATGTGACCATTAGCAGAAATGCCAATTCCACCAGCGTTAGCAGTTGTAAACGTAGTGTTTAGCTCTGCAACGGTACATTGACCATTAATTGCACAACCATTACTCAACAAACTTTTAGTAGCTGTTACGCCGCCATACCCAGAGGCAAAGGCTACAGCATTGGCAGCATTTTCGCTAACCGCAAGTTTGGCTGCTCCTGCCAGAACCATCCCTTCAGTCACGCGCGCGCGAACCGTGTAATCCTGATAAGCAGGATCGCCACAACGATCATCAACTCAATCAGGGTAAAACCCTTTTGCAAAGTGCGTTTCATAAAAAACTCCTTGGTTAAAAAACATGAACAACTGACACCGTTCATATTGCAGACATCGTGCCAACATTCACTGTGCCCTGAAAGTGTGACAAAGTCAGCAAAATAGCTTGCTCAGAGCCTGAATTGCTTGCTTTTAGCTTGCTACCGCTTACGTTTTTGTTACGCACAAAGGGCATGAAAAGACATTTTTGTCGCTCAACACACCATTTATCGCAGTCGCACCATACCGCTTTGCATCACACTGCGCTGAAACTCGGGGCTGGCTTGGGGCCAATCGACAATATCAACGCAGATATCCAGGTCAGACTCTTCAAAAGCTGTGCTGATTTGGCACCGCTTTTGAAACGACAGGACTTGCGGGTGGCTGACAGCAATGTCTAAATCTGAATATTTGCGCGCCCGGCCATTGACGCGAGAGCCGAAGGCCCAGGCTTGATGGTCTGGCAAGTTCTTTTGCAGCAACGCCAGCACAATTTTCAACTGCCTGGGGCTGAGTACCAAGCCCGCATGTGCGGTACCAACTTCGGGTTTAGAGACGGCCTCCAAGTTGTTGCTCCTGTTACTTTTGTTGGTTATTTGGCTGCAGACGTATCGGGCAATGGGTCTGGCAAATCAGACCGTGCTTTCAACATGGCAACAAGCACACCGCAAGGCACGATGAAGCTGCTGGCAACGAGCGCAACGTCTTTGGCGACTTGTTCTTCGCAGACATGGCTGGTTTTATTACGCGCTTCATGAAAGCGCCACCACTGCTCAACGTCATCGATCAATCCGTGCTTTGCCGCGATGCGAAACAGCTGCCTTCGCTGGGTTACCTCGCTGTCTTGCACACCCAGGTAATGCTGCATCCAGCGCTTGAGCAGCTTCCAGCTTTGTTCATAGGCAACTTCAAAGTTCTGAATGGTTCCAGAACGGGCAGTTTGCGTCAGCTCGTCGTCACTGCCTTGTGCAGATCGATGCCAGATTTTGTTGGCTGTTTGAAGAGCTGACAGGGCTTTTTCGAGCTGATGCAGGGAAACCGACACCTATGACTCCTTACTTGATGCACACCGAGCGCACTATCTTTAAATCAGTCAGGCCCATCAACACTTTTTCCATGCCGTCCATCTTCAAGGTTCGCATGCCGCTGCCGACGGCTGACGTGAACAGCTCTGCCACGCGGGCGCGCTCTTGAATCAGCTTTTTGGCGGCGTCGTCAGCAATCATCAGCTCGTGCAGGCCAATGCGGCCTTTGTAGCCGGTTTTATTGCATTTGTCGCAGCCGACTGCGCGGTACATTTTGAGCTTGCCGCCATCGCCGTATTGCTCAATCCAGCGCTCATACAACTTTTGTACTTCCCCCTCATAGTCGCCCATCCACTCTGGGGTGTGGCGTAAGTCTTGGGCATATTCGGTGATGAATGTTTTGATTTCTGACGCATCCGGAAAGTAGGCTGCTTTGCAATCGCATAGCTTTTTAGCCAGCCGCTGCGCCAGAATGCCCAGCAGTGCATCTGCAAAGTTGAACGGGTCCATGCCCATGTCCAGCAGACGCGTGACGGACTCTGGCGCTGAGTTGGTGTGCAGGGTTGAAAAAACCATGTGGCCCGTCAAGGACGCCTCAACGCCCATTGACACGGTTTCTTTGTCACGCGACTCGCCGACCATGATGATGTCGGGGTCAGCCCGCAGAAAGGCGCGCATGACCAGAGCAAAGTCGATACCGGCTTTTTTGTTGATCTGGACTTGCCGCAGGCCTTTTTGGGTAATCTCGACCGGGTCTTCAGCCGTCCAGATTTTGGTGTCTGGCGTGTTGAGGAACTTAAGTATGGAATGCAATGTGGTGGTTTTGCCTGAACCCGTTGGGCCGCACACGTAGAACAGGCCGTAGGGCTTGGAGACGGTTTGCTCCAGCCGCGCTTTGTTGTGTGCAGTCAAACCCAGCTTTTCAAGCGGAATGGGCTCGCCTGCTGCCAAAATGCGCATGACGACATCTTCAACACCCCCAGCCGAGGGAATGGTGGCCACGCGCAACTCAATATCGAGCGGGCCGTATTTTTTGAACTTGATTTTGCCGTCTTGCGGTTTGCGTTTTTCAGAAATGTCCAGATCGCACATGATTTTCAGGCGCGTGATCATGGCCTGACGGAACTGCGCGGGTACCTCGATGTACGGCTGTAGCGTGCCATCAATGCGGAAGCGAATGCCGGTTTTGGCTTTGCCAGGCATCGGTTCAATGTGAATGTCTGAGGCTTTCTGGTTGTACGCATCAACAATGACCTTGTTGACGAACTTGACGAGTTCGTTGTCTGCGGCTGCTGACTCAAGCGCAGAGTCGTCGTTGGCATCGTTGTCTGCGGGCGCGTCCATGTCGGCCAGCATCTTGTCGATAGATCCGCCCTGGTTGACCACGCCGAACAGCTGTGCGAGCGTTTCGTCAAACTCTGTCTGCGTGCTGACCTTGTAGGCAAACTTGCTGGTACGGGGGAAAACCTGGGGCACCACACGTGCGCCGCGCGTGGCCTCGGGGTCCAGGCACATGATCACAAGACCCTCAGTGGTTTCTTCCAGGGGCACCCAGCCTTGCTGCTCAATGAATTCACGTTTGAGCGCACCGTGCAGCGTGTCAGAGCGTAAACGGGCGGCATTGAAAGGCTCGTAAGCCGCCCCGAAAAACCTGGCCAGTGAGGCGCCTATCTGTGCTGGCTTGATACCGTAGTCGGCCATCAATACGTACTCTACCGATTGCGCTTCTTGTCTAGCTTTTTGAATGCAGTTTGAAAGCTCTTCGTACGACAGCACACCACTGGCAACCATACTGTCGTATTTGGTGGCCTTGCGGCGGGGTTCATCCTCGACTTTTTTCAGACGTTGCCTGATGGCGATACCCAGCGTTTTGCACAGCTGGCGGGCGCCGTCTTCTTCGAGTTTTCCAAACGCCTGGTCACTGCGGTTGTTGATGATCTGCAACACACCATACAGCACCTCACCGTCCATGACGGGTACCACCAACATCTGCTTGGTACGGTAGCCTGAGCGCTTGTCAACCTCCTGCAAAAAATGCAGGCTGGGGTGAATTTTTTTGAGCGCCTGGTCATCATAAACATCTGCAATGTTGATGGCTTGCTGAGACATGGCGACATAGCCTGCAATGCTTTGTGCGCTGATGGGCAGCTTCAGGTCGCGGTTGGTGTTGAGCCCAGTTTTGACTTTTGAGACGATGGCACTACGGTCTTCATTGACGGCATACAAAGTCAACCTGTCTGCGTTGAACAGTTTGCAAATGTCCGGGCTGACGTCCAGCATGAGCTGGTCGAGGTTTTCGGTGTCGTGAACGCGGTTGGTGACTTGCTGGAGCTGGCGGAAAAACAGCGCCTCAAAAGCCGCGCCGCGCTCATGCGGAGCCAGCAGTTGTGAATTGAAAAACTCATCTTCCGGATTGCGCTGCAGTACTGCGCTCATAGATCAAACTCCTGGCCCGCCCGGAGCCAGCGGATATCGTGCGTCACGTTGGGACCGAACGGCTGCGTCTGGTCAAACCTCTGTATTTCGGCCATGATCATCTCTGTCTCTGAGGGCTTGGTGTGGGTGATATAGATCGGGTAGTTGCGACCTTTGGCGATGCAGTCCAGCTCATTGGCCAATACATTGGGAGACAAATGCAAACTGCGCTTGGCAAGCTCACGCTCGCGGTTGCTAAACGCCGTCTCAATCACCAACATGGCGACATTGAGCTGGTTAATACGGGCCCACAATGCCGGGTTTCGTTCAGTGTCGCCCGTGAACACCCAGCACCCTTTGGTGGTGGCCACTGCGTAGCCAACCGCTGGCACGGTATGCACCGCAGGCAACACTTCAATGTACTTTCCGGCGACAAAAAGTGTCTGGCCCAGTTTGAGCGGATGAAAGCTTATAAAAGGTGCCTCTGGACTGGGAATTCTGGAGAAATCTGGCCAGATGATGTTGTTGAAAATATGGGTTTTAAGCGCGTCAATCGTGCCCTGCAGCGCATGAATTTTGATCGGTACCGTTCTTTGTGAGGCAATCGCATCGACCAGCAAGGGCAACGCCGCAATGTGGTCCAAGTGTGAGTGAGTCAGTAGCACATGGTCAATGCAGCTCATCTCATCGAGTGTCAAGTCCCCAACGCCTGTACCAGCATCTACCAGCACATCATGATCCAACAAGAAGGACGTAGTTCGGCAGTCCTTGGCGATGGCTCCTGAACAGCCTAATACGCGTACTTTCATGAGCCTGTTTGCACCTTAACGTATGGGGTCTGAAGTGACTTGTAAATGTAATTACTTCGTTTGAAAACTCGTTGCGCCATCCCACTCGGGATCAAAAGGTAACAACTTCATGTAGCCTACACGCTCTGAATAGAGGTGGTACAGGTATTTTTTGGCATTTAAGCGCTGTAAATTGAGTAACTGCTCGTCGCATGAGTCCCAGTCCTGTGCCCGATAAGCTTTTAGCGCCAGATCCCAAAGCTTGAGTTCAGCGGCTTGGTCTTCGCTGATGCGATTTAAGCTGGGCAATGGCCAAAAAATAGTCACTGCCTGGTCTTTGCCCTTGACCCGAACTTTGTCAAGCTCCTGCCACGCGAAGTCTTGGGCGAGTTTGCGGGTGGACTCGCTCACCACAATGTCAACCCCATAAGTTTTAGACAGCCCTTCAAGCCGTGAGCCCAGGTTAACCGAGTCGCCCACCACTGTGTAACTTCGCCTGATGTCTGAGCCCATGTCACCCACACACATGGTGCCCGTGTTCAGGCCAATGCCGATACCAATTTCAGGCAAGCCTTTGGCCCTGTGCTCTGCATTGAGTGTGCGTACGGCATTCGCCATGTCGAGCGCGGTTTTGACAGCCAGACTGGCGTGATCCGGGGTGTCCACTGGCGCGCCCCAGAAAGCCATGACGCAGTCACCCATGTATTTGTCAATCGTGCCCCGATTGCTGCGTATCTGGTCTGTCAAGCGGCTAAACACACTGTTGAGCAAAGCCTGCAGCTGCGTAGGCTCCATGGTTTCTGACATCTGCGTGAAACCTCGCATGTCGCAGAACATCACGGTCAACTCTTTGGTGGTGGCCTTCATGCTGTAGCTGTCAGGGTCTTTGACCATTTCATCGACCAACTCGGGAGGAACATAGGTGCCGAATAAATGAGCCAACTCGCGTTTGGATTTGCTCTCGACAAAATAGCCATAACTCATGTTCAAGCCGAACGCAGCGATGGCCATGACAAGCGCACTGGCCAGCGGCAGCACCAACCCCGCACTCAGGTAAATCCAGAAGTTAAGGCCAACCAAAGCAGCAATCACAACAAGACTGGTAGCTACTGCCTTGGGGGCAGACATCATCGGCAATGCAAAGGCCAACATGAAGCCGGACAGTATCAAAATGACAACTTCGTAACCGATGGCATAGTCAGGTTTGACGAACACATTGCCATCTAAAAACCCCGAAATGACGTTGGCATGGGTTTCCACGCCAGGGTAGGTCTCACCCACCGGTGTCACACGCAAGTCCAGCAAGCCCGGTGCAGTCGTTCCAAGCAACACAATTTTGCCTTTAAGCGTACTCGGCTCAACCCGCTTGGCCAGAATATCAGCCGCTGAAATGTAGCGAAAGGACCCTCCGCCAACACCGCCCTTGCCACGAAACGGGACCAGTGTTGCCACGCGGTCATCGACTGGAATGGCGAGCGTTTTGCCACCCTGCTGGAGCAAAATGCTCTCCAAACCGTGGTAATTGCTACCCAGAAATTTTTCTTTGGGGAAACCAGGTGCTACTTTGGGCAGCCCCACCAATGCACGGAACATGGCCAAAGACAGTGACTCATAATATTGGCCTTTGTATTCGGCCAGCAGTGGAATGGAACGGACGACACCATCGGCTTCGGTGATAGAGTTGAAAAAACCGCCCATGGGGGCAGACTGGGCAATCGCCGTGATGTTTGATCCGTACCCGTTCCAGCTGGTGAACTTGATAGGTCGTCCCTGCAGGTCATCTGCACGCATGACAGGAGATGGCAACACACCACTGACCCGGCCATCTCTGTCACTGGTGAAATAGTAGCCCATGACCACCGGACGATTTTCGATGGAGCGGGCAAATACAGCGTCATAGTCTAGGCCATCCTGAACCTGCTTCAAGCGCTCGGCGAAACCAGGTTGGTCGCGAAACTCTTTTTGAGCGAGCTGCTTGAGCCGTTTCAAGCCAGAGCTTTCGTCAGCTTCAGCAAATACAACGTCGAAACCCAAAAGTGCTACTTGTTGCCTGTCCAACAGCTCTTCAACAAGATTCGCAACCTTGTTGCGGCCCCAGGGCCAACGTCCCACTTCAGCCAGGCTTTTCTCATCGATATCGACGATCACAATACGCTCATCAAGCGTTTGCGGCATGGTAGCTCGCAGACGCGCGTCGTAGATGATGTCATCGAGTTGCTGCAATACCCCTAAACGCAGAACGCCGCTGGCATGCAACAGGGCAAACACCAGCGGGATCAGCGTCACTGCAATGCGACGCCAATGCTTAGAGAGAAGATGCATAGAGTCTCTGTTTGACATCAAGCAGGGCCCGCTGAGCGCAAGCTATTGGTCTGTCAATGCTGCACAAACTGCATTTTGGTGCCGGCAAGTTCAAGCATGTCGCCGTTTTTAAGCGCTACCGCTTCAGCACTTATAGGGGCGCCATTGAGGGATGGTTTGTCAGACCCTTCAACATGTGCCACCACAAAACCATGCGGTCGTCTGGTGATGGCTGCAACCGCAACACCAGGCTTGCCAATAGTTGTGACAACCTTGACCAGCGCCACCTCACGCCCGGCTGCAGCACCCGACAAAACTTTGATGGAGGCAGTACGAAGCACCTCGACGGGCGCAAAGCCCGAGTTTGTGGGCACGCTTGGAGGTACAGGCGGCACAAAGGCCGCAGGAGAGACGAGTCCAGCAGTGCCCGGCTTGAAGAGCATTGTTTTGTCAAACCCAGCATTGGCCGCTTCGTTGATGTATTTAATTTTGTATTTACCGATTTCAACCGTATCGGTGTTCTGAAGAAGCTGCTTTTTAACCGCTTTGCCGTTGACATAAGTGCCATTGGTGCTGTTGAGGTCTTCCAGGTTTACGTCGTTGCCTGACATCTGAAAGACGGCATGCTCGCCACTGACGGCCAGATTGTCAATCACGATGTCGTTATATGGACGTCGCCCGAGAGATGTACGGTCTTTGGTCAACTGCACTTCTTTGATCACGACATCATCGATAGAGACGATCAGTTTCGGCATGGCCGGCTCCAGTTTGTTTTTGATACTTCAATCATTTAATTATTTTCCCAGCATTCTGGATAAAAGACCGCGCTTGACCCATGCCTCTTCAGCCTGGGCCAGCAACACTGAAATATTATCGCGCCCGCCTCCCTCATTGGCAGCAATGATCAGTCGCCTGGCTTTTTGCTCAAGCGAGTCACTGCTTGCCACCACGCTGGCGATACCTGCGTCGTTGACCATGTCTGACAGGCCATCGGAGCACATCAGATAAATATCACCAGATGCCACCCGATGCTCATGAACTTCCAGCATGGTTGTGTCTTCAACGCCTAAAGCCCGGGTCACCAGATTTTTATTGTTTGATGTGAGGGCTTGCTCAGGGGTAATTAAGCCTGCATCGAGCTGCTCCTGCAGCAAAGAATGGTCTTTTGTGATCTGCGCCAGCTCACCGCCGCGCAAGCGGTAGCAGCGAGAGTCTCCAATATGACCCAGTATGAGGCGGTCTTGTTGAAAAACGCCGACAACAAGTGTGGTGCCCATCCCTGCATAAGATGGGTTGGCACTCGCCGCATTGAAGATTGAATGGTTGGCGTTTTCAACACAAATCTCCATGGCGCGCCGAACTTCCTTGCCATTGGCGTGTTTTCCAGCCTGCGACAGCCAGCGCCCCATTTCGGACTGGATGAAGGCAACGGCCATTCCACTGGCGATCTCACCTGCGTTGTAGCCACCCATGCCATCGGCAAGAATACACAACCGCGATGCAGCGTCAAAGGAAACCGCGTCCTCATTGTTTTCCCGCGCCAGCCCGGGGTCGGTTTGCGTACAGATTTCGTAATTCATCTTGAACAACGCTATGGTTTTATGTCAGTGTTGATGTTTCCAGGCGAGAACCCGGTAACGTCAGGACGGGTCACCACGATGGTCTCAAGTACTTGCATGCGATCAATGTTCATGGTTTGGGTGACATCATAGTTTGCAGCCGGGCCTTTGTGGGCTGCAGCAAAAAATTGGGCTGGGGTTGCCACAGTGACTGGGTCGCCCGCTGGATCACCCATGACTGCCCGTAAATCCGCCGCAAACCGCTCGCCGTCCTGGTAACGCATGTCTGGCTGTTTGTTCAAAGACAAAGCTACGATAGCTGCAAGTTTGCTGGAGAGCTCCTGGCGAATGAGCAAAATGTCTGGTGCCGGCTCATTGCCAATCTTGTACATCAGCTCAGCCATGGAGTCACCCCGAAAAGGCAGCACACCTGCCAGCATCTGAAACAGCATGACCCCCAGAGAGTAAAGGTCCGAACGGCCATCAACTTTTTTACCTGCAATCTGCTCGGGCGACATAAAACTGGGCGTACCCAGCACCAAACCTGTTCGGGTCTTGCTGGAGTCCGTGACGCGGGCAATGCCAAAGTCGGTGACCTTGACGGTGTCACTGCTTTCGTCATACATGATGTTGGCAGGCTTGATGTCACGGTGAACCACATGTTGCCTGTGCGCATAGGCCAGGGCCTGAGCAACCCGCGCCACAATCGACAGTACCTGTTGAACAGGCAGCAAATGCCCACTTTTTGTCACGTCAGCCAGATCTTTTCCCTTGAGGAACTCCATGGCGATATAGGCCAGGTCATGCTCTTGGCCAGCGTCAAAAATAGTCACGATGTTTTGATGCTGCAGTCGGCCCGCCGTTTTGGCCTCCTTGAAGAACCGCTCACGGGCATCCTCAAGCGCTTCACCTTCGAATTCCTGACCAAGGGCCAGCGTCTTGATGGCTACCACACGGCCGATTTTTGGGTCTTTGCCAAGATAAACCACACCCATCGCACCTTTTCCCAGCTCCTTTTCAATTTGGTAGCGGCCCAGAGTGGGCTTTTCAACACCACCGCCCGCCAGAAGCATCATGCCCCCCAGATGCGCACCACTGCCGCCGAGAATGACTGTTTCTGACAGGTTTTTCGCTCGGTTGAGCTTGAACTGCAGGTCTTTGTGGTTCTTGTTGTGGGTGGCCATATGTTCGTACACAGCCTGTGCCTTGTTGAACTGCCGCTTGCGCTCGAAATCCAGCGCCAGATGGTTCATGTTGTCCATCAGCGCATCGGTAAAGGGGACGCGTCGAAAACGGTCAAATGCCATGTCCAGTTGCCCCTGGCCTTGCAATGCCAGTCCCATCATGCGATTGGTTTCGGCAGATTCTTCATCCGATTTAAGTTTGCCCGCCTCTGTCATCAAGAAGCGTTTGGTGGTCAAAGCCAGATGGCCTATCAAGAGCAAGGCAGCCGGAAAAACAAGCTGCAACCACTTTGCAGCGGCTGAAAGCAAGCTGAACTCAACGGCCAGCAACACCACAAACATCACAAGCGTCACGATGGCGGCCTTGCCAGCAGTCAAGCGCGGCAAACCTGCTATGAGGTAAGCGGCAACCAACAGCACTGCGCCAAACGTTACCCAAACTCCCCATGGGGGTTGAACAATAAAGTGTTCACTCAAAATGCTGGATGTGACATGCGCCACCAGTTCAGCCGGTGAAAGGCCAGGCCCCGCAGGTGTCTGGAAAAGGGCTCCCACACCAACGGCCGTCCCGCCGATGATCACAATCTTGTCGGTGTATTTGGTCGCGGGAATTTTTCCGGAAACCACGTCATAAAACGAATCGATGGGAAAAGGCGGGCGAGCCTCCCGACTTTTGTAGAACTGTGGCAGCATGAGCGCCGACTCGTCGGTTTTAATCACCAGCTTGCCAATTTGTACAGACTCACCCAACCCCAGTTTGATGTCCACTGCGTCGAGATTGAGACTTTTTGCCGCCGCCAGCAGACTTATGGACGGTACAGCTTTGCCAAAATAGTTGACAAGCAGTGGCTCATGCCTGATGGCGCCATCAACATCGGGCAATTGGTTCAGGTGCGCAATGCCTGCAGATGCAGCACCGATGATTTCTATGGGCTGCTGTCCCCTTGTGGCGGGGAAAGAAAAATCGCTGGTGTCATCTATGGCGCTTTTAAGTGCGTAAGCTGGCAGCAGATCGTCAGGACGCCCCTGCGGTGAGCCCAAGGTATAAAAAGAAGGCACGATCACGTTGCCTGCCTTGGCTATGCTTGAGGCCAGCTTGGCATCGGTGTCAAGGGCTGCCTCAGCATCGACAATGGTTTTGCCAATCTGCTGGTGCAGATTATTGTGGCCGCTGCTGCCCTCAGAAGGCGGCAGTGACTCCAAAATACGCTTCATTTTCTGGATGTAAGCCAGTCCACGATCGGTCTGGGGTTCAAAAAAGAAGGCCGTGTGGGCGATGGTTTTCACCTTGGCAAGCGACAGCTGGTCAATCAACTGGGCATGAACATCACGGGGCCAGGGCCAGCGCCCAATGTTGGCGATGCTCTGGTCGTCAATCGCAATGATGGCAATGCGGTCTGAAGGTCTTCGCGCTGTCTCGGTGCTGGCGTGGTCGTAATAACGGCGCTCCAGCGTGCTGAAAAAATCAGTGGTGCCTTGAAGAAAGACAACAAATAAAATTACCAGAACGCCAACAAACCAGTCCGTGCGCCAAAACCTGGTGCGCCTGTCTCGCCCGTTAGATGATGATTTGGCCACATCCCATCCCTGCTTTTAGTCTGTGCTGATACGCGCCATGACTTCAAAAGAGGTGTTTGCAGAAAACAAAACCTTGCCCAAAGTTGATGACAAACCTTTATATATTGACATTAACAGACACTGATTGCGTGAACAAGCAACTTTTTGGGGTGGCTCACAGCTTCTGTTGCAAATCTGCAGCGCTGCAGATTTTTTAATCTGCAGCGACGCTATCCAGGGCGGAAGTTATGAAGCCACTGGTGGCTTTTGGCGGCTCTGCATGATCTTGCCCAAAGCCAGCACAAACAGGGCGCCTGATACCGCCGCCACGTAACTCCAGTATGCGCCTGCAGGCAAATAAGCCTTGATGGCTGGATCGGTGTAGGCCATTTGACCGGCAATCCAGCCCAGCAGCATGGCCCCCAGCGTGATGACAATCGGAAAACGCTCCATGAGTTTGAGCACCAGCTGGCTGCCCCAGACAATGATGGGAATGCTGACGAGCAGACCAAAAATGACCAGTGGCAACTGATGGTTTTGACCCGCACCTTGTGCAGCGCCAGCAATGGCCAGAACGTTGTCAACACTCATGACAAGGTCGGCAACAATCACGGTTTTAACTGCAGCCCAGAGCTTGTCACTGGCGCTGACATTGTGGCCTTCCTCGTCCTCGGGTTGAAGCAGTTTGACGCCTATCCACAACAGCAAAATGGCACCCACTATTTTGAGGTAAGGCACAGCCAGCAAAGCCAGCGCAAAGGCAATCAGGATGACGCGCAAGACAATCGCACCCATCGTGCCATAAATAATGCCTTGGGTCCGCTGCTTGTCTGGCAGATTGCGGCAAGCCAGAGCGATGACCACGGCGTTGTCACCGCCCAGCAAAATGTCGATCATGATGATCTGCCCCACCGCAAGCCAGAAGCTCGCTGTCATGAACTCTTCCATAAACCCCCCATCAAAATGAAAAAACCGATTGTCAGCGATGACAACCGGTTTGTGCGTTGTGGCTAACCACAGTTCGCAGGTAAATCAGCAAGGCTCACAACAGTGCTTTGAGCAACTTGGCCATCTCTGACGGGTTACGGGTCACCGTGAAGCCGCAAGCCTCCATGATTTCAAGCTTTGCATCTGCCGTGTCAGCGCCGCCAGAAATCAGCGCGCCAGCGTGGCCCATGCGCTTGCCAGGGGGCGCTGTCACGCCAGCGATAAAGCCAACAACAGGCTTTTTCATGTTGACTTTGCACCATTCAGCGGCTTCGGCTTCGTCCGGCCCGCCAATTTCGCCAATCATGATAACGGCGTCGGTGTCCGGATCATCATTGAAGGCGCGCATCACGTCGATGTGCTTTAAGCCATTGATCGGGTCACCACCAATACCTACCGCGCTGGACTGGCCCAGACCGATTTCGGTCAGCTGCGCCACGGCCTCGTAAGTCAGCGTGCCAGAGCGGCTGACCACGCCAATGCGGCCCTTGCGGTGAATATGGCCTGGCATGATGCCGATCTTGATTTCTTCAGGGGTGATGAGGCCAGGGCAGTTCGGGCCGAGCAGCAGGGTGCGTTTGCCGCCAGCGGCTTCTTTGGCCTTCATGCGGTTGCGCACTTCCAGCATGTCGCGCACGGGGATGCCTTCGGTGATGCAAATGGCCAGATCAAGATTGGCCTCAATGGCTTCCAAAATCGCTGCAGCTGCGCCTGCAGGTGGCACATAAATGACCGATACCGTTGCACCCGTAGCAGCAGCAGCCTCAGTCACATTGGCAAAAATCGGGATGCCTTCAAAGTCTTCACCTGCCTTCTTGGGGTTCACGCCAGCGACAAAGGCTTGCCTGCCATTGGCGTAATCACGGCACATGCGGGTGTGAAACTGACCCGTCTTGCCGGTGATGCCTTGTGTGATGACTTTGGTGTTTTTATTGATGTAGATAGACATGGTTGTTCTCCTGGCTTTCGTGACTTATCGTGACTTAAGCGGACACGGCTTGGACAATTTTGGTAGCCGCATCGGCCATGGTGTCTGCAGCAATGATGGGCAGACCGGACTCGGCCAGCATCTTTTTGCCAAGGTCTTCGTTGGTGCCTTTCATGCGAACCACCAAAGGCACGGACAGGTTCACGGCTTTGCAGGCGCTGATGACACCTTCGGCAATCGTGTCGCACTTCATGATGCCGCCAAAAATATTGACCAGGATGCCTTTGACTTCCGGGTTCTTCAGCATGATTTTGAAGGCTTCGGTGACCTTTTCGGCTGTGGCACCACCGCCCACATCCAGGAAGTTGGCGGGCTCGCCACCGAACAGCTTGATGGTGTCCATTGTTGCCATGGCCAGGCCTGCGCCATTGACCAGGCAGCCAATGTTGCCGTCCAGACTGATGTAGGCCAGGTCAAACTTGCTGGCTTCGACTTCAGCCGCGTCTTCTTCGTCGAGGTCGCGGTAGGCCACGATGTCGGCATGGCGAAACAGCGCGTTCGGGTCAAAGTTGAACTTGGCGTCCAGCGCCATCACTTCACCTTGGCTGTTGCGGTTCAAGGGATTGATCTCGACTAGCGACGCGTCGGTGTCCATGTAGCACTTGTAGAGCTTTTGCAGGATATCGACGGTCTGGGGCACAGAGTCTGCAGGCATGCCAATACCAGCAGCCAGCTCTTGGCCCTGGGCATCTGTCAGACCAACCAGCGGGTCGACAAACAGTTTGATGATTTTCTCAGGCTGGCTGTGCGCCACCTCTTCAATGTCCATACCGCCCTCGCTGGACGCAATGAAGGCGACTTTTTGCGTAGCGCGGTCAGTCACGCAAGAGACGTAGTATTCCTTCTGAATGTCAGCGCCGTCTTCAATATAAAGGCGGCGAACTTTCTGGCCTGCAGGGCCTGTCTGGTGGGTGATGAGCTGCATGCCCAGAATTTCACCCGAGATTCGTTTGACATCTTCAAGGGTTTTGGCCACTTTGACACCACCACCCTTGCCACGGCCACCCGCATGGATTTGCGCCTTGACCACCCACACCGGCCCGCCCAGTTTTTGGGCAGCTTCTACCGCCTCTTGCACGGTGAATGCCGCAATACCGCGCGGCACAGGCACACCAAAATTGCGCAAGATTTCCTTGCCTTGGTACTCGTGAATTTTCATGGAAAAACTTTCAAACGATTGTTGTAGTGTGGTGGTACTGATGCAGGTTTCTGCTGTTTCCAAACAGCCCTAAACTGTATCATGTTGCAACGCACCAAACAGTTACAGTGATGGTTCAGTCACCGAAGGAGAAAACCATGCCTAAAATTTTTATCGACGGCGAGGCTGGCACGACCGGCTTGCAAATTCGTGAGCGCCTGGCCACCATGGCGCAGATTGAGCTGGTCAGCATTGCCCCCGAGCTGCGCAAAGACGCTGGCGCCAAGCGCGCATTGATGGCCGGTGTGGACATGGTGATCTTGTGCCTGCACGACGATGCCGCGCGCGAGTCTGTTGCCATGATGGACAGCCTCGAAGGCAGAAAACCAAAAATCATCGACGCGTCCACCGCGCACCGCACCGTGCCTGGCTGGATCTACGGTTTTCCCGAACTCGCCGCTGGGCAGCGTGACGCGGTGGCTGCAGCAGACCGCGTGGCCAACCCTGGCTGCTACGCTACGGGGGCGATTGCGCTGATTCGTCCCCTGGTGGATGCCGGCTTAATCACACCCGACTTCCCATTGAGCCTGCCCGCTGTGAGTGGTTACTCGGGTGGCGGACGGCCCATGATGGAGGCCTACAAAGCAGGCGCTGCACCCCTGTTTGAGATTTACGCGCTGGGCCTTGAGCACAAACACCTGCCCGAGATCATGAAATACACCGGTTTGAGCCGCCGCCCGGTGATGCTTCCATCGGTCGGCAATTTTGAGCAGGGCATGCTGGTGCAACTGCCGCTGCACCTGGACATGTTGCCTGGCCAGCCAACAGCGGCCCAACTCAAAGAGGCATTGGCCAGCCATTACGCAGGCAGCGAGTGGGTCAGCGTAGAAGATGCTCCCGCATCCGGCAAGCTTGATGCCCTGGGCCTGAACAATACCAACAAGATGGAACTGCGCGTTTTTGGCAATGACACCCATCGCCACGCGGTGTTGATTGCACGGCTCGACAACCTGGGCAAGGGCGCATCGGGCGCGGCAGTGCAGAATTTGAAGTTGATGCTGGGGTTGTAGCTGGCCCCCCCCACAAAGACAGGGGCAAGACTCGATTGCGCTATTGATTTGGCGGCGCATTGAGCAGCTGCACAACCATACGCGCAGCCAAGTCAAACGTGTCAGCTGCGGCCAGCGGGTCGTGCTCTGCTTTTGCACAGACCAAAGCGCCTTCATAGGCGATCAGTGTGCAGCGCGCCCACTGCCCGGCCTGCGCCTGGCTGACAGCACCCAAGGACATGAACGCCGATACCAAAGCCGCTTGCCAACTTGCAAAAATGGCTTGCAAGATCGGCTGAAAGTCCGCGCTTTCCGTCTCGCTGCTCAACACGGCAGCCCCAACCGGGCAGCCACCCGACAGGTGACTGGCGTGCATTTGCAATGGCCCGGTACTGAACATGGCACTCACAAAAGCTTCCATCGCAGATTTGGGTGTGGCCCCCAGCGCCTTGGCTGAATCTGTGCCGCCTGCGACGCCCGCAGCCATGGCGCTACGCAGCGCTTTTTCAATGATTCGCAAGCCGCTTTTACCCGCCAGCGCCAACGCTTCCTGCAGCAACTGGTCACGGCCTCCGGGGAAATAGTGATAGATCGAGCCACGCGGCGCGTTCACAGCGCGGGCAACTTCAATCAAATTGACGGCCGCCATGCCGCGCTGCGGCAACCATTGCGCAGCCGTCAACACCATCGCGTCACGAGGCGTGGGCAGCTTGCCGACTTTGGCGTCGGGTTGGGCTGGCGCGTGGATGAAGTCTGAGTGGGTCATGCCTTGATTATGCAACTCTGTATAATTATGCACATCTACATAAAATATTTTTCTGCATGCACGCTGACACTTCAGTCTTTGACTTGACCCCTCGCCCTGTCACCCAGCTGGACATCACCGGCACGGACACGCTGGTTTTTGCGGGCGGAGGCAACCGCTGCATGTGGCAGGCCGGGCTGATGTCTCATCTGCTTGAGGCGGGCTGGCGACTGCCGGCGCAACTGGTGGGTACCAGCGCCGGCGCAGGCGTGGCAACGGCGCTGATCGCAGGCAAAGCAGCTGAGGGATTGCAAGCCTGCAAAGCGCTTTATGCCAGCAACCCGAGCATGGTTGATTTTTCAGACCTGTGGCGCGGGCGTTTGGGCTTTGCGCATGAGCATATTTTTCCGGCCTGGGTTGCGTCTTATTTAAACGAAAGCAACTTTGAAGCGTTGCGCAACGCCCCATCACGCCTGCGCGTGGCGTTTGCCCGCCCATCGCCAATACTGGGTTTGCATCTGTCAACACTGGCGGGAACACTCGCCTATATGGTGGACAAACACATCAGCAACAGCATTCACCCGCGCCTGCCCACGCTGCTGGGCCTGAAGCTGGGTTTCATGAACCTGCACGACTGCACCAGTGCTGCGCAGGCGCAAAACCTGATTTCAGCGGCAGCCGCTGCACCACCTTTCATGCGCGTGCGGCAAGTCGCTGGCCACGCCGCACTTGACGGCGGATTTGTAGACAACGCACCGATAGGCTCTATTGGGCAAGCCGCCCATACAAAGCCGCGCACCTTGGTACTTTTGACGCGGTTTTACCCCAAGCTGCCGCAGTGGTTCAGCTGGCGTGGCTGCAACTACTGGCAGCCGAGCCAGAAAATACCCGTATCAACCTGGGACTGCACCCCCAAAACAACCATACAGGCGGCTTTTGATTTGGGTCTGCATGATGCGAAGCAGGCATTGGCTGGGCTGAGGTGGCGTTAATCGTCGTCCTGATGTCCTGACACCACCCGCCGTATCGCGTCAGCCCCAAAGCCGCGCGCCGCTAAAAAGCGCATTTGTTTGGCACGGTCTGCAGGGGTGGTGCCAGCGTCGGTCTTGCTGTCAAACTTTTTACGCCAAACCTCGCGCGCGCGCTCCAGCTCGGTGGCTTTCAGGCTGTCGATGGCCTCGGCCACCATGCCCACGTCCAGGCCTTTGCGCTGCAGCTCGCCTTTGATGCGCGATGCACCCATCCTGGCCTGGCGGCGGTTGATGACGGACTCGATGACGCGGGTGGGGCTGATGAAGTCTTTGGCTTCAAGCTCGTCCAGCACCGCGGCCAGCTGGCCGGCCTCTTCTTCATGGCTGCCCAGTTTGCGCTCCAGCTCGGCCCGCGAGTGTTCGCGGCCTGTCAGCAGGCGCAGGGCACGGCCTTTGAGCGAGATGGCAAAGCCTGTGCGACCGGCTGGTGTGGGCTTTGTCATCAGGGCCAGGACCTGTCAGGGGCTGTATTTGCTATATTTTCAATAGCATATACTCCCCGTACCTGTTGCCACAGCACACTATTTGGCACTTAAAAATCAGCCTTGGGTGGCCTTGGCGGTTTTTTCGGCTTTCTCTGGTTTGGCAGCTTTCTCTGGCTTGTCCACCTTGTCGCCTGCCTCGGGGCTGACCTGCACCAGCGGGATACCCAGGGACTCGCGCACCTTGTTCTCGATCTCGATGGCAAGCTCGGGATTTTCTTTGAGAAACTCACGCGAGTTGTCGCGACCCTGGCCAATCTTCTCGCCGTTGAAGGCGTACCAGGCACCGGCTTTTTCAACAATGTGGCCCGCCACGCCCAGGTCCAGCACCTCGCCCAGTCGGCTGATGCCTTCACCGTACAAGATGTCAAACTCTGCGGTCTTGAAGGGCGATGCCACCTTGTTTTTGACCACCTTCACACGGGTTTCGTTGCCGATGACTTCTTCACCCTTTTTGATTGAACCAATGCGGCGAATATCCAGCCGCACCGAGGCGTAAAACTTCAGTGCATTACCGCCGGTGGTGGTCTCCGGGCTGCCGAACATCACGCCAATCTTCATACGTATCTGGTTGATGAAGATCACCATGCAGTTGGCTTTCTTGATGGTGGCGGTCAATTTGCGCAGCGCCTGGCTCATCAATCTGGCTTGCAGACCGGGCAATGAGTCACCCATTTCACCTTCCAGCTCAGCCTTGGGTGTGAGTGCGGCCACTGAATCGACCACGATCAAATCCACCGCGCCGGAGCGGGTCAGTGAATCGACAATTTCTAGCGCCTGCTCACCCGTGTCGGGCTGGCTGATCAGCAGATCCTGCAGGTTCACGCCCAGCTTTTGGGCGTAGTTGATGTCCAGCGCGTGCTCGGCATCGACAAAGGCGCAGGTGCCACCGAGTTTTTGCATCTCGGCAATCACCTGCAGGGTCAGCGTGGTTTTGCCGGATGACTCGGGGCCGTAGATTTCGACCACCCGGCCACGTGGCAGGCCGCCCACGCCAAGTGCGATGTCCAGGCCCAGTGAGCCGGTGGAGACCACCTGGATGTCTTCAATCACTTCACCGGCGCCCAGCTTCATGATGGTGCCTTTGCCGAACTGCTTTTCGATCTGGGCCAGTGCTGCGGCCAGGGCCTTGGCTTTTTCGGTGTTCAAGGCGGCAGTTTGGGCCGGGTTGTGGGTCGTGTTTTGGGCCGGGTTCAGTTTGCTGGTCAGTTCCATGAAAATGTCCTTGAAAATCAATGCTGTAAATATTTAAGAAAGGTCTCCAGCAGCTGGCATTGGTAGCGCGCTGGATGCATGACCAGTACTTTATGGGCTGAGTCTCATTAAGTAAACACTGTTTTTAGTCAGTTTCCCTGATTGATTTGACGAAGCAGCCAACAGCGCGAACAATGGCGCATGACCCAAGCCCTGCCGACACCCACGAGCCACACCAGCTGGCGCATTACCCACCTGGGCCGTCTGATGGGCAACGCGCTGCGCCGCTTTGATGAGCGCGTGCTGTGGCTGATGGCGCGCAATGTGGAGGTGCCTCTGGCGCTGTCCAACCTGGCAGCGCGCAACAAAGTGGGTGCAGCGCACATTCACATCACGCGGCACCTGGAGGTTGGCGGCTCACGCTTGAGCGATCTGGCGCTCAGTGCCGGCATGAGCAAACAGGCCATGGGCGACCTGGTCACGCAGTGCGAAGCCTGGGGACTGGTCACGCGGGAGGCGGATACCCATGACAAACGCGCCAAAAAAGTGATGTTTACCACCGCTGGGCTGATGTGGCTGGGGGCATTTGAGCAGGCTGTGGCACAGGCTGAAAATGAATTTCGTGCGGCTGTGGGGCAAGATGTGGCGACTGTGGTGGCGCTGGGGTTAGAAGCGTATGGCGGCGCACGTTGAAAGCCGGGAGTCATTCAACGCAGAGGCGCAGAGAACGCAGAGAAAGCGGGTCAGAGGAAAAAAATAAATTTTGTGTCTTTCTCTGCGGTTCTCTGCGTACTCTGCGCCTCTGCGCCTCTGCGTTGAAGGTATTCTTCAAAAGCCTAAAATTTGAGCACGACACCCCTAAAAAACCGGAGACAGCCATGCGAATTTTGATTGCTGAAGACGACCAGGTGCTGGCCGACGGCCTGCTGCGCACCCTGCGTGCGTCTGGCGCAGCCGCCGACCATGTCGCCAGCGGCACCGAGGCCGACGCGGCACTCATGACCAATACCGAGTTTGACCTCCTGATCCTTGACTTGGGCCTGCCGCGCATGCATGGGCTGGAAGTGCTCAAACGCCTGCGCGCCCGAGGCTCTTCCTTGCCCGTGCTGATTCTGACGGCCGCTGACAGCGTGGAAGAGCGTGTCAAGGGCTTGGATTACGGCGCAGACGATTACATGGCCAAGCCGTTTTCACTGCAGGAACTCGAAGCCCGGGTGCGGGCCTTGATCCGCCGTGGCATGGGCGGTGCCAGCAGCACCATCAAGCACGGCCCGCTGGTGTATGACCAGGCCGGACGGGTGGCCACGATTGACGGCGTGATGGTCGAGCTGTCAGCCCGGGAGCTGGGCCTGCTGGAGGTGTTGCTGCAACGCGCAGGCCGCCTGGTCAGCAAGGACCAGCTGGTCGAGCGCTTGTGCGAGTGGGGTGAGGAAGTCAGCAACAACGCCATTGAGGTCTATATCCACCGCCTGCGCAAAAAGATTGAAAAAGGGCCGGTGCGGATTGCCACCGTGCGTGGGCTTGGCTACTGTTTAGAAAAAATTCCTGGGTAATTCCGTTTTCAGATCAATAGGAGATTAGGCGCGAAGCCGCAGACAGTGCTTTAGCACGGCAAAGGCGAAGCAACAACATATCGTGTTGATATGGAA
>RDZZ01000091.1 GCA_004293655.1 Polaromonas sp. | reverse complement strand
CACTATGTTCAACCCTGCTTTGGTCAAGGCCATCACGCTAGACCTTGACGACACCTTGTGGCCTGTCTGGCCCGCCATTGAGCGTGCAGAAAAAGCCCTCGAAAACTGGCTGAGCCACAAAGCGCCCATGGCCGCTGCACTGTTTGCCAACCCAAAGGCGCGTCACGACCTGCGTGAACAGATCGCGCGTGCGCGCCCAGAGCTTAAATACAACCTGAGCGCCATCCGGCGCGAGGCGATTCGCCTGGCCCTGTACCGCTCCGGCGAAGATCCGTTGCTGGCAGAACCCGCTTTTGATGTGTTTTTTGATGAACGTAACCGCGTCAGCCTGTTTGAAGACGCTTTGCCAGGGCTGGAGTTTTTAGCCAGCCGATACCCGTTGGTGGCGCTGTCCAATGGCAATGCCGACATCCATCGCATTGGACTGGGGCACTTGTTTCAGGCAAGCATCAGCGCCCAGCAGTTTGGTGTGGGCAAACCCGACGCCAAGATATTTCACGCTGCCGCCTGGTCGGTGGGTGCATTGGCCGCCGACGTGCTGCATGTGGGTGACGACTGTACGCTCGATGTGCTGGGCGCGCTCAATTGCGGCATGCAGACCGTGTGGGTCAACCGTGCAGACCATGTCTGGCCACACACCGCCGTGCCGCATGAAACAGTGACCACACTGACCGAGCTGTGCGATTATTTCAGGCCCTGATTTTTCAGGCTGCAAGCCACCTGGCAGCCGCCAGGCCTGAGCGCACCGCACCCTCCAGCGTGGCCGGGTACGGCCCTTCGATGTAGTCACCACAGGCCAACAGGCTAGGTGCGATGACCATGCCGGGCCTCACCAAACCTGGAGAGCAGGCAAAAGTGGCGCGCTTTTCAACAATGGTCTGAACCTCTTGCAAGTCTCGTAATCCCAGTTGCGCAGCCGCCTGGGCCAGCACCTGCCGTGTCAATACGCCGCCTGCTGCCACGCTGGCGCTGACCACAAAAGCCAGCAAACCAGGCGGGCCACCCAGCTGGCCCCGGTCAAAAACGAACTGGGCAGGAAACTCTGGGGTGCTGTGCAGTGCCAGCATGGGTTGCCGTAGCTTGATGGCCGCCGCCCCGCTTACCTCATCTGCCCCGCTCATCTGCAGGTAAACCGTGGCAATCGCTTCATGTTGCAGCCCAAGTGCCTGAGCCTGCCAGGGCTGGCAAGGCAGGCCGCAGTTGGCAGCCAGACGCGCTGCTTCTATTGGCGGGCAGGCCAGTACCACGCGGTCAAATACGCCCTGGTTTTGCGTGGCGGCACACGTTACCGTCCAGCCTGTACCGGTGCTGACGTTGGCGCATGCGATGTCTTTGATGCGCATCCCCAATTTGACCTGACCACCGTGGCGTTGCAGCCAGCCCAGTGCTGCGCCCGGCATCAGCGCGCTCAGGTCGGTGCGCGGCAGCAGCAGGTTGGAGCCGCCATGGCCTGCAAACAGGGCATCGCGCATCACGCGAAGAAACACCTGGCCGCTGGCCCGCTCGGCGGGGGTGTTGAGAGCTGACACACACAGTGGCTCTATCAGCGTGGCCATGATCGTCGGGGACACATGACGGCATAAATCAGCCACCGATTGTTGGGGAGGGCATTGAAAACGCCGCAGTTGCCATGCGGTCGCGGTGCTGAGCAACGACAGCTTGTCCCGCCAAGACCAGCCCCGTGCCCGCAGTATGCCTGCCAGCGCATCCAGCGGTGCGGGCAGCCAGGGTGATTGCGGCAACTTCAGCCCACCCCCATCGGGCCATTGCAGGGTCAAGGGCAGGCGCAGCAGGGCCGTGGTCTCGTCCACCCCCAGCTCGGCCATGAGTTTCAAGCATTCGCTGTAAGCACCGATCAGGATGTGCTGGCCGTTGTCCAGCACCATGCCCGTCCCGGCGCGGGGGCTGTCCACCCTGCGTGCCCGTCCGCCCGCCATCAGGGCCGCTTCAAACACACTGACCTGGTGGCCACGCCGCGTGGCTTCAACAGCAGCGGCACAACCAGCCCAGCCGGCGCCAATGACAGCGACTTTCACGGTGCGAAGCTCATTGAATGGTGCCCAGCGCCTGGGTTTTCCAGGCCAGCCAGAATTTGCGCAGGGGCGTCAGGCTGACGCGCTGGTGCAGCACCTGGTAGTTGTCATGGGCAATCTCGCGCAGCAGTGTGCGGTAGATGCTGGCCATCATGAGGCCAGGTTTTTGCGCACGGCGGTCGGCAGCGGGCAACAGGCTGAGCGCTTCATCGTACAAGGCCAGCGCGCGCTGGGTTTGAAACTGCATCAGCGCAGTAAAGCGCTCAGAGTACTGGCGCTTCAAAATCTCGTGCGCCTTCACGTCAAACTGCTGCAGCTCATTGACGGGCAGGTAAATGCGGCCCCGCAGCGCGTCTTCGCCCACATCGCGGATGATGTTGGTGAGCTGAAAAGCCAGCCCCAGCTTGTGCGCGTAGGCCGTGGTCGCCTCGTCAGTCTGGCCAAAAATGCGTGCGGCCACTTCACCGACGATACCGGCTACCAAGTGGCAGTAGCGCTGCAGGCCGGGAAAGTCGAGGTAGCGGTTTTGCGACAAGTCCATCAGGCAGCCATCAATGACCGCCCGCAGGTGGCGCGCCTCAATCCGGTAGGCACCCGTCAGCGGCATCAAGGCCTTCATGACCGGGTGGCTGGGCTGGCCTGCAAACGCCTGGGTGACTTCGCTTTGCCACCAGGCAAGCTTGGTGTGCGCCACGCCGGGGTCAATCACCTCATCCACAACATCGTCAATTTCGCGGCAAAAAGCGTAAAACGCCGTGATGGCAGCGCGCCGCTCCTTGGGCAAAAACAAAAATGCGTAATAAAAACTGCTGCCCGATGCGGCGGCTTTCTGCTGGACGTATTGCTCAGGGGTCATGCATCAGATTGTTACACGGCACTCCTCACATCCACAGGGTGCGCCAGGCCATCACCACCGCATCCCAGGCATTGATTTTGGGCCGTTGCCGCAAGGTCTCAAACCCAAGCCGCTCAATCTTTTCAGCGATCCGCAAACCGCCTTGCACCACCAGCCGCAACTCCCAGCCGGCCCGTCCGGGCACTTTTTTAACCAGCGGTGCGCCGCGCTGCATCAGCGCCTTGGCCCAGGCGACGTTGGCCGCCACCAATGCGGTCGTGGCAGGGTTGACCTGACATTGGAGCAGGTGCGCCTCAATTGCACCGTGCTGCGCAAACCCATCAGCGGGCAGGTAGATGCGACCACGCGGAATGTCCACGCTCAGGTCTTGCCAGAAGTTGACGAGCTGCAGTGCGGTGCAAATACAGTCGCTTTGCTGCAGGGCTTCGGCATCACGAACGCCATACAAATGCAGTAACAGCCGACCCACCGGGCTGGCAGAGCGCCTGCAATAGTCAAGCAGCTCGGTCTGGTTGGCGTAACGGGTTTTTGTCACATCCTGCTCAAAGGCGCTGAGAAGGTCCGTCAACAAATCTGCAGGCAACGCAAACTGTTTGATCACCGGTTGCAAGCGCTCAAAAACCGCTGCCCAGCGCTCTGAGGTGGGCTGGCCCTGAATGCAGGCAAACAGATCAGCCCGGTAAGCCGCCAGGTCAGCCAGACGGGTTTGCGGCGCGGCATCACCCTCATCGGCCAGGTCATCTGCCGTGCGTGCAAACCAGTAGATGGCAACTATCGCAGGCCTGAGATGGGGCGGACACAAAAAAGAAGCCACCGGAAAATTCTCGTAGTGGCCGATGCCTGTTCCTGTAGATGGCTGGAGCTGGCTTGCATGGGAGCCTTTGTTGCCTGGATTCATGCCGCAGATTGTCGCTTGACAAGCCTGTGGGTTTATCCTAAATTACTAACCAGTTAGTCATTAATTTGAAAACCTCGACTTCACCCAAACCCAAACCAAGGGACCCTCTGCACAACTCTGGCGAGGCTGTGGCAGTCGGCTCGGGATGGGCTGCAAGGCGCCTTTTTGCAGCCAATAGCACAGCTATTGGCAAGAAA
>RDZZ01000090.1 GCA_004293655.1 Polaromonas sp. | reverse complement strand
CTTGCCTTGGTGTTTCCGTTCATCGCGCTTGTTGTTGGGCTGCTGACCATCGATGCTGTGCAAGTCGATAACCGTGCACAGGAAGTCGCAGAAGTCGATGCTGCCTTATTGATTGATGAGTTGCCCCCCGCTGCTTTTGCAGATCCTGGTTTTGTGCAGTTTCTCAAGTCAACGCGTTAATTCGTGACTCCCAAGTGGCAAGGATGATCGCACAAGCTGTTTTTTCAAATAGCATCATCGGGCGCAGGTCACCAGGGTTAACGTTAGCCTTGATCATCTGCGTGCTGTTGCTGCCGACAATTGTTTTCCCACAAACAATCCAACCAACTCAGCCATCCAATACTGTCAGTACAACTGCACCCGCCAAGTTGGCAGTCAAAGCTGCAACATCCGGGCCGTCGTGGATAGAACTCACACCCCTGCAGCAGCAGGCGCTCAAGCCTTTGGCCGTGAGTTGGGGCACCATCAGTGAGGCGCAAAAGCGTAAGTGGCTGGAAGTATCAAAAAACTATCCTGCGCTTTCTCCTGCAGACCAGAAAACGCTACACAGCCGCATGAACGAGTGGGTGGCTCTGAGCCCGCAACAGCGCGCAGAAGCACGCCTTAATTTTGCAAAAACCAGAGAGTTGTCAACGCAGTTGACGCCCGAAGAAAAAAGAGCCAAGTGGCAAACTTACCAAGCCTTGAGCCCTGAAGAAAAACAGCAGCTCGCCTCCAAAGCTGCGCCTAGGCCTGCTGGTGCTGCTCTTGCTGTCAAACCGGTCGCACCGCAAAAACTGGCCACAATTGCATCCCAAGGGGTGAAGCCGGGCGCCAACCCTGCGTCAAAAAATACTGTCACTCCGGCGGTATCATCCATGCCTCAGGCAGGTCCAGTCGTTCCCGCAGTTCCCATTGCCGCACCCTTGAACTAGCTGCCAAAAGTCAGCAGACTTGACACTCTCTTGTGTGAACAAGAGCTGAACTCCAGCCCCTGAACTCCAACCTTTAGAGCCGCTATAAGTGACAGCAGTAACAGCACATCAAACAACTGATCCGACACCTTCCATCATCCGGCGCATGGCCTGCTGGGTGTACGAGGGCCTTTTGATGTTCGGCGTGGTGTTTCTCGCAGGCTACCTGTTTGGCACTTTGAGCCAGACGCGCAACGCGATGGACAATCGCCACGCGTTACAAGCCTTCGTTTTTGTCGTTTTCGGGATCTACTTCGTCTGGTTCTGGGCCAAAGGCCAGACGTTGGCGATGAAAACCTGGGACATTCGTGTGGTGGATTTGCAGGGCCAGAGCATCACACAAAAGCGTGCCTTGTTGCGTTACGCTTTGAGCTGGTTGTGGTTTTTGCCGCCCCTGGTCGTCGGCTGGGTGCTGGGCCTGCCACCCACGCAAAGCGCCATCTTGACTTTGGGCTGGGTGGTGGTGTGGGCGATGCTGGCACGCTTTCATCCCAAAAAGCAATTTTGGCATGACGCCTGGGCTGGCACACAACTCATTACCTGGAGACCCCCCGAAAGCCCCAAACGACTGGCCAAGATGGCAAGTAAAGCAGCGGCTAAAACGGCTAAAGCCAATACGCAAAACGTCTAGGTACAGCGAAGTAAAAATGTGAAGTGCTACAAAATAAACAGCACACGACTCAGCACATGAGCCAATCAGTTTTATCAAATCACTTTCATGTTTTTAGCTTCCAGCGTTTGAGCAGCAACGCATTGCCCATCACACAGACTGAACTCATGGCCATGGCTGCACCGGCCAGCACCGGGTTCAAGAAACCTAAGGCTGCAAGTGGAATGCCGACGACGTTGTAGGCAAAAGCCCAAAATAGATTCTGGCGAATTTTGGCAACAGTGCGCTCTGAAATGTCGAGCGCTGCCGCCACCAGTAGCGGGTCACCGCGCATCAGCGTGATACCTGCAGCATGCATGGCCACATCGGCCCCATTGCCCATGGCTATGCCCACATCTGCTGCGGCCAGTGCGGGTGCGTCGTTGACACCATCGCCCACCATGGCAACTGTGTGACCGCCTTGCTTGAGGGCAACAACCTGCGCAGCCTTGTCGCCCGGCAACACCTCGGACATGACCTCGCCGGATTCTGGCCGCAAGCCGAGGCGGTGAGCCATGGCAGCAACTGCCCCCCGGTTGTCACCGGAAATCATCACGGTTTTGATGCCACGGGCGCGTAATTCAGCCAGTGCCTGCACCGCAGCAGGCTTGGGCTCATCGCCAAACGCCATGATGGCTCGCAAGCGCAGGCCATCTGGCGTACGCTCGGCCATGGCGGATACAGTCGCGCCTTGAGCTTGCAGCGTGATGGCATCTGCTGCCAGGCTGGCAATATCCACCTTCAGCTCCTCCATCCAGCGCAGGCTGCCAATTAAGAAAGTACGCGCACCCACCTTGCCCTCGGTGCCCCGACCAGGCATGGCGCTGACTTGGGCAGGACTCACCATGACCACAGACTTTTGCCGAGCGTCATTGACCACAGCCTGGGCCAAAGGGTGCTCGCTGCCACTTTGCAGGCTGGCCGCCATGTGCAGCGCCTCTAATGCGTCCATGCTTTCAGTATTTTTTGCGCCTGGTAATACGAGCAGCTTTGTCAGCCTGGGCTTGCCTGCTGTCAGGGTGCCAGTTTTGTCAAAAGCCACCACATCCACCTTGTGCGCCAGCTCCAGTGCCTGGGCATCTTTGATCAAAATGCCGTTTTTAGCTGCAACACCCGTGCCTGCCATGATGGCAGCAGGCGTGGCCAGACCCAGCGCACATGGGCAGGAAATCACCAGCACGGCGACTGCATTGATCACTGCCAGCTCAAACGTATGGCCCGTGAGCCACCAGATCAACAGCGTAGCCAGTGCAATCATCAACACCACTGGCACAAATACAGCGCTGATCTGATCCACCAGGCGTTGAATAGGTGCCTTGGCAGCTTGGGCATCTTCAACCAGAGCAATGATGGTCGCCAGCACGGTCTGGCTGCCAACGGCTGTCACTTGCATCACTACGCGGCCTTCGCCATTGATGGAGCCGCCCGTGAGCTTGCCGCCGGTTTCCTTGGCGACCGGCAAGGGCTCGCCTGTCAGCATGGACTCATCGACCTGTGTCGGGCCTTCGAGCAAGCTGCCATCGACCGGAAAGCGCTCGCCAGGCTTGACCACAATACGGTCGCCGACCAGTACTTCGGCCACTGGCACATCAATCTCGCCCTCCACACCGATCAAATGCGCTACATCCGGGCGCAGCGCATGCAGTGCGCGAATGGCAGACGTGGTTTGCCGTTTGGCTCTGGCCTCAAGCCACTTGCCCAAAAGTACCAGCGTGATGACCACTGCCGAGCCTTCAAAATACAGATGCGGCATGCCAGCGTCCCCAGCTGTCCACCACAGCCACATTGACAGTGCCCAACCAGCTGTGGTGCCCAGTGCTACCAGCACATCCATGTTGCCACTGAAGACTTTGACCGCGCCCCAAGCGGCTTTGTAAAAGCGTGTACCCAATACAAACTGCACGGGCGTAGCCAATAAAAACTGCCACAGGGGAGGCAGCATCCAGTGTTTGCCAAACAGCTCGCCCAACATGGGCAGCATCAGGGGCAACGACAACGCCAGCCCGATGCCCACTGGCATGAAACCGGCCCAGGGCGAAGTATCGGATACATCAACGGCCGCACTGGCAACGCGAGGCTCGTAGCCTGCATCACGCACTGCGCGGCGCAAGCGGGCCTCTGTCTGGTCGGCAGGTGTGTAGGCAATGCGTGCAGACTCAGTGGCCAGATTGACCGTAGCGGTCTGTACCCCAGAGACTTTTTTCAAGGCCTTCTCAACCCGGGCCGCACACGACGCGCAGGTCATGCCGCCAATGCCAATATCTAGCAGCGCAGGCGTGGGCGGTGCGGGCGGTGTGGTCAAGGCATTGTTCATTCTCGAAAGCTTGAGAGGCTGCACGCTGGTTCTGCCTATTGAATTAACAAAGCGGGATTAACAAGGCG
>RDZZ01000062.1 GCA_004293655.1 Polaromonas sp. | reverse complement strand
CTCTGCGCAGCTCTGCGTTCTCTGCGCCTCTGCGTTGAATGACTGCGTTTTCAATGCTCTTGCCCAAGATAAGCTGCTTGTACGCCCGCATCAGACCTGATTTCAAGAGGCGTGCCACTCGCTATCACCTGGCCATTGACCATGACTGTGAGCTTATCAGCCAACGCAAAAACCGCATCCATGTCGTGCTCGACCAGCAAAATGCCGTGGTCTTTTTTAATCGCTTGCAGCAGCACCACCATGCGTTCAGCCTCGACTGCGCCCATGCCCGCCAGCGGTTCGTCAAGCAAAATCACTTGCGGTTCGGTGGCCAGCGTCATGGCGATTTCTAATTGACGTTGCTCGCCGTGGCTGATGGTGCCTGCGATGTTTTTGACCCTGTTTTGTAGGCCAGACAGCTCGATAGCCTTTTCAATACGGGTGCGGGTAGCTGCGAATTGTGTAGCGTGTTTCAGCCATTGACGGGCTTGCGGGTCGCGTGACTGAGCCGCCAGATGAACGTTGTCCCAGACCGTGAAGGGCAAAAAGATATTGGTCTTCTGGTAGCTACGGCCCAGGCCTTGACGCGAGATTTTCTCGGGCGTCCAGCCAGTGATGTTCACCTCGCCGAGCGAAACCGTTCCCGACGTGGGCGGTAAGTCGCCTGACAGCAAATGCGTCAGCGTTGATTTGCCCGCTCCGTTGGGGCCAATCACGGCATGGATGTGGTTTCGGTAAAGGTCGATCGACACATTGTCGACAGCAGCCAGACCGCCGAAGCGTTTTGTGAGGTTCTTGGCACTGAGCAGGACTTCACTCATTGGAACTCCCCTTGCGCTTCAAGAATTTTTCTACCAAGCCCAAAATTCCGCGCGGCGCAAAGACGACCAGCAGCACAATGAAAAGACCCATCCAGAGCTGCCAGTGCTTGCCCAGATTGACGCTGCCGACCGTTGGCAAGTCCTTGAACACATGCAGCAAATATTCAAATGCGAAGGCGCCCACAATCGCCCCGGCAAAGTTGCCCATACCGCCCAAAATCACCATCATGATGGCGTGGGCGCTCATGTGAAAACCCATCAGCTCCGGGTTGATGTAGCCGGTTTGCGCGCCCCACAAATAGCCTGCCAGCCCGGCCAGCGCACCGGCCACCGTAAACGCTGCCAGCTTGTAGCCAAACACGCCATAACCCATGGCACGCATACGGTGCTCGTTTACGCGAATGCCGCTTAGTGTGCGCCCAAACGGGCTAAACAGCAGGCGGCGCAAAAAGGCATAAACCAGCAGCAGTGCTGCCAGGGTGAAGTAGTACAGAACTCGTTTGCTGTCCAGATCAAAAGGCACCCAGCCAAACATGGCGGCGCTGGGCTTGAAGTTGATGTACAGCCCGTCAGAGCCGCCGAGCACCTTGTTGTCGAAAAACAGATAAAACACCATCTGCGCAAACGCCATCGTGACCATGATGAAGTAGATGCCGTGCGTGCGCACTGCAAAAAAGCCGATCAGCAGCGCGGCCAGGCCAGAGGCCAGCACCGCCACGGGCAGCGTCCACCACAGGCTGATGGCCTGGCCTTGGGGGGTGAGAAAAGCCAGCGCATAACCGGCCAGCCCAAAATACGCGGCATGGCCCAGCGACACCAGGCCCGTGACGCCCTGCAGCAAGTCCAGGCTCATGGCAAAAATTGCCATGATCATCATGCGCGTGACCATCTCGGTGTAGAACGGTGTGCCTGCAAACGGAAAAGCGAGCAGGGCAACCAGGCCCATGCCGAGCACCAGCCTGATGCTGACGGGCAGAATTTCGAGGTTGGCTTGTTGTGCGCTCATGCCTTGAACAACCCTTCAGGCTTCCACAGCAAAACGCCTGCCATCAGCATGTACACCAGCATGCCCGCCATGGAGGGCAGCAACACCTTGCCAAAGGTATCGACCAGGCCAACCAGCAGCGCGGCAATCAATGCGCCGCGCACTGAGCCAATGCCGCCAATGACCACCACCACAAAACACATGATGAGCACTTGCGAGCCCATGTTGGGATACACGCTAGCCACCGGTGCGGCAATCATGCCCGCCACCGCAGCCAGGCCCACGCCCAGTGCAAACACCACCGCATGAATGAGCTTGATGTTGATGCCCAGCGACTCGGCCATGTCGCGGTTGAATGCGCCTGCGCGGATTTTCATGCCCAGCCGGGTTCTGGAGATCAAAAAATACAGGCCAAGCGCCAGTGCAATGCACACGCCAGAGATAAACAGGCGGTACACCGGGTAAGACAGGTTGTCAGTCAACGGAATCGACGCGCTGAGCAATCCAGGGATCGTCACGCCATGCACATCGTCACCCCAGACGATGGAGCGCAGTTCCTCGAAAATGTAGATCAGGCCAAACGTCAGCAGCACCTGATCGAGGTGGTCGCGCTTGTAGAAGTGCCGAAACAACAGCCATTCAAGGCCGAGACCAAAAACAACTGACAGCACCGCGCCCACCACAATGGCCAGCGTCAAGCTGCCAAAAGCCGCGCTGAGCGACCAGGCCAGGTAAGCCCCCAGCATGTAAAAACTGCCATGTGCCAGGTTGACCACGCCCATGATGCCAAAAATCAGCGTCAGGCCCGCAGCCAGCATGAACAGCAGCAGCCCGTACTGCACACTGTTGAGCAGCTGGATTAAAAACTGGGGGAAGTCCATGGGTGATGAGTCAGGCTTGCCTGCGTGTGAACAGCAGGGCAATGCCCATGAGCGTGAACAAGCCACCACACACCCGGTTCACCCAGCGCATGGGGCCGCTCTGGCGCAGCACAGGCGCGAGGCGTGAGACGCCCAGCGCGCAAAGTGCGAGCACGGTCAGCTCGAACGCCATGAAAGTTAAAGCGAGGATTGCAAATTGCGGTGCAAAGGGCAGATCGGGGTTTAAAAACTGCGGGAAGAATGCCGCAAAGAACAGCAAGGCTTTGGGGTTGCTGGCACCCACCAAAAGACCGCGCAGGTAACTGGCACGCCCCGTTATCGCGTTGGCACTTTCGCTGGCGTCGTTGGCCAGCACTGCGCCCTGACTGCGAAAGGTCTTGATGCCAAGTGCGATCAAATAGCTCGCGCCCAGAAGTTTGGCAATCGCAAAGGCCACTTCAGAGGCAGCCAACAGCGCGCCCAGGCCGAGCGCTGACAGCAGCATCACGCCCAGCACAGCGGTCACGCTGCCACCGGCTGACAGCAGGGCTTTGCGCGGGCCGTGGTGAATGGCCGTGGTGACGCACATCAGCATGGTCGGGCCGGGGGAGAACACAAGCAGCGCAACGGCGGCCAGGTAGAGCAGGTAGGTGGTCAGGGTCATGGAGCAGGCATGTTGGTGTTAGGTAGCGGTTCGGCAGCATCAGGCATGCAGCGAAAGGGATTTCGGCTGTTATGCAAGCCGGGGCTTTGGGCCTGGCTTTGCCAGTCCGCAGGCGCAGCGGCCCCCTCGGGGGCAGGGCGCTTGCACGTTGTGAGCAACTGTGGGGGTCATGCCATCTTGCAGCCCACACCGCTGTCAGCCAGCGCCTTGGCAGCCACACCGATGACCTTGTTTTCGTTGGCAGACACCTGACGGATGTAGATGTCCTGAATCGGGTTGTGCGACGGGCTCATGGTCCACTTGCCGCGTGGGCTGTCGATCACCGCACCTTCCATCGATTTGTACAGCACGGCCTTGTTGGTCAGATCACCCTTGACCGCATTGGCGCCTTGTATCAAAAGCAGGCCCGTGTCGTAGCCCTGCACGGCGTACACGTCAGGCTGCAATTTGAAGGTCTTGGCATAGTTCAGACGGAACTGGCCGTTGCGTGGCGTCGGCAGTGAGTCGCTGTAGTGCATGGTGGTGATGATGCCATCGGCCGCCGGGCCAGCGGCTTGCAGCACGCCTTCTGTCAGAAAGCCTGAGCCGTACAGCGGTATTTTGTCTTTCAAGCCAGCTGCTGCATAGTCCCTGATGAACTTGGCAGCGCCACCGCCGGCCCAGAAACAGGCCACTGCATCGGGTTTGAGGGCGGCTATTTCTGTGAGCAGCGCCTGGAACTCCACTTGCGGAAAAGGCAGGCCAAGTTCTTTGATGATGGTGCCGCCTGCGGCTGTGTAGCCTTCTTTGAACCCTTCAAAAGCCTCGTCGCCAGCAGCGTATTTCCAGGTGATCCAGACCGCTTTTTTATGCCCCCTGTCCATCATGACTTTACCTAACGCACGCGTGGGCTGAGAGTTGCTGAAAGACGCGCGAAACACGTTGGGCGCGCACAGCGAGCGTGTGGCGGCATGCACGCCAGCGTTGGGAATCAGGCTGAGCACACCGGTGTCGCGGGCCACTTTTTGAATACCCATCTGCACGCCAGAGTGAACAGTGCCCACCAGCACATCGACCTTGTCGCGTTGCACCAGCTTGTTGGCGTTTTCAATGCCTTTGGAAGGGTCTGACTCGTCATCGACCTTGAAGTATTCGATCTCGCGCCCGCCGAGTTTGCCGCCCTGCTCGCCAATGGCCATGCGAAATCCGTTTTCAATCGCCACGCCAAGCTGAGCGAAGGTGCCGGTGTAAGGCAACATGAGTCCGACGCGCACCTTTGCAGACTGTGCACGCACGATTTCGGGCAGCAGCAAGCCCGTCGATGCGGCACCGATGACGGCAGCGCTGCGGGTCAGTACAAGACGGCGTGAGGTCATTGAAAACTCCTGAGTTGAGGTGAAGTTGAGGTGAAAAACGAATTGCCAACATCGTAAACGCGGGGCTTGCTTTTCAGGCTAGTGTAAAACCCGAGCTTCACGGATGAATTGTTTACGCCTAAAGAAAATGTCGTCTGAAAACATATATGCTACTTTTTCAATAGCAGAAAAATCAATCACAGCTTGCCACAGGCAGGTATTTGACTCACAACTTTCAAGCCATACCTTAACTGGCGGGGCTTGCCTGCATGGTTTGCAGCGCTTGTGTGAGCCATTGCCGACACCATTGGGCACCTTCGGTCTCTGGCATGGTGCCCGTGCTGGCGTCATGGCACCAGACCTCACCGATACGCTGAGCCCCCAGGTCTTGCAGCCGCTCGTCAAACTTTTTGCCCCCAAAGCAAAAGGTTTGCAGATAAGTGCGGTCCCCCAGGGCGAGTACACCGTAGCGAACATGGCCTAAAAACTGCGGTTGCGCAGCCATCGACTCGTACAAAGCCCGGGCATTGTCGGGCACGTCACCCTGACCGTAAGTGGATGTGCAGATGAGATATATTGCATTTTCCGCCTGATCTTTGTTGAACACACTGACATCCAGCGCATCCATCAGCTCGATGTCAATGCTGCTGACCAAATCAGCGCAGTCCATTTCAATGGCCTGTGCCACATAGTCTGCCGTGCTGGTCATGGTGCCTACCAAAATTTTGAGCTTCATTTTTTAAACCTGAAAAGTGTAATAAACTGCTTGAAATATTTATTAAGTGAAGTATATTGCAACACATGAATGCCACTGCAGATACTACCAACCCAGCGGCCAGCCCCACACTGACGGAGCTGGGCAGCCGCGTTCGTGCCTGGCGTGCCCGGCGCGGGGTGACGCGCAAGACCCTGGCTCTTGACTCTGGTTTGAGTGAGCGGTTTTTGGCCGATGTGGAGTCAGGCAAAGGCAATGTGTCGATCAATTCACTTGAAGCCGCAGCACGCGCCTTGAACATCACGGTGATCGACTTGCTGCAAGACGCTGCACGCCCGGCCTTGGCGCGAACGCAGGCCCTGCTTGGCAGGCTTGACGACTCGCAGCTCGACCAGGCCTGCGCTTGGCTCTGCACCACTTTTGGCCTGGGTGACGCAAAGGGCCGGGAAAAGCGGGTCGCATTGATCGGCTTGCGGGGCGCAGGCAAGTCAACCTTGGGGACTCGACTGGCACTTGACCATGGCGTGCCGTTTGTGGAGCTGGACCGCGAGATCGAACGCGAAGCTGGCACCAGCATGAACGAGATTTTGCTGCTGCATGGCCAGGCGGGTTACCGCCGCTATGAACGCCGGGCGCTGTTGCGTATTTCCGAGGAGCACCCTGATGGCGTGGTGATCACAACAGGCGGCAGCATTGTCAGTGAGCGTGAAACCTTCGAGCTGCTGCAAAGTCGCTTTTACTGCGTGTGGCTCAAGGCCAGCCCAGAAGAGCACATGGCGCGGGTGGTGGCGCAAGGCGACATGCGGCCCTTTGACTCCACCAGCGGTGCCAGCCATGAAGCGATGGAAGACATTCGCCGCATTCTGGCCAGCCGCGAAGCCCTTTATGCCCGCGCTGATGCGGTGGTAGACACTGCTGCACGCAGTTTGGGGCAGAGCTTGAGCGACTTGCGAAGAGCTGTTGCAGCGCTTGACAACCCGAAAGAATCCACATGAACGCCCCAGACCGTCAGCTTTTAGAGCCCCTTTTGTTCAAACAAACCCTTGACGGCCAAGAGCGCGAGCTGGTCAGCTTTGCCACGCACCCGGCCAAATACCAGCACTGGACGCTGCTGGTTGAAGGGGATGTGGCCAGGCTCAAACTCGACATCAACGAAGATGGCGGCATCAAGCCCGGCTACAAACTCAAGCTCAACAGCTATGACCTGGGTGTGGACATTGAGCTGCACGACGCGATCAACCGCGTCCGGTTCGAGCACCCGTCCGTCAAGGTGGTGGTGTTTGAAAGCGGCAAAGAAAAAATCTGGTGCTCGGGCGCCAACATTTACATGCTGGGCCTGTCCACCCATGGCTGGAAGGTCAACTTTTGCAAGTTCACCAACGAGACCCGCAATGGCCTGGAAGACTCCTCCCGCCATGATGGCTTGAAGTCGATTGCCTCTGTGACAGGCGCTTGTGCGGGTGGCGGCTACGAGCTGGCCCTGGCCTGCGACCGCATCATCATGGTCGATGACCGTTCATCAACCGTCAGCCTGCCAGAAGTGCCGCTGCTGGGCGTGCTGCCCGGCACGGGTGGTCTGACCCGCGTGACGGACAAGCGCCACGTGCGCCGCGACCTGGCAGACATTTTCAGCCTGACGTCCGAAGGCGTGCGCGCTGACCGTGCCAAAGACTGGAGGCTGATTGACGCACACGCCAAGCCGCAACAGTTTGGCCAGCTGCTTGCTACAGAAATTGAAGCACTCCGGGCAGTATCTACGCGCGGTAGCGCCCTAAAAGGCATTGAACTCACGGCACTCAGGCCGCTGATGGATGACGCTGGCTATCACTACAGCGTGGTCGATGCACAGCTTGACCGCACCCGTCGCATCGCCACCCTCACCGTCAGCGCACCGGCAACGCCGGTTGAGTCAACACCCGAGGCGATTCAAGCAGCAGGTGCCAGCTGGTACCCGCTCAGGTTGCAACGCGAGCTGGACGACGCGATTTTGAACCTGCGCACCAATGAGCTGGAGGCGGGTACCTGGGTCATCAAGACCCGGGGTGATGCAGCCCAAGTCATCAAGATGGATCAGGTACTGGACAGACTGAAAGACCACTGGCTGGTCAAAGAAACCACAGGTGCCCTGCGCCGCACACTGGCCCGGCTTGACGTGACCAGCCGATCGCTGATTGCGCTGGTGGATTCAGGTTCGTGTTTTGCCGGCACGTTTTACGAACTGGCCCTGGCCTGCGACCGTATTTACATGCTGGACTTGCCCGAAGCGGGAAATGCTTCTTCCGCATTTTCACCCGACGCTGCACCGACCCTGCAGCTGAGCCCGGCCAATTTTGGCTGGTTCCCGGCTGTCAACGGCCTGAGCCGCCTGCAAACCCGTTTTTACGAAGACGCTGCCGTCATCAGCCAGCTCCAGAGTTTGGGCGACAGCCCGCTGCGCGCTGACCAGGCCTTGGCACTGGGGCTGGTCACGTTGGCCCCAGACGACATCGACTGGGACGACGAAATCCGCCTCATGCTGGAAGAGCGCGCCAGCATGTCACCCGACGCGATGACGGGTCTGGAAGCGTCCCTGCGCTTTCCCGGAAAAGAGACCATGGAAACCCGTATTTTTGGCCGCTTGTCGGCCTGGCAGAACTGGATTTTCATTCGCCCCAATGCCGTGGGCGAAGAGGGTGCGTTGAAGCTGTTTGGCACTGGGAAGAAGGCCAAGTTTGATTGGAAAAGAGTTTGAAGTCATTTCAACGCAGAGGCGCAGAGTACGCAGAGGCTCGCAGAGAAATACAAAAAAGGTTTTCCTCTGAGGCTCTCTGCGTTCTCTGCGCCTCTGCGTTGAATGCCCCCGAATCCGAACCCATACCCGAATTTTTATCCAATGTTTAGGAGCAAACCATGAGCACCATCGACCTGCAAGCCTTGATCCCCAACAACGTTGGTTTAGGCGAAAACCGCCAGCTCCAGCGCGCCCTGGAGCACTGGCAACCCGCCTTTTTGAACTGGTGGGACGAGATGGGGCCGTCTGACTTCAAGGCCAAAGACGTTTACCTGCGCACGG
Organism: Polaromonas sp.; assembly: GCA_004293655.1. Lineage (GTDB taxonomy): Bacteria > Pseudomonadota > Gammaproteobacteria > Burkholderiales > Burkholderiaceae_C > Polaromonas. Next base: position 11,956 of record RDZZ01000062.1, on the reverse strand, counting down.
CTGTCGGTGTCGATGCGTCGGGCTGGGCCAGCTACGGCTACACGTCCATGCCTGATTACCGCTGGGGCATCTTCATGGCAGACCAAGAGAAGGGCCGAAAGATTGGTTTTGGCGACCACATGGGCCAGGACGTGTGGCAGGAAGTGCCGGGCGAGTACCGCTCTACCTTTCGCCGCCTGATCGTCACGCAGGGCGACACCGAACCCGCATCGGTCGAGCAGCAGCGCCTGCTGGGCCACACCGCGCCAAGTTTGTATGACCTGCGCAACCTGTTTCAGGTCAACGTCGAAGAAGGCCGCCACCTGTGGGCCATGGTGTATCTGCTGCATGCGCACTTTGGCCGCGATGGCCGCGAAGAAGCCGAAGAGTTGCTCATGCGCCACAGCGGTGACGCCGACAAACCGCGCATTCTGGGCACCTTCAACGAGCCGATGGACAACTGGCTGAGTTTTTTCATGTTCACGTATTTCACCGACCGTGACGGCAAGTTCCAGCTCAAGTCGTTTGCCGAGTCGGCGTTTGACCCGCTGGCCCGCACCACCCGCTTCATGCTGACCGAAGAAGCCCACCACATGTTTGTCGGTGAAACCGGCATTGGCCGCGTGATCCGCCGCACGCTGGAGGTCATGAAAGAGCGGGACACGTCGGATGTTGCCACGCTGCGCAATGCCGGGGTGATTGACTTGCCGACGATCCAGAAATTCATGAACTTCTGGTTCACCTCGTCGCTCGATCTGTTCGGCTCTGAGTCGTCCAGCAATGCCGCAAACGCCTTTGCCAACGGCATCAAGGGCCGTCCGGACGAGGCCAGGTTTGCAGACCACATTGAGCTGGATACCGAGATGACGATTTGCGTGCCTGATGGCATGGGAGGCATGAAAAACGAATCCATCTCCACCCGCGTCGGCATGAACGAGACCACCCGGCTTGAATACGTCAAGGACTGCAACGTCGGCGTGACCCGCTGGAACATGGGGCTCAGGCGTGCAGGTGTCAACTTTGCGTTCGAGCTGCCTTCGACCCGCTTTCGCCGCAGCGTCGGCAGCTGGGCGGGCATGCACACCAACCCGCAAGGCACACCCATCACGGCTGCAGAGTTTGAGGCAAGGAAAGACGACTGGCTGCCCAACGACGCAGACAAGGCTTTTGTCCACAGCCTGATGCACCGCGTGACCGAGCCTGGCAAGATGGCCGGCTGGATTGCCCCGCCCGAGCGGGGCATCAATGCGAACCCGGCGCAGTACGAGTACGTGAAGCTGTGAGTTAAAAGCGCCTAACGTATGCCAATGGTTGTGCGCAGTTTTTCCACCTGATCAGCCGAAGGCGTGATGAAGCTGAACTTCGGTCCCAGATCCAGGGCTACAGCAAGCGGCTTCGATGGAGAGGTCAAGCCCTGAAATGCAGCGACCGCTTTTTTCACGGTCGCCTCAGGAACACTCGAATGCACGTAAAGGCCAAAGCCCAGACTGGATCCTTTGGTGGGAATGACCACCAGGCGCGCCAGGTGAACATTCTCGAAGCGGCCAGCCAAGCCTTTCAAATCCGTGGCAAGCGCCATGGTCTCGCGCGTGGCGATGCCCGTCCAGGTTTGATCTTCCCACTCAAAAGCGGCTTTGGCGATCAGCCCTTGCTGGCCTATGGCGGCCTGTGGCGCGACATACTCCAAGCTGCCACACAAGCCCTCTGCGCGCACGATCGCTGACTCGACACCATCGGCAGTACCAAAACATTTTGACCGCTGCATTCGGTCCAGAATGACTTTTTGATCGGCGGCGGGCAGACTCTTCAGCTCTACGGGCCCTGCGTCGCGTCTGGCACCCGGGGGGACTGCCGTGATGGCGAAGACGGCGGGTTGAATCACCTCGTTGTTCACCACCACCAGTTTGTAGCCACTGAGCAGACCCACAACGGTATTGGCATAGGCCCAGCAATAAGGCGCACGACCAGATGCGGTGATGTCATCAACACGTTTGATGGCGTAGACAGGTGTGATGGGCAGACCAGTCCCCCCCACGAAATCCCGAATCTCCTGCTGTCCCAAGGCACTGCGAAGTGCTGCCTCACCACGAAACAATTGCGGATTGAGATACGCACCACCTTCGCAGCTCTGGGCCTGCACAGAGGGCACAAGCGCAGCAGCCAGGACAAATGCGCTGCACAGCCATCGAATAGTCAACATGTTTATCTCCATTGAGGATCAAGCCAGATGTCAGGGATTGTCTGCACACCCCACCAAAGTTGTGTTGAGGATTTCCTGTGCTTGTGGCGCTGACTTTTACTTAAAAATGCAGCCCAGAGGTTACCTTAACCAGTGCAATAGTCATGCCGGTTTGGCTCCCAGCATAAATTAATGGTGGCCATAAGACGGCTTTATAAAGCTTGTCAAAAACAGCTGGTCTGCCCGACAGGGATCGAACCTGTGACCCTCAGCTTAGAAGGCTGATGCTCTATCCGACTGAGCTACGGGCAGATGTGTTGTGGGACTGCGCGCGCTGGCAGTGCCTTGGCAGTGATCGAAAAAAAAGCCCATCAAAAGATGAGCTTTTTTAGTTTTCTGGTCGGAGTACAAGGATTCGAACCTTGGACCCCCTGGTCCCAAACCAGGTGCGCTACCAGACTGCGCCACACTCCGATAAGTCGCATATTATAGACCCAACAACTGCCGACTGCAGAGGCTGCACCAAAAATTTACAGCAAGCAGCCAACGCAATGTGCCAGCCAGAGAGTTCAGCATTTTTTGTATGGCGTTTTATAAAATCCGAGCAGATCTGCGGGCTTGGCGCATGGTGCAGGCCGTGAATCGACCTTGATCATGTCTCACCTTTGACACTTTGCTGTTTGCTGTTCGTTGTTTGCTGTTTGCTGTTTGCTGCACTTTGAGAAACCCCCGTGACCATGTTTGACCCTTTCAAAAAAGCTTTTGGTGCCTCTGCAAACAAGCCTGAAAAACGTGCATTTGCGGCATCTGACGTTGTGTCCGCATGGGCTGAAGCTCAGGGGTTTGCTTACAGTCGGCCGACTGAAGGAAAGGTTTTTTCGATCGCTGGACGAATTGGCAACAAACCGTGGCGGCTCGAGCGAAGCCATTCCTCGCGGGCCTACATTCAAGGGGATGAGCTCAGGGCGCGTGCTGAGCTCAAGGTGGATGAGGATGTGGCGGTGCTGATCATGAACCGCTCACTCAAGGAAGCGCTTGAAAAGCAGGCCTACGCGCTCTACACCGATACCCTGCAAACCACCGTCGATCCCAAACTTGGGGAAGAAATGCGCTGGCTGGCCATGTACCGGGAGGTGGGCTGGGAAGGTCTCGGCCCGGCGTTCTGGGCGCGCTACTCGGTGCTGGCAGACAAACGCGCCCATGCACTTGCCTGGCTGGAGCCGAGCCTTGCCGATGCGTTGATGTCGTGGCCAGAACCTGCACCCGATGCGCAGGTGCCGTTTGTGTTGATGCTGCTGCGCGGCAAAGGCTATCTGCGCATGCAGTACACCCCGGCAGATATGCCGACACTGGCGCACACGACGCTGATTTTTACCCGCGCCTGCGAATCGGCACTGGCTGGTCTTGAGCCTGATATTTCGCTCTAATTTTTTGCATCAGATCGGCTTCCAGGGCTTTAAATACAGGGTTTCAATGCTATTAAAATAGTAGCAATTTGAAGCGCGTGGTTGCAGGCGCAGGATTCGCTGCTGTTTTAGCGCAATCAGACGTGCCATACTGCCATCGCCATGAAATCCCCCACACCCTCTACCCACCTGTCAGATGCCGACATTTCCCGTATTGTCGAGATGGCATGGGAAGACCGCACGACTTTTGAGGCGATTGAGCTGCAGTTTGGCTTGAATGAGTCGGCGGTGGTGATCTTGATGCGTGCGCACATGAAAGCGTCGTCATTCAAAATGTGGCGCAAACGCATGAAGGGGCGTGTGACCAAGCATGCCGCGCTGCGGCCGGATTCCATGAACGATGGTGGCCCGCACATTGCGCGTCACCGGATACCGCAAAGGTAAACGGCTGTTGGGGTGTCTAAGCCTGCTTTTGTTGGCTGGCCGCAGTGGCAGACAACGCCAGCAGACCTTGCAACACATCGCCCACCACAATCACGCTCGGGCTGTGCAGGCCTTCTTGCTCGATGGTGGTGCGCAGGCTGCCCAGTGTGGTTACGGCGTGGCGCTGGGTGGGCAAGCTGGCGTTCTGAATGATGGCCACGGGGGTGCTGGCGCTCAGGCCCAGCAGCAGCTCGTTTTGAATCTGTTGTGACCCTGCAACACCCATGTAGATCACCAGTGTCAGTTTGGCGCGCGCAGCGGTTGTGGCCAGCAGCGCCCAGTCGGTGCCAGCATCGCCCGGCTTGGCGTGGCCGGTGACGAACACGACGCCGTGGGCATGTTCACGGTGCGTGAGTGGCACATTTAATGATGTCATGGCGGCCAGGCCCGAGGTGATGCCGTTGACGACGGTCACTTCAATACCGGCCGCACGCAGCGCTTCAATTTCTTCACCGCCCCGGCCAAAAATAAACGGGTCACCACCTTTGAGGCGCACCACGTTGTCGCCTTCTTTGGCCGCCATGACCATGAGTTTTTCAATAAACGCCTGGGGGGTGGACTTGCAGCCGCCGCGCTTGCCGACGTACACGATGCGTACACTGGGCTGCGCAAAAGCGACGATGGCCGGGTTGACCAGGTCATCGACAAACAGCACAGTGGCGGCTTGAATGGCTTTGAGCGCCTTGATCGTCAGCAATTCAGGATCGCCCGGACCGGCACCCACCAGAGTGCATCGCCCCTGGGTTGGACATTGACTTTGATCGGTTTTCATAACTGCCGGGTCAGTTGCAAGATGTGTTCCACCTGCATGGCAATCGAGGCCGGAACGCTCTGGTGCCCCGCCATGATGGCTTGAATATAAGCTGCTGTCTCAAGCGCATCGGTCGTTTTGGGCAGGTCAGGCAGCGACGTCAGCGTGCCGCTCTGGGCGGCTTGCAGCAGCTGGCGCTGGCCGTTGATGAAGGCTTCCATTTGCGGCATGCGGCGTGCATCAGCCACCACTTCGCCTTCGGTGCCGCGCAACAACAAAGCGTTGGCCTTGACCAGCTCAAAGGTTTGCGCCATCGAGATGGCGTATTCCGGGTGCGTGTAGCTGCTGACCACCAGGCTTTTGCCAGCGCACGGGTTCATGATCTTGACCAGACTGTGGGCCGGGTTGCGCAGGCCGACCGCGCGGCGCACATCGAGCAGGCGTTTGAGCGCCGGGCACAGCACACCGGTGGGCACAAACGCCACCTCACCTGGTGCTATGGATTCAATAGCTGTCTGAGCATGTACATCAAGCCGCAGCAGCACTTCTGATGCAAAAACGCGGCTTGATTCTGTGGGTGTGCCGTGAATCAGCACCGCCACACCGCCGCGTGCCAGCAGCAGGGCCAGCAGCGGCGTCAGCACGGGCAGCTTGCGCGCACCGTTGTAGCTTGGCAACACGACCGTGGGCACGCCGCTGGCATGCAGTGGTACAGGCTCCAGGCGCTGGTGCGTGGCGTCGAGAAAGCCCGCCATCTCTTCGGGCGTTTCGCCCTTGATGCGCATGGCCAGACAAAACGCGCCGACTTCCAGGTCGCAGGCGTTGCCGTCGAGCACCTGGCCCAGCAGGTCGGCTGCCTGCTCGCGTGACAGCGGGCGGGCGCCGTCTTTGCCGCGCCCGATTTCCTTGATGTAGTGACTGATACCCATGTTGGTATTGTCCGCGAAGGCGGGCGGTGCTTTTCAGGCGATTTGTTGGATGGGAATCACACCGCGTGGTGATGCCGCGCGGGCCGAGCGCACCATGCGCTTGAGTTCGGGCACACAGCTGCCGCAGTTGGTGCCGCATTTCAGGGCCGATTGCAGCGATGCCAGGCGATCGGCGTCGGTGGTCAGCAGCTGGTTGCCACGGGTTTGCGCCGTGTTGTGCAAATGCGCCTCAATGGCAGCGTCTGTGACATTCAGGCAGGTACACACCAGTTTGCCGCGTGTGTGTACCGCTACGGGCGGTTTTGAGCCGGGCGACAGCAGCAGGCGACCGTACGTCTGGGCTGGCAGCTCGCCCTCCAGGACGGTTTTGATCCAGGCCTCGGCGCTGATGTCGCCTGCCAGTAAAAAGCCTGTCAGTTCTGCCTTCTCGCCTGAGCGGGTCAATTTGGCCGTTCTGCGCTGGCCACGCCTTTTGTCGGCGTAGTGCAAGAAGTCCGAGCCGGTCAGCCCGAGTATTTTTTCCATTTGAATCAGTAAATCATCGGCGGGAGCGGTGTGCGCTGCTGCCCTGAACAGCACCCCTTCGCGGGCTGCGCCCTGGTTTGCCAGCGGCGTGTTGTTTGAAAACGGCACGCAACTGGCGAAGGGGAACGCCGTCATCAGGGGTTTGAGGGCGTGGCGTGCTGCCAACGATTCGCCAGCCGGCAGCCACGCCATGGCAAGCAGGCTCCAGGGCAACTCGGCTTTCAAAATCTTGACAGCGGCGTGCTTGAGTTCTGGCTGCCTGGACGTCGGGCAATAGCTGGAGGTGGTCAGGGCATTGACCCCGGCCAGGGGTTCGCCGGTGCTGGACAGGCCACTCAAATACTCGCTGCCCCAGTGCATGGCCATGAAGGCCTGGCTCACGGCAACTTCGGGTGAGGATTGCAGAGGCACCACAATCGAGCCGCGCTTGGAGGTGACGTACACGAGGTCACCGTCTTTCAGCAGCCGACGCGCCATGTCGTTGGCATTCATCTGCACCGATGGCTCGGCCACATGGCCGAACAGCCGGCCCAGTGTGCCAGTGCGACTCATGCCATGCCACTGGTCGCGCAGGCGGCCAGTCGTCAGTGAAAACGGGTAGCGTGACTCGCGCGACTCGGCCACGGGTCTGTAGATGGTGTTGACGAACCGCGCCTTGCCGTCAGGTGTTGGGAACACACCGTCTTCGTAAAGCCGGGCTTTGCCGATGGTCTCACCCGTTTTAAGGGGCCACTGCTGTGGGGCCACGTCCAGCATGGCGTAGCTCATGCCTGTGATGTCGAGGTCACGGCCCCGGGTGGATTCGCGGTGTTCGCGCCAGATGGCCTCAACGCCTGCTGCGGAGTCGCTCAAGCTGTAAGGAAAAAGGGTGGTGCCAGGCGCTCCCCGAAGCTTTTCAAGCCGCTGCGCAAGTTCAACGGCAATCGCCCAGTCATGCCGAGCCTCACCGGGTGCAGAAACTGCGGCCCGAACTCTGGAAATACGGCGCTCGCTGTTGGTCACCGTACCCATTTTTTCGCCCCAGGTGCTGGCGGGCAACAGTAAATCGGCGTAGTCGCAGGTGGCAGTGGTTGCAAAGGCTTCCTGCACCACGACAATTTCTGCGCGCTCCAAGGCGCGGCGTACCGTGGTCTGGTCGGGCATGGACTGGGCCGGGTTGGTGCATGCTATCCACAGCGCTTTGATTTCACCGTCGGCTGCGGCCTGGAACATCTCGACGGCGGTTTTACCGGGCTTGTCGGGCACATCCTTGACACCCCACAGCGCCGCAACTTCTGCGCGGTGCTCGGGGTTGCTCATGTCCCGATGCGCGCTCATCAGGTTGGCCAGCCCGCCGACCTCGCGGCCCCCCATGGCGTTGGGCTGACCTGTCAGCGAAAATGGCCCTGCACCGGGCTTGCCAAGTTGTGCGGTGGCCAGGTGCAGATTGATGAGTGCTGCATTTTTGGCGGTGCCGCTGCTCGACTGGTTCAAGCCCTGGCAATACAGGCTGAGCGTTGCACTTGATGTGGCAAACAGTTTGGCGGCCAAAAACAAATCGTCTTTCCTGATGCCGCAGGTCTCTGCCACCAGGTCGGGCGTGTAGTCGCGTACCGTGGTCTTGAGCGCATCGAAACCGGTGGTATGGGCCGCAATGTAGGCGTTGTCAACCCAGCCCTCCCACAGCATGATGTGCAGCATGCCGTTAAAAAGCGACACATCCGTGCCCGGCTGAATCGGCAGGTAAAGGTCAGCGATCTCGGCCGTGTCGGTGCGGCGCGGGTCGCAAAAAATGATCTTGAGCGCCGGGTTGGCGGCTTTGGCGTCTTCAATGCGGCGAAACAGAATCGGGTGTGCGTAAGCCGTGTTGCTGCCGACAATAAACATGCACTGGGCGTGGTGTACGTCGTCATAGCAGTTCGGCGGCGCATCGGCCCCGAGGGTCTGTTTGTAGCCCGCCACGGCGCTGCTCATGCACAGCCGGGAGTTGGTGTCAATGTTGTTGGTGCCCAGCAAGCCTTTGGCCAGTTTGTTGAAGACGTAATAGTCTTCCGTCAGCAACTGGCCTGAGATGTAAAAACCCACCGCATCGGGCCCGTGGTCGCGGATGATGCGCGCAAAGCTTTGCGTAGCCAAGCCCAAAGCGCTGTCCCATGACACGCGACTGGGCGCTTGCCCACGGTGCTCGCGCTGCATGGGGTAGAGCAGCCGGGTTTGCCGGGTCACCGCTGCCGATGCACTCAAGGCCAGGGTTGAGCCTTTGGTACACAGCCGCCCAAAGTTGGCGGGGTGGTCTGGATCGCCCCGTACACCGGTGATCTGGTCACCGCTGGACTCGATGACCACACCGCAACCTACACCGCAGTAGGGGCAGGTAGACCGGGTTTCGCGGACTTCGCAGGCGTTCATGCGCAGTCAAACGCTTTGCTGGCAGGCCCTGCGACAGGACGTGTCACGTCCAGAGCCAGCGTTGCCAGCTCACCCGAGTCCAGATGCACGCCACCGTCGGCGACATGCACCGCAAACTTTTGCGCACAACCCTCGTCGGGTGCTTTGGCGCAACCGCCTTCGAGGTCGATGGTCCAGTTGTGCAGCGGGCAGGCCACGCTGGTGCCAAACACAATCCCCTGACTGAGCGGGCCACCTTTGTGCGGGCAGCGGTCCAGCAGTGCGAACACCTGGTCTTGATCGTTACGAAAGACTGCAACGTCCATGCCAACGGCGCGTGATACGCGGCGCGAGCCGAGCACCGGGATGTCTTCAACGCGGCAGATATGCGTCCATTGTTCCATTGACTGTTTTCCTCATGCTAGTTTTGAATACATGCCCGTGACGCCGTCCATCACCTGCAAAATGCGCTCGCTGGTGGTAAACACATGGCCTTGTGCCTGCACGTCGCCCAGGCCGGGTTTGAGACTTTTCAGTGCGATCTCAAAAAATGTGAACTGGGACTCGACCAGTTGCAACTCAGATTTGATCGCCGGGGTGGATTCCGGCGCATTCTTGAGCAAAGTGTGCGCCTTGGCGAACTCTTCACTGGCTTTGCTCATCTCTGCGGCAGAGGCCGTTGCCTGCACGCCCCAGCTGGCAGACAGGTAGTGCGCGGCCATGCGCTGGCTCAGCATGCGCTGGCGGCCTGACATGTTGACCAGCCGGCCAGAAGCCTTGCCCGAAAAGCTTTCGAGCTGCACCGTGCCCTGATGGGCCAGTGCCAGCACTTTTCCGGACAGGTCGATGACTTTGGCTGCGCTTGTATTGGCTGGCGCGCTCCCCACCAATGCGACCTTGTAGTCTTGCCAAGCCCCCTCCAGCGAGCCATAGGTGGCTCCAATTTCTGGCGTGGGCGCAAATGCCTTGAGTTCAACGAGTTGGCGGTCAAACAAAGCCAGTGACAGAGCCAGGATTTTGTCAGCGCTATCACTTTGAACTTTTTGTCCGATAGCCATGTACGTCTTGGCCATCCGCTGGCTCAGCATGCGCTGGCGCCCTGCCTTGTTGATGGCATCGTTGATGTCTTGCACCTGAGCATGTGCTGCGACAGGAACAAGCCATGCACCTGCGCCTGCAAGCGCCAAGAAGGTCAATGAACGTCTTTGCATAAAACCACCTTTCGATTTAAAAATATACACACCGTGACAACCAACGCAAGAATTCGGTGCTTCTTAAATGTCTCCAGGGCTGTTTTAGGATTGATTTATGTCTTTTAAGAAACCTCGGGCAGTAACACTGGCAGCAGCATTGGTAGCCGCTGCCGCCGTTACGCGACCTCAATTTTGGAAAACTGACGCGCATCCACAGCGGCTTCCTTGAAGTCAAACCACGGATCAGGCTCGCCGTCAAGCGCAAATTGCAGGCGCTCCCACAGCGCTTTGCGGCCTTCGTGGTCTTCCAGGATTTTCTTTTTCACGTAGTCCAGACCGACCCGGTTCACGTAGTGCACGGTGCGCTCCAGGTACCAGCCCTCCTGGCGGTACAGCTCACAAAATGCACCGGTGTACTCCAGCACTTCTGCAGGCGTTTTGACTTTGACGAAAAAGTGCGCCACCTCGGTCTTGATGCCGCCGTTACCTGCGATGTACATCTCCCAGCCTGAATCGACCCCAATCACGCCCACGTCCTTGATACCGGCTTCGGCACAGTTGCGCGGGCAGCCGCTGACGGCAAACTTGACCTTGTGTGGTGCGTACATGCGCCACATGGCTCGCTCCAGGTCTTTGCCCATTTGCGTGGAGTCTTGTGTGCCCATGCGGCACCATTCGCTGCCCACGCAGGTTTTGACGGTGCGCAGGGCTTTGGCATACGCGTGGCCTGACGGCATGCCGATATCTTTCCAGACGCTTTGCAGGTCTTCTTTTTTCACGCCCAGCAGGTCAATGCGCTGGCCGCCCGTGACCTTGACCGTCGGGATTTTGTACTTGTCTACCGCGTCAGCAATGCGGCGCAACTCGCTGGATGTGGTCTCGCCGCCCCACATGCGCGGAATCACGCTGTAGGTGCCGTCTTTCTGGATGTTGGCGTGGCTGCGTTCGTTGATGTAGCGGCTTTGCGGGTCGTCCTTGGCTTCCTTGGGCCAGGTGCTGGTCACGTAGTAGTTCACGGCCGGGCGGCAGCTGGCGCAGCCGTTCGGGGTTTTCCAGTCCAGAAATTTATAGACTTCACCAATGGTGAGCAGTTTGTTGTCGCGGATTGCATCGCGCACGGCCTGGTGGCCGTGGTCAGTGCAGCTGCATAGGGCTTTGAGCTTGGGCGTGGCCGAGTAGTCGCCCCCTGCGGTGAACATCAGAATCTGCTCGACCAGGCCGGTACATGAGCCACAGCCGCCGCTGGCTTTGGTGTGTTTGCGCACTTCGTCCAGCGTGAACAAACCCTTCTCGCGGATGGCTTTGCAGATCGTGCCTTTGGTCACACCGTTGCAGCCGCAAACCTCGGCACTGTCAGGCATGGTCGCGGCTTTGGTGTGACCCTCGTGGCCCACGTCACCGATGCTGGACTCGCCAAACATCAGCTTGTCGCGAATGTCCGCCACGCTGCGGCCTTCCCGCAAGAGCTTGAAGTAGTAGCTGCCATCCACGGTGTCACCGTACAGGCAGGCACCGACCAGTTTGTCGTTCTTGATGACCAGTTTTTTATAGACGCCACCGAACGGGTCACTCATGATGATCTCTTCAGCGCCCTCAGACCCCATGAAGTCACCTGCGCTGAACAGATCAATGCCCGTGACTTTGAGCTTCGTTGAAGTCAATGAACCCGTGTAGCGCCCAATGCCAAACTGCGCGAGGTGGTTGGCCGCCACTTTGGCCTGCTCAAACAGTGGCGCCACCAGACCGTAGGCAATGCCGCGGTGCGCCGCACATTCACCGACCGAGTAAATGCGTGCATCGGTGATGGTCTGCATGGTGTCGTTCACCACAATGCCCTTGTTGCAGTGGATGCGCATGGATTCAGCCAGTGCCGTGTTGGGGCGAATGCCGACGGCCATCACCACCAGATCGGTGGCCAGTTCGGTGCCATCCTTGAACTTGATGCGGCTCACGCGGCCTGGCTTGCCGTCAACCTCAGGGCCACCGACCAGCTCCTGGGTTTGTGCGCCCATCAGAAACTTCAGGCCCCGGTCTTCAAGTGACTTTTGCAGCAGTGTGCCCGCCACGCTGTCGAGCTGGCGCTCCATCAGGGTGGGCATGACATGCACCACACTGACGTCCATGCCGCGCAGCATCAGGCCATT
>RDZZ01000061.1 GCA_004293655.1 Polaromonas sp. | reverse complement strand
ATGATGACCCGAAAGCCATACTGGTCCAGCGCCCAGGGCGCGTGTTCACGGGAGGAGCCACAGCCAAAGTTTTTGCGTGCCAGCAAAATTGAGGCGCCTTGGTAGCGCGGCTGGTTCAGTACAAAGTCCGGGTTGGGCTTGCGGCTCGTGGCGTCCTGGCCCGGAAAGCCGGCATCCAGATAGCGCCAGGCGTCAAACAGATTTGGGCCAAAACCGGTTCTGCGGATGGACTTGAGAAATTGTTTCGGGATGATGGCGTCAGTATCGACATTCTCACGGTCCATAGGCGCAACCAGACCAGTGTGGAGGGTAAATTTTTGCATTGTGATCAATTTGAAATGAGTACTGAGTCTTTAGGCGAATAGAAACCGCCCGCGCGCCTCAGGGATGGTACGACCTAGTGATACGGCTGTTTCCAACCATTGGCCAATGACAGTCTGCGCATTGCTCAGTGCTTCCTGATAGCTGACTCCGTCAGCCATGCAGCCGGGCAACTCAGGTACTTCAGCGATATAGGCTGAATCTGTATTGCTCCAGTAAATGATGATTTCGTACTTGCTATTCATCGTCAAACTCCTTTGTAGCCAGTTTGTACTTCACAACCAGTTCCCTGACCTGTTTGACCTGATAAGGCTTGGCCATACCGCCTGCTGGCTGCAAGTTAATGATTTCAACAACATCGGCTCTTGTGCAAATGTGGTGCGAACCTTTGATGCGAACATTGAACTTGTAATATTCCAATAATTTGAGCAAATCTGCAAACCGAATATTTTGATCCTCCCGACCTGAAAGCAAACTGAGCAGAAATTTCTGTAATTGACCCATGCGCCCTTACTCAAGCTACTCAAGCTACTCAAGCTACTCAAGCTAAACGAACTTGCGAATATCAACAAAGTGGCCATGCACCGCCGCCGCCGCCGCCATGGCAGGGCTGACCAGGTGCGTGCGGCCACCCGCGCCTTGCCGGCCTTCAAAATTGCGGTTGCTGGTCGAGGCGCATCGCTCGCCCGGCTCCAGCCGGTCGGCATTCATGGCCAGGCACATGCTGCACCCAGGTTCACGCCACTCAAAGCCTGCTGCCTTGAAGATCACGTCCAGGCCCTCGCGCTCAGCCTGCACTTTGACCAGGCCTGAGCCGGGCACCACCATGGCGAGCTTGATGTTTTTAGCGACTTTCTGGCCAATTTTTTTCACGATGGCTGCGGCTTCCCGCATGTCTTCAATCCGGCTGTTGGTGCAACTGCCGATAAATACCTTGTCCACATACAAGTCGCTGAGCGCTTTGCCGGGTGTCAAGCCCATATAAGTCAGCGCACGTTCAATGGCGTCGCGCTTGTTGGCGTCTTTTTCCTTGTCAGGGTCAGGCACGCGGTCGCAGATGGACAGCACCATTTCGGGGGACGTGCCCCAGGTCACTTGTGGCAGGATCTGGCTGGCATCGAGTTCTACCGTTTTGTCGAAAACAGCGCCTGCGTCGGACTGCAGGGTGTTCCAGTAGCTGACAGCCATGTCCCACTCGGTGCCCCCGGCGAACTGACCGGTTTGTCGGTTTGTGCCCGGCGACAGCAGGCGGCCTTTGACGTAGTCAATGGTTTTTTGGTCCACCGCAACCAGACCTGCCCGAGCACCCGCTTCAATGGCCATGTTGCACACCGTCATGCGGCCTTCCATGCTCAAGGCGCGAATGGCTGAGCCAGCAAATTCGATGGTGTAACCCGTACCACCTGCTGTGCCAATCTTGCCGATGATGGCCAGAACAATGTCCTTACCCGTCAGACCGGGAGCCAAAGTGCCTTCCACCTTGACCAGCAGGTTTTTCGCTTTCTTTGCCAACAGGGTTTGCGTCGCCATGACATGCTCGACCTCGCTGGTGCCAATGCCGTGCGCCAGCGCGCCAAACGCGCCGTGGGTAGAGGTGTGCGAGTCACCACACACCACTGTCATGCCGGGTAGTGTTGCGCCGTTTTCAGGCCCCATGACATGGACGATGCCCTGGCGTTTGGACAGGAACGGAAAAAACGCTGCCGCGCCAAACTCCTGGATGTTGGCGTCCAGTGTGGTGATCTGCTCTTTGCTGACCAGGTCTGTGATGCCGTCATAGCCCAGTTCCCAGCCGGTCGTGGGCGTGTTGTGGTCAGCCGTGGCGACGATTGACGAGACCCGCCAGACCTTGCGGCCTGCTTCACGCAGGCCTTCAAAAGCTTGCGGGCTGGTGACTTCATGTACCAGGTGGCGGTCAATGTAAAGGATCGACGTGCCGTCGTCTTCGGTATGAACAACGTGTTCATCCCAGATCTTGTCGTAGAGGGTTTTGGCCATGGTTGCTTTCGTGGATGACAGGATTTTAAGCCGTTCAGACTGGCGACAGTAAAGCACTCAAGCCACAGGCATGCCAGGTGTGCCGGACACGCCAGTACTGCGCGCGACCCGTCGCCAAGTCAATACAGTCCAGTGTGATTTGCCCTGATGCAGCTGGAGACTCAACGGGTTTGCTGTGATTGTTGAATCCACTTCCAGATCACGGGGGCGTGTCGAGTCATTTCGTCTGCGCAGTCAAAAAAAGCCTGCCGACCATGACGTCAGCAGGCTTTTCAAGGAGTTTGAAATAAATTAACGCTGAGCGATAGGCTGCACGTCACGCTGGACAGAGCCTGTGAACAGCTGGCGCGGACGGCCAATTTTGTACTCCGGGTCGCCAATCATTTCATTGAGCTGGGCAATCCAGCCCACGGTACGCGCCAATGCAAACACGGCAGTGAACAAGGGCACGGGAATACCAATGGCTTTTTGAACAATACCTGAATAGAAATCGACGTTGGGGTAGAGCTTGCGCGATACAAAGTAATCGTCTTCCAGAGCAATTTTTTCAAGCGCCATGGCCAGTTTGAACAGTGGGTCGTTTTGCAGGCCCATTTCCAAGAGCACTTCTTTACAGGTCTCTTGCATCAGCTTGGCTCTGGGGTCGTAATTTTTGTACACGCGGTGACCAAAACCCATCAGCTTGACGCCAGAGTTCTTGTCCTTGACCTGCTTGATAAAGTCGCCAACTTTCTCAATGCCCCCATTTTTCTGGATGTCGCCCAGCATGTTGAGTGCCGCTTCGTTGGCACCTCCATGAGCTGGGCCCCAGAGACAGGCCACACCGGCTGCGATTGCTGCAAACGGATTCGTGCCCGACGAGCCGCACAGGCGCACGGTTGATGTCGATGCGTTTTGCTCATGGTCTGCGTGCAGGATGAAAATACGGTCAAGGGCGCGCTCAAGCACCGGGTTGACTTTGTATTCTTCGCAGGGTGTGGCAAACATCATGTGCAGGAAATTGCCCGCATAGCTGTGGCTGTTCTTGGGGTACATGTAGGGCTGACCCATGGTGTACTTGTAAGCCATCGACACCAGCGTGGGCAGCTTGGCGATCAACCGGATGGCTGAAATGTCGCGGTGCTCGGGGTTGGTGATGTCGGTACTGTCGTGGTAGAAAGCTGACAAAGCACCGACCAAACCAGTCATGATGGCCATTGGATGTGCATCACGGCGGAAACCACGCAAGAAAAACTGCATTTGCTCGTTGACCATGGTGTGGTTGGTCACGCGGCTGACGAAGTCAGTTTTCTGGGCTACATTTGGCAACTCGCCGTAGAGCAGCAAATGGCAGGTTTCCAGATAGTCGCAGTTGGTGGCCAGCTGCTCAATCGGGTAGCCACGGTAGAGCAACTCGCCTTTGTCACCGTCGATGTAAGTGATGGATGACTGGCATGAAGCAGTCGATAAGAAGCCAGGGTCATACGTGAACATACCCGTTTGTGCGTACAGCTTGCGAATATCTACGACATCGGGACCTACGCTGCCGTGATACACCGGCATCTCGATGCTCGGGCTACCGTTGCTGAAGGATAGGGTGGCTTTATTGTCAGCTAACTTCATTTCATGCTTCTTTCTAATCAGATCAAACAGGAACCGTCAAGGAACAGATGGGCTGAGGATTTACTGGGGCTTATCCTGAAACCTGAGCAAGTTTAGGACTTCAATCGCCTCAAAAGTAGAGGCATTCGCCTGAGAATTGGCCTCAAGCAGCTCACCAGGCTCTTTGCGTTTTAGTAAAAGATCCAGCAAATCATTGTCAGACAATTCCATTAAATCACTCAAGCCTTTAGCCTGGCTGACGGTCAATGTGCTCTCGTGAAGGGCAAAAAATTTCTCAATCAGCAGATCATTTTCAAGCAGGCCACGGCGGCATCGCCACCTGAGTTTGCTCAGTGAGCGTTCATCGAGAAGTTCGTTTGGAAGGTTCATGTCAAAGGGGAAATTCACGCTAGCAAGAGCTAAAGAGCCATCTGTTTGTTCAAAATCCCAAGCCAGCAGGGGCCGCGGAACTGGCTTTGCCAGGCCGCAGGCGCAGCGGCCCCCTCGGGGGGCAGGAAGTTACACGCAGTGAACGACCGTGGGGGCCACATACCTACACAGTGCGCAAAACCATCATCTCTTTGATTTTGCCAATGGCCTTGGTAGGATTCAAACCTTTGGGGCACACGTCAACACAGTTCATGATGGTGTGGCAGCGGAACAGGCGGTACGGGTCTTCCAGATTGTCCAGGCGCTCGGCAGTGCCTTCGTCGCGACTGTCAGCAATGAAACGGTAAGCCTGTAGCAGGCCAGCGGGCCCGACAAACTTGTCGGGGTTCCACCAGAAGCTGGGGCAACTGGTGGAACACGACGCACAAAGGATGCACTCGTACAGGCCGTTGAGCTCGTCGCGCTCTTCAGGGCTTTGCAGGCGTTCTTTCTCAGGCGGCACGTTGTCATTGATGAGATAAGGCTTGATCGAGTTGTACTGCTTGAAAAATTGCGTCATGTCCACGATCAGGTCGCGCACGACGGGCAGGCCAGGCAGCGGTTTGAGCGTGATAACGCCGGGCAGCGTGCGCATGTTGGTCAGACAGGCCAGACCGTTTTTACCGTTGATGTTCATGGCGTCTGAGCCACAAACGCCTTCCCGGCATGAGCGTCTGAAGCTGATGCTCGGGTCTTGTTCCTTGATCTTCATCAGCACGTCCAGCAGCATGCGCTCACTGCCGTCGAGCTCGACTTCAATGGTCTGCATGTAAGGCTTGGCGTCCGTGTCAGGGTCGTAGCGGTAGATCTTGAAGGTGCGTTTTGTCATGGTGGGTTCTCGCTGGCTTGTTGTGTTGTCACTTGTCGATTTAGAAGCTGCGAACGGTGAGCGGGATGGACTCGACCGTCAGCGGCTTCATCTGCACAGGTTTGTAGGTCAGCTTGTTGCCTTGGCTGTGCCACAGCGTGTGCTTGTGCCACTCGGCGTCGTTGCGGCCATTGGGGCATGCCGCTGTATCGCCATAGTCATCTACCGAGTGCGCGCCGCGGCTTTCACGGCGGGCTGCGGCTGACACCATGGTCGCTTCGGCTGATTCAATCAGATTTTCAACCTCAAGGGCTTCAATACGGGCGGTATTGAAGATTTTTGATTTGTCTTTCAAACCGATGTTTTTGACCCGCTCGCGCAACTTGGCAATCGCCACCACGCCTTCGTCCATGCTGGCCTGTGTGCGGAACACGCCTGCATACTTTTGCATGGTGGCGCGAATGTCATTGGCCACTGTTTGTGCATACTCGCCGCCAGCGGCGTTGTCCAGGCGTGCAATGCGGGCCAGCGTGATGTCCGCCGCGTCTGCGGGCAGAGACTTGTGCGTTGTGGTTTTATTGAACTCAACGATGTGGTTACCTGCAGCGCGGCCAAACACCAGCAGGTCAAGCAGCGAGTTGGTGCCCAGGCGGTTGGCGCCGTGGACACTCACGCAGGAACATTCGCCAACTGCATACAGACCATTGACGACCTGGCTGTTGTTGTCTGCATCCTGTGTCACAACCTGGCCGTGGATGTTGGTAGGAATGCCGCCCATCTGATAGTGGATGGTGGGCACCACCGGAATCGGCTCTTTGGTGATGTCAACGTTGGCAAAATTGTGGCCGATCTCAAACACCGAAGGCAGGCGTTTCATGATGGTCTCGGCACCCAGATGCGTCATGTCCAGATTGATGTAGTCTTTGTTGGGGCCGCAACCTCGGCCTTCCTTGATTTCTTGATCCATGCAGCGCGAGACGTAATCGCGCGGGGCCAAGTCCTTGTAAGCTGGTGCGTAACGCTCCATGAAGCGCTCGCCATTGCTGTTGCGCAAAATCGCACCTTCACCGCGGCAGCCTTCGGTCAACAACACGCCTGCACCCGCCACGCCGGTGGGGTGAAATTGCCAGAACTCCATGTCTTCCAGCGGAATGCCTGCGCGTGCCGCCATGCCCAGGCCGTCGCCGGTGTTGATGAAGGCGTTGGTTGAAGCCGCAAAGATGCGGCCAGCACCGCCCGTGGCAAGTAACGTGGTTTTGGCTTCAAAAATATGCACATCACCGCTTTCCATCTCGATGGCGGTGACACCGACCACGTCGCCGTCGGCATCGCGAATCAGGTCCATGGCCAGCCATTCAACGAAAAAGCTGGTTTTTTCTTTCACGTTTTGCTGGTACAAGGTATGCAACATGGCGTGGCCCGTGCGGTCTGCGGCAGCGCAGGCGCGCTGAACGGACTTTTCGCCGTAGTTGGCCGTGTGGCCACCGAATGGGCGCTGGTAGATGGTGCCGTCGGGGTTGCGGTCAAACGGCATGCCCATGTGCTCCAAGTCATAGACGACTTTGGGTGCTTCGCGGCACATGTATTCAATCGCGTCCTGGTCGCCCAGCCAGTCAGAGCCCTTGACGGTGTCATAGAAATGGTAGTGCCAGTTGTCTTCACTCATGTTGCCCAGCGATGCACCAATGCCACCCTGCGCCGCCACAGTGTGCGAGCGGGTCGGGAACACTTTGGACAGCACGGCAACGTTCAGTCCGGCCCGGGCCAGCTGCAGCGAGGCTCGCATACCAGAGCCGCCGGCTCCTACGATAACAACGTCAAATTTGCGCTTGGGAAGTTTGGAGCTTGCGGTCATGTTTTTTAAAATCGAGGGGATTCTCTAGGGTGTCGCAGCAAGATGGCTGAAAAGTCTTTTTTTGTGGTGATTTTTACAAGCGCCACAGCACTTGTATGCCCCAGCCGGCGCAGGCTGTGAGCCAGACCATCGTGAACACCTGCAGGCCCAGGCGAACACTGACGGGCTTGATGTAGTCCATCCAGATGTCGCGCATGCCCACCCAGATGTGATAAGTCATGGCGACGATGATGGTGAAAGTCAGCACCTTCATCCATTGCGATGAAAAAATACCGGCCCACCGGTCATAGCCGATCGGGCCTTTGGTCAACAAGACCTGAGCCAGCAGGGCGATTGTGAAAAGTGCCATCAATGCGGCAGTCACACGCTGGGCCAGCCAGTCGCGCAGACCGTAATGGGCACCGACAACGATGCGTTTGGAGCCGTAATTTACTGCCATGGTGTGCTGTCCTGTGATTTTGTTGTGTGGTTTGATGAGTGGGCGCTGTAAATATTAGTACAAGCCGAACAGTTTGGCACCGAGCACCACCGTCAGGCCGACACTGAGCACCATCGTGACGAGTGCCGAGGTTTTACCAAACTCTTTGGTGACGGCAGAGTGATGCGTGTCAGACCACAAGTGACGCAGACCCGCAATGGAGTGGTGCAGATAGGCCCAGATCAAGGCCAGTGCTGCCAGTTTCCAGAGGACTCCTGGCAAACCCAGCATCCCGACGTTGAAAGCACCTTTGAATTTTGCAAACGAGATGTCTGAAGACAGTGATGTGTCAAACATCCAGAGCGTAAATGGCAGCAGGAGGAACATGATGGCCCCACTGATGCGGTGCAGGATGGAGACGATGCCCGCCAGTGGCAGGCGGTAGGCAGGCAAATCAGTGAAGGCGTTGATGTTGCGGAACTCGGGCCGTTTTTTCGTGGAGGTCGCTGGCTCTAGCATGCTGGGCTTTCTGTGGGGCTGTTGGCTGCGGGTTGCAAGATGATGTGTGCGGTCTGGTAACTGCTTGGTAACTTACAAATTCTGGTAAACCCTCAAATTCTATTGCAATGCAACATCATTAGGGGCTCAGCGCTCATGGGGTCTGGGTTTTTTGTCATGTGCAGAGGCATTTTTGTGTCGGTATAAATGTTGTGCGCGCGGTTTGGGTGTGTGTTGTGCTTCAGACTGACTCGGGTTTTACAGGCTGTCCAGATCCGCCAGCATCTGGCCTGCGCGTTCTCGCACTTCTGTGCGCAGTGCGGGGGTCATGCGCTGCAGGTTTTTAACCATCAGCGCAGTGCGCGGGTTGCTGCCAAAAGTGCTTTCGTGCTGGTCCAGGAAGTTCCAGTAAAGCGTGGTCATGGGGCAAGCGCTGGGGCCAGCGCGGGTCTCTGGGTCATACCGGCAGCCGCTGCAATAGTTGCTCATGCGTTTGATGTAGGCACCGCTGGCCACATAAGGTTTGGATGTGAAGCGTCCACCGTTGGCAAACAGTGCCATGCCCGCTGTGTTGGGCAGCTCAACCCACTCCACGGCATCGACATAAACCGCCAGGTACCAGTCACACAACTGCTGCGGGCTGATTTGCGCCGTGACGCCGAACATGCCGGTAACCATCAGGCGTTGAATATGGTGCGAGTAGCCGTTGGCCAGTGTTTGGCCGATGGACTGGCGCATGCAGTTCATGTGCGTATCCCCGGTCCAGTACCACTTGGGCAACGCGTTGGTGTGACCATAGTGGTTGGCGGTTTTGAGTTCCGGCATGTCCAGAAAATAAACACCGCGCATAAATTCGCGCCAGCCCAGTATCTGGCGAATAAAGCCTTCCACGCTGGCCAGGTCCAGTCCGCGTGCAAGGTAAGCCTGCTCAGCCGCTAAAACCACTTCCAGCGGGTTAAGCAGCTTGAGGTTAAGAGAGCTTGACAACAGTGAGTGCCAGCCGAAATCAAGATGGGTCCACATGGCATCTTCATGCGGGCCAAACTGCGGCAAGCGGTTGTCGATGAAGTCTTTCAGGGCGACCAGAGCCTGTTCCCGCGTCACGGGCCAATTGAAATGGTCAAGCTGTCCGGGGTGACTGGCGAAATGCTCGTTGACGAGTTTGATCACGTCTTTGGTGATGGCGTCTGGCTTGTAGTCAACAGCTTTGGGTATGTTTTGCGGTCCTGCCTTGCCGAAACCTTTGCGGTTGTCGGCATCAAAGTTCCATTGGCCGCCGATGGGCTGGTCGCCCTGCATCAGCACTTTGTATTGCCGGCGCATGGTGCGGTAGAAAAACTCCATGCGCAGGCTGGCAGATGCTCCGGCCCACTTTCGAAATTGCGGCAAACTGCACAAAAAATGCCTGTCTTCGCGCCATTCCAGCGCGACTTTTAAGCTTTTTTGGCCTGTAGCGCACGTTCCATAAGCGCTGTCAGCTATCGAATCAATAGCATTTGTTATCTGCTGACGAACCCGTTGGTCGCCGGGTTCCACACCAATCACGCGCTCGGGCTGGTGGTGCGCCATGGCGGCCAGCAGTCCATCACCCAGGGTTTTGTCGCCATTGGTGTCCAGTGCCCGGTAATGCACGGGCCACTGACGCTGCCGCAGGTGGTCTGCAAAGTGACGCATGGCTGACAAAAACAGCGCAGTGCGTATCTTGTGGGACCAGACGTGGGTGGACTCTTCCAGAGCCTCGACCATCAGCACCACGTCCTGAGCCGGATCAAAACCGTCAAAAGCCGACGATGCCTCATCCAGCTGGTCACCCAAAATCATGACGAGGTGACGGCAGGGTTTTGGTTTCATGCTGATCATTCTATTTAACGACGCTTGGGTTTTGCAGCGCAGTGAGCTAATTCCGCAGGGGCAAAGCGGTTTATGGTTTGGCGGCTTTGCTGGCGACGCTTGCGGTCTTGGGCTTTTTTGCCCGGCAAGCGTCCGAGCAGTATTTCACGTCCGCCCAATTTTTAGCCCAGCTTTTGCGCCAGGTCATGTCGCGCCCACAGGTAACGCAAATTTTGCTGGGGAGCGACGATTTGTTGCCTTTAAAGCTCATCTGGCTGCGGTGTCCTGTTGGGTTGGTTCAGTCAGTTCAAAGTGTTGCGGTAGTGATGCGTGTCAGTGCGGTAGTAGCCCCGGCGCAGTTCCATGGGCAGGTCCTGGTAGGTGTAGGCGATGCGTTCTACGCTGAGCAGGGGCGTGCCGTGCGCCACTTTCAACAGCAGCTCCCGCCCGTCGGTGGCGGGCTCGGCCCGTATTTTTTCCTCGGCCCGCACCATGCGGACATTGAATTCGGTTTCAAACAGGGCGTACATGGGCCCGTGGTAGTTGGCCAGGCGCTCGGCGGTCAGCCCCTTGAACGGCGCGGCAGGCAACCAGATGTCTTCCAAAATGGTGGGCGTGCCCGCAAAACTCAACACCCGGCGCGCCTGCAAGACCGAGTCGCCACTGCGCAGGCCCAAAATGCGTGCAATATCGGCACTGGCCCGCGCACGGCGGCAGTCAATGATCTCGCGCTGGGCTGGGCCTTCGCTGCCGGGGGTGCCGCTGTCAGGCACCAGTTTGAGAAAACGGAACTGAATGTTTTGCTCTGCATGCGTGGCGACAAACGTGCCCTTGCCCTGGCGACGCACCACCAGGTGACCCGAGGCCAGCTCGTCAATGGCTTTGCGCACCGTGCCCTGGCTGACTCGGTAGCGTGCCGCCAGGTCCATCTCCGACGGTATGGCTTCACCTGGCTTCCACTCACCTGATTGCAGGCTTTGCAGAATCAGGCCCTTGATCTGCTGGTAAAGCGGGCTGAATGCAGGCGTTGTGTTGGCCAGCTCATCGGCAGGCGAGGAGGCAAAAGAGGTGGAAATGGCAGCCATGGGTACAGGGTGTTGATCGCTGCAATCATATCTTATATAAGACATAAGACAAGTTGACCACGTCTGGTTTTCCAGCGTAAAATCTCGCGCTGAGGCGGGCTGTGCAGACTGTCAGGCGCATGGCTGACGGCTCGCCCACACTGCTTGCTCGATTGCATGGCCCCTGTATTTTTTACCAACCCACTTGAAAGCTGTCACCCATGTCCAAACCCCCCGTCCGCGTTGCTGTCACTGGTGCAGCAGGCCAAATCGGCTACGCGCTGCTGTTTCGCATTGCTTCTGGCGAAATGCTGGGCAAAGACCAACCCGTGATTTTGCAACTGCTTGAAGTACCCGTTGAAGGCCCGCAAAAAGCCCTCAAGGGCGTGATGATGGAACTCGACGACTGCGCCTTCCCGCTGCTGGTGGGCATGGAGGCCCACAGCGACCCGATGACAGCCTTCAAAGACACCGACTACGCACTGCTGGTCGGTTCACGCCCGCGCGGCCCTGGCATGGAGCGTGCCGAGCTGCTGGCCGTCAATGGCGCGATTTTCACCGCCCAGGGCAAGGCCCTGAATGCTGTGGCCAGCCGCAACGTCAAGGTGCTGGTGGTGGGCAATCCGGCCAACACCAACGCCTACATCGCCATGAAGAGCGCGCCAGACCTGCCGCGTAAAAACTTCACCGCCATGCTGCGCCTGGATCACAACCGCGCAGCCAGCCAGATCGCGGCCAAAACTGGCAAGCCGGTCTCCAGCATTGAAAAGCTCACCGTCTGGGGCAACCATTCACCCACCATGTATGCAGACTACCGCTTTGCCACCATCAACGGCCAGAGCGTAGCGGCCTTGATCAACGACCAGGAATGGAACGCCAACACCTTCTTGCCAACCGTTGGCAAACGCGGCGCGGCGATCATTGAGGCGCGCGGCGTGTCGTCTGCGGCGTCCGCTGCCAACGCCGCCATTGACCACATGCGCGACTGGGCGCTGGGTACTAACGGCAAGTGGGTCACCATGGGCATTCCATCGGATGGCCAGTACGGCATTCCTGCGGACACCATGTTTGGCTTCCCCGTGACCTGCGAAGGCGGCGAATACACACTGGTCGAAGGCCTGGAGATTGACGCCTTCAGCCAGGAACGCATCAACAAGACGCTCGACGAGTTGCAGGGCGAAAAAGCCGGCGTGGCGCATTTGCTGTAAATCCCTTGCCCCTACCCCTTCCAGCTCTCGACCTCTCGACCTTTCGATCTCTCAATGTCTCAGTAAGGCAAGGCGTCATCCACCCACATGAGCCATCCACGCGACATCCTCCTCGGCGCTCAGGCTGCAGCTGGTTTTTTGCCGGTGTGCGACCACTACAGCGGCCTAGAAAGCCGGATGCGTAAAAGCCTGCAACTGCAGGCCGAGATGATGGAGGAGTTTGGCGCCTGTGTTTTTGATGTGACGCTGGACTGCGAAGATGGCGCACCCGTGGGTGGCGAGGCTGACCACGCCGCCATGGTGGTGGCGCTTGTATCGCATGCATCGCTGTTGGCCAGCCAGGCACGGATAGCGGTGCGTGTGCATGCAGTGGATCACCCGGCGTTCGAGCTTGAGATGGCCACCATCGCCGGCAGCGTAGGGCAGCAGCTCAGCCACATCATGGTGCCCAAGGTCGAGTCGGTTGAAGACATCGTCAAGGCTGAGAATGCTTTGATGGCCGCATCTGCGGCACATCTGCCCTTGCACGTTCTGATCGAGTCGCCTCTGGCTGTGCATCGCGCTTTCGAAATTGCCGCGCACCCGCGCGTGCAGTCGCTCAGTTTTGGCCTGATGGATTTTGTCTCCAGCCACGGTGGTGCCATACCTGCACACGGCATGAGCAGCCAAGGCCAGTTCACACATCCACAGGTAGTACGCGCCAAGCTGGAGATTGCGGCGGCCTGCCACGCGCATGGCAAGGTGCCTTCGCATGGCGTTGTCACAGAGTTCAGTGACACCGCAGCCCTGCAAGTCGCTGCCAGATGTGCCGCCCAGCAGTTGGGCTACACCCGCATGTGGAGCATTCACCCGAGTCAGATCCGGCCAATTCTGGAGGCTTTCTCGCCCACCGAGGGCGAGATTGAAATTGCTGCAAAAATAATAGTTGCTGCCGTACGTGCTGATTGGGCTCCCACCCGTTTTGATGGCAAATTACATGACCGTGCCAGCTACCGCTATTTCTGGCAGGTTCTCGAACGCGCGCACCAGAGCGGACGTGCCCTGCCCCAAGACGTACAAACCTACTTTCAGGCTGCAGCCTGAGATTGACAACCCTCGTGAAGACCCGTATGAAAATGATGCAAATCCCCACCT
Source organism: Polaromonas sp. (assembly GCA_004293655.1). Taxonomy (GTDB): domain Bacteria; phylum Pseudomonadota; class Gammaproteobacteria; order Burkholderiales; family Burkholderiaceae_C; genus Polaromonas. The sequence goes on along the minus strand of RDZZ01000061.1, from coordinate 7,509 downwards.
TGGCAGCCATTTTGACTGCCACCAGCTGTTTGCTCGCGCCACTCGGTGTCATGGCTCAAACTGCGACGCCTGCTGGCAAAGCCACTGCCAAGTCAGACCCAAAAAAGAAGTTGCCTGAAAAGAAGTTGCCCGAAAGCACCAGCCGCGCGGAGATTAAAAGTACAGCCAAAAACCTGGCTGTCGCCATTGAAGCTGCAGACGCTGCATTGACGCCAGAAGAAGCCAGCATTGCCGAGCGGGTCTATGTGGGCAAGCTGCCTTGTGAGCTGGGTGCAGATGTCACCCTGACAGCGGATGCAAAAACTCCTGGCTACTTTGATGTGCAGGGCAAGAACTTCAAATACCGGATGTTTCCTGTGGTCACCACAACGGGTGCCATTCGCCTGGAAGACCGCAAGGCGGGCGCAGTGTGGCTGCAACTGGCCAACAAATCCATGCTGATGAACCAGAAGCTCGGAACGCGCATGGCCGATGAATGCGTCAGCCCGGCGCAGTTGGCCGTTGCCCAGGCTTTGAAGATGAATCCGGCTGTCAGCGTGCTTGATGCGCCCAAGCCTGTGGTCAATGTTCCCCTGGTGCCTGCCATACCCGTACCCGTACCCGCACCTGCGTCCGTACCTGCGTCCGCCCCCGCTGCTCAATAAAAATTTGGTAAACGCTTTTTTTCATTTTCTCTCACAACCCACACCCCAGGAAAACCCAGCATGTCACTTGATGCATCCCCTCATCTCTTGCAAACCTTGCAAACATACCGCAACCATGTCGCCGAGCGTGCCGTGCTGGGCATCCCACCGCTGCCGCTGACCGCAAAGCAGACTGGTGAAGTCATCGAGCTTTTGAAAGCGCCACCGCCTGGCGAAGAGGCCTTTTTGGTGGAGCTGCTCACCTACCGCGTCCCCGCTGGTGTGGATGCGGCGGCCAAGGTCAAGGCCAGCTATCTGGCCGCTGTGGCCCATGGCAGCGAGAAATGCGCTTTGATATCACGCGAGAAAGCCACGCAACTGCTGGGCACCATGCTGGGCGGCTACAACATCAGCCCGATGATTGCCTTGCTGGACGACAGCGAAGAGGGCGTGGCCCTGCAAGCCGCTGCCGGGCTGAAAAACACGCTACTGATGTTCGACCAGTTCCATGATGTGCAGGAAAAAGCCGAGAAAGGTAACAAGTTCGCCAAAGCCGTGATGCAAAGCTGGGCCGATGCCGAGTGGTTCACCAGCCGCCCGGAGGTGCCTGAGTCCATCACGTTGACCGTCTTCAAAGTCGCTGGTGAGATCAACACCGATGACCTGTCGCCCGCGCCCGATGCCTGGAGCCGGCCTGACATTCCACTGCACGCCCTTGCCATGCACAAAAACGCCCGTCCCGGTGTCGTGCCCGAAGAAGACGGTAAACGTGGCCCGGTCAAGTTCATTGAAGAGCTCAAGGCCAAAGGCCATCTGGTGGCCTATGTGGGTGACGTGGTGGGTACCGGCTCGTCCCGCAAGTCCGCCACCAACTCGGTGTTGTGGTGGACCGGTCAGGACATTCCCTACGTGCCCAACAAGCGCTTTGGCGGTGTTTGCCTAGGCGGCAAGATTGCCCCGATTTTCTACAACACCATGGAAGACTCGGGTGCGCTGCCGATTGAGCTGGACGTGAGCCAGATGGCCATGGGTGACGTGATTGAGTTGCGTCCCTATGACGGCAAAGCACTGAAAAATGGCGTGGTCATTGCCGAGTTCAAACTCAAAAGCGATGTGCTGTTTGACGAAGTGCGCGCTGGCGGCCGCATTCCCCTGATTGTGGGCCGTGGTCTGACAGCCAAAGCGCGTTCTGCGCTGGGCCTGCCCGTCTCCAGTCTGTTTCGCCTGCCGCAAGACCCACTTGACAATGGCCGCGGTTTCACATTGGCGCAAAAAATGGTGGGCCGTGCAGTTGGTTTGCCAGTGGTCAACGGCCAGCAGCAGGGCGTTCGCCCCGGCACGTATTGCGAGCCCAAGATGACCTCGGTCGGCTCGCAAGACACCACCGGACCCATGACGCGCGACGAACTCAAAGACTTGGCATGCCTGGGTTTCAGCTCTGATTTGGTGATGCAATCGTTTTGCCACACGGCGGCTTACCCCAAGCCGGTGGACGTGAAAATGCACCATGAGCTGCCAGACTTCATCAGCACCCGTGGCGGCATCTCGCTGCGCCCGGGTGACGGCATCATTCACAGCTGGCTCAACCGCATGCTGCTGCCTGACACAGTGGGCACCGGCGGCGACAGCCACACGCGTTTTCCGATTGGCATCAGCTTTCCGGCAGGCTCTGGCCTGGTGGCTTTTGGTGCGGCTACCGGCGTGATGCCACTGGACATGCCCGAGTCGGTGCTGGTGCGTTTCAAGGGCGAAATGCAGCCCGGCATCACGCTGCGTGATCTGGTCAACGCCATCCCGCTGTACGCCATCAAGGCTGGGCTGCTGACCGTGGCCAAGCAGGGCAAGATCAATGTGTTTTCGGGTCGCATTCTGGAGATTGAAGGTCTGCCAGACCTGAAAGTCGAGCAGGCGTTTGAACTGAGCGACGCCTCTGCAGAGCGCTCTGCCGGGGGGTGTACGGTTCACCTGAACAAAGAGCCCATCATTGAGTACATCACCAGCAACATCACCATGCTCAAGTGGATGATTGCCACCGGCTACTCAGACGTGCGCACCATTGAGCGCCGCATTGCTGCCATGCAAGCCTGGCTGGCAGACCCGCAACTGCTCAAAGGCGATGCAGACGCCGAATACGCCGCCGTGATCGAGATTGACCTGGCCGACATCCATGAGCCCATCGTGGCCTGCCCGAACGACCCGGACGACGTGAAAACGCTCAGTGACGTGAGCGGCGCAGTGATCGACGAGGTGTTCATCGGCAGCTGCATGACCAACATCGGCCACTTCCGTGCCGCGTCAAAACTGCTCGAAGGCAAGCGCGACATTCCCGTCAAGCTCTGGATGGCACCGCCCACCAAGATGGATGCCAAACAGCTCAGTGAAGAAGGCCATTACGGCGTGCTGGGCTCTGCAGGTGCGCGTATGGAAATGCCGGGTTGCAGCCTGTGCATGGGCAACCAGGCACAGGTCAAGGAAGGTGCCACGGTGTTTTCAACATCGACGCGCAACTTCCCGAACCGGCTGGGTAAAAACTCCAACGTCTATCTGGGCTCAGCCGAACTCGCAGCGATTTGCTCCAAGCTGGGCCGCATTCCGACCAAAGCCGAGTACATGCTGGATATGGGCGTGCTGACGGCAGCCAGCGACACTGTGTACCGGTATCTGAACTTTGACAAGGTCAAGGACTACACGGACATGGCGGATACGGTAAGTGCTGGGGCGGCTGCCTGATTCGGGCTGGTCTGCCAACCCAAAAAAAGCGGCCCTCGGGCCGCTTTTTATTGGTTCTGAGTCAAAGTCAAGTATCGTTTCAATTCTGTTTCATACCGGCCACAAGCTGGGTGATGTTGTGACGCATCAGCTTCAAATAGCTGTCTGCCGGGCCAGTCGTTTTAGACAGTGCATCGACGTAGAGTGTGGCGCCGATGGTCACACCCGCGTCTTGGCTGAGCTGGGCCAGCAGCTTGGGGTTGCTCATGTTTTCCACAAAAACCGCTTTGATCTGTTCTTTTTTGATCTGGCGGATCAGCTGCGCCACGCCCTTGGCACTGGGCTCGGCCTCGGTTGACATGCCTTGTGGGGCATAAAACGCGATGCCGTAGTGCGCGCCAAAGTAGCCGAAAGCGTCATGCGAGGTGATGACCTTGCGCTTGGGCTGCGGTATGGCGGCAATCTGGGTTTTGGCATCGGCGTCCAGCGCTTGCAGCTCTTTGGCATAGGCGTCGCTGTTGGCCTGGTAGATGCTGGCACCAGCTGGGTCCAGTTTGCCCAGAGCGGCTGCGATGTTGCGCACATAGACCAGCACATGGGTCGGGTCTTGCCAGGCATGCGGGTCAGTCTCGGTGCCCGCGCCTTTGTGAGCTGACATGCTGCGCGCTTTGATGCCCTGGCTGGCCACGGCAACCGGCCCTTTGTAACCAGAAGACTTGACCAGTTTTTGCGCCCAGGGCTCAAAACCCAGGCCATTGGTGACCATCAGCTTGGTTTGCAGCAGGTTCTTGGCGTCCGATGCCTTGGGCTCGAAGACATGTGCGTCCTCGTCTGGCCCCACCAGCGTGGTCACCACGACGCGGTCGCTACCGACAACACGCACCAGGTCGCCCAGGATGCTGAAGCTGGCCAGCACCGGGATTTTATCGGCAGCCAGGCTGGCCGTTGCTGCTGCAAAAACGGCCAGGGCAACGGCTGGTTTGATCAAGGCAGTCAAGAGTTTTTTCATACAGAAGGTTCAAGTCAGGTTGAGAAGTTGAAGAGATGTCAGGCAACGCGGTGGTATCGTGGTGCCAGCAGGCGTACAAGCCAGCCGTTCGGTGCCACCAGCAGTGAGGCCAGGTACAGGGCACCCGCACAGGCAATGATGGTCGGCCCGGATGGGGTGTCAAAATGATAGGACAGCAGCAGCCCGCCACAACCGGCCAGCAGGGCCTGTCCGCTGGCGTTGACCAGCTGCGCGGGCAGGGTGTCGTGCCAAAGCTTGCTTGAGACGGCTGGCAGCATCATCAGCCCGACCGCCATCAGGGTGCCCAGTGTTTGAAAACCCGCCACCAGGTTGACCACCACCAGCATCAGAAAACCCTGTTGCCACACCCAGTTCGGCCCGGACTGCCTGCTTTTTTTAGCCATGACACTTAAAAAAACCGGATCAAAACTCTCCAGCACCAGGCCGCGATAAGCTGCGGCCAGCACCAGCACGCTGACGCTGGCAACCGTGGCGACCAGCAGCAGGCCCGGGGTGTCCACGCCCAAGGCGCTGCCGAACAGGATGTGCAGCAAATCAAGCTGCGTGCCGTGGCTGGAGACCAGCGTGACACCGATGGCCAGCGCCAGCAGGTACAGCGCTGCCAGACTGGCATCTTCCTTGAGCGTGGTGGCGCGGCTGATCAGCCCGGCAATGCCTGCGACCAGCATGCCTGCAATCACGCCGCCCGTCACCATGGCGCTCAAGGACAGGCCAAACAGCATGAAGCCCACTGCCACACCAGGCAAAATCGCGTGGCTGAGCGCGTCGCCAAACAGACTCATGCGTCGCAGTGTCAGAAAAACACCCAGGGGTGCCGTGCTCAATGACAAGGCCAGCGTGGCCACCAGGGCACGGCGCATGAAGGCAAACTCCACAAAAGGCGCGAAAGCCAGGCTCCAGATGCTGCCCCATGCACTGCCAAAAAAGGATTGCAAGCTGTCCATCAGGCACCGTGCCTGTGCAGGGCGGTGTGGGGCAGAACTTCAAGACGGGGCGGCATCACGGCATCCACGTCGCAAAGCTCGGCGTTGTCGTCCCAGGCCTCGGCCATGGCGCGCGCAGTCGCCAAGTTGGCCTGTGTCATGACTTGGTGCGTTGGACCCCACGCCACCAGCTCACGCGCCAGCAGCAGGGTTTGCGGAAAGTACTGTCGAACCTGGGCGTCGTCGTGCAGCACCACCATCACGGTGCGTTTTTTCTCGTGCCACCCCGCAATGATGCGCAGCAGCGCAGCCGTGGTTTTGCTGTCGATGGAGCTGAATGGCTCGTCCAGCAAAATCAGATCGGCGTTTTGCACCAGAAGGCGTGCAAACAGCACACGCTGGAGCTGTCCGCCAGACAGCGAGCTGATCGGGCGATGCTCAAACCCCTGCAGTCCGACTTCTTGCAGGGCCGCATCGACGCGCTGGAGTTGCTGCCCGTCAATGCCGCCCCAGGCCCGCTTGAGCGGCCAGCAACCCAGACACACGCAGTCACGCACGTTGATCGGAAAATTGCGTTCGATTTCAGCGACCTGCGGCAAGTAGGCAACACGCCGTGCAGACTGGGAGACCGTCAGCTGCCCACCAGCCAGCGGCAGCAAACCCATGATGCTTTTGAGCAGCGTGCTCTTGCCAGAGCCGTTCGGTCCGACCACTGCCGTCAGCGAGCCTGGTGCAAAGCAGCCCGTAATGTGGTGCAGCGCCGGGTGATGGCGATAACTGACCGTCAGGTTCTCCAGGCTCACCATGGCGCGGCTTCTCCACTGGCCCACCAAACCGCCAGCCAGAGCAAAACCACTGCTGGCAGCACCACAAGCATGCGCCACCAGGCGGGCCATGACAGAACGCTGCCAGAGGCGATTTTTTTCAAATACTGAAAGATCAACACAAATTGTCTCGACAAGATGAAGGAGCGAAGAGCTGAATGAACGCTCAATAAGCAGGATAATGCAATTGAGTGGCAATACATTATCATGCAACTTGATTGCATCAGCTCTTTTGTGCGTTATCTTTTGTGTTTTGATTGATCTTTTGATTAATTTTTTGATCCATGGCAAAACTTCTCCCCTCTGACTTTTCAGCCGCACCGATTGACGCGTTGCTGACGGCGCACGGCCTGCGCCGCACCAGTGCGGCCCGTCTGGTGCTGGGCTGGCTGCTGGCCCACCCCGACACCAGCTACACCCATGCCCAGCTGCAAGCGGCACTGCTGGGCAGCACCGAACTGGCACTGGACCGCGTCACGCTTTACCGGCTGATTGACCGGCTCACGCAGGTGGGCCTGCTGCTGTGCCGCGTCGATGCCAGCCGGGTGCGCCGCTACCAGGCCATGCCAACCAGCGTGCATGCCATTCCACACTTTGAGTGTCAGAGTTGCCACCGGGACAGCCCGCTGGCCGGGGCGCTTCAAGCCAGTGGAGATGACCTGGAGCGGGCGGCGCAAACGGCGCTGGAAGCGCTCAAAGCACTCGGCTACCAGGGTATGAGCATGGATTTTGCCGTGCGCGGTGTGTGTGTGGACTGTGCCACCGGCGCTGCGGCATGATTCGTACGCACCAGCTGGCTTACCGCTACAAAGCCGGGCCAACGCTGCAGTTCGTTGATGTTGATGTACCCCAGGGCGGTGTGCTGCTGCTGCGCGGTGCGTCAGGCTCGGGCAAATCCACCTGGCTGGCGCTGGCTGCGGGTCTGCTGGCTGCCAGCGGGGGCGACATCACCGTAGCAGGTCAGTCACTTAAAGCACTTGGCAAGGTAGAGGGGGACGCCTGGCGGGCACAAACCATTGGGTTTTTACCCCAAAAGCTGCATTTGAGTGCTGCACTGAACGTACATGACAACCTGGCCCTGGCCCAGTGGGCGGCTGGTCAACAACAAGATGACGGACGCATTGCCCAGGTCTTGAGCGCCCTGGATGTGCAGGCGCTGGCCAGCCGCAAGCCTGCCCAGCTGTCAGGCGGGCAGGCCCAGCGTGTGGCATTGGCGCGGGCGGTGCTGCTCAGGCCACGAGTCATTCTGGCTGACGAGCCCACGGCCAGCCTGGACGATGGCTCGGCGGATGCTTCGCTGGCCCTGCTGCACGCCACTGCCATGCGTGAAGGCGCAACGCTGGTGATCGCCACACACGACGCGCGCGTCAATGCTTTTTTTAAGGATAAAAAAGGCATCT